>CAZQFS010000209.1:0-1528 GCA_964592755.1 uncultured bacterium | reverse complement strand
ACCCTGGCCAACGTCTCGCCGGTCGCCTGTGCCGACATCGCCGGTGACGCGCGTCTGGAACTTGTGGCCGGGATTGACCACCAGGACTTCGTAAACAATAACCTGGCTGCCTGGTCGCATGATGGCGGCGCGGTACCGGGGTTTCCGGCCGCCGGTATCGGCCTGTGCCAGATGCCGGCAGCGACCGGCAACGTGAACCGAACCGGCCCGAACGAGATTGCCACCGGGTTTGACCTCAACCGGAGCAATGTCTACCTCGTCTGGGGCAACGGGACAGTCATGACTGGCTGGCCCCAGGACGGCGGCCATCCTGGCGGGCTGTACTATCACGGCATCCCTGCGCTCGCCGACGTGAACGGCGACTCCGTGCTCGAAGTCTTCTGCGGCGGAGGGTATCTGTCGGCATGGGACGCGGCCGGTGATGCACTGGAAGGCTGGCCCATGTCGGATGAGTTCTCCTCGCCGGCCCTGGTTGACCTGGATGGCGACCTGGTGCCGGAAGTCATCGCCCAGCGCAAAGACAGCCTCTATGTGTTCAAGACCGACGGCAGCGTCGTCTCCGGCTGGCCCAAAGGCTTCGGCGGGACCGGCGGCGCGACGTTTCCGGTCGCGGGCGACATCAACTCCGACCACCGCGTGGAAATCGCCTTCACCATCGGCACGCGGCTCTTCTGCACCGACGATAGCGGCCGGGTACTCGCCGGGTTCCCCAAAACCCTGCCGGGCGCGTACGCCAACTCGCCGGTGCTCGGCGACATTGACAACGACGGTCAGGCGGAAATCGTGGTCGTGAGCGGCAACTTCCCGACAAACTCGACTGTCTCCGTATTCCGACCTGACGGCACAAGCCCGACCGGCTGGCCCAAGACGCTTTCGGACGAGGTCTTCCGCCAGTTCAACGCACCGGTCATCGGCGATGTGGACGGCGATAGCTTCCCGGATATCGTGATGGGTTTTGAGAACGTGAGCGAAGGGTTTGAGAAGCTGTATGCCTGGGACCGGCGCGGCCGCGCGATGCCGGGCTGGCCCAGGCTCCTGCGTTACATCTACGGCTACGGCATCACCGGCTCACCGGTGCTCGCAGATATGGACCGAGACGGCCTGCTCGACTGCGCCATCTCATCGAACGCCTACTGGATGTACTCGACCGACATTCACGTCTGGAACCTGGGTGTGCCGTACATGCCCGAGCATCTCCCCTGGCCGATGTTTCGCGCCAATCCGCAGATGACTGCGAGTCTGCGGCCGGTCGCGACCGGTATGCAGGAAGGGCGGGGCGGAGAACACAGCGCGATGAACCGGGGCCCGACCATCGTCCGCGGCGTGCTGTTCCTGCCGCCCTCACCCTTCCCTCTCCCTGAGGGACAGGGGTCAGGGGTGAGCGGGCGTGCCGTCCTGCTCGACATCTCCGGCCGTCACGTGATGAACCTGCACCCCGGCGCGAACGACCTGCGCCACCTTGCGCCCGGCGTCTACTTCGTGTGGCCGGGAGCACAAGCTCAAGCGGTCAGCAGGCTGGTCGTGGTCC
>CAZQFS010000208.1:0-1643 GCA_964592755.1 uncultured bacterium | reverse complement strand
GAGCATAGCGCGAGCGGCACGACCTTTGAGGTCGTGGTGCCGGGCGTTGAGGTGACGCCGGTGACGGCCGAGGGCAGCGAGTTCTCGATGCTCTCTCTGCCGGGAGAAGTGATGGCAGTTCTGGATGAGGGCAAGCCTCAGGTGCCCAAGGTTTCGGTGCTGCTGGCGATTCCCTCCGGAGCCCGGGTCTCGACGCGCGTGCTGGCGAAAGAGACCAGAACGCTCAAGGTCGAGAACGTCTACCCGCTGCAGCCGCCGCTGCTCGACGGTCAGGAGCCGGGGCCTTTGGTCTACGACCGGGCTTTCTACTCTCTGAGCACAAGCTATCCGGGCAGAGACCTTTCGGTGATTGAGACCGGGGTCTGGCGTGACCTGGCAGTGGTCAACCTGCAGGTCTATCCGGTGCAGGTGGACCCTGGTGCGGGTGAGATTGAGGTGACGACACGGATTCGCGTGCGGGTGGACTACTCGGGCGGGACGTATCCTGTGGCGGTGGCGGACTGGATGTTCCCGCAGTATGCCAAGTACGTGGACAACTTCAGCCGGCTCGGGGTGGTGCCTCAGGATGAGTACAGCCCTGGTGTTCGCTACCTTGTGGTGTGTCACCAGAACCACGCGTCCAATCCGTGGCTGGTGGACTCGCTGCTGGGGTATGTGAAGGCGCGGGGCTATGACACGCGGATGATTGTGAAGACTAGCTTCACGGCGCAGGAGATTAAGGACTCCATTCGTGCCGAGTACAACCGGAACAACCCCAAGACCCTGCACTACGTGCTGCTGGTGGGCGAGTACGCCGAGATACCGATGGGCTCGTACTCGGGTGTCGGCCACTCTGACTTCTGGTACACCGATTTGGAGCCCTGGCCGTCGGGCGACAACTATCCTGAGGTTGCGCTGGGCCGGTTCTCACCCGACTCGGCCGGGGACCTGGCGAACCAGATTAAGAAGACCCTGAAGTACCAGAAGAACCCGCCGGCGACGAACAACTGGCTGACCAAGATAAGGATGCCGGCGCACAGAGAGCAGTATCCGGCCAAGTACTCGGGCTGTGTGCGGGGCATCTACCAGATGCCCAAGCCGTACTACCCGGGCGTGGACATAGATACGATTATGGGTCAGTATCGGTCCAATGCGGACGTGACCACGGCGATCAACTCGGGTGTGGGCATTGTGCCGTACCGTGGGCATGGTGACTATCAGGAATGGTGGCAGTGGGACGCGAGCGGTGCGTCGTGGTACAACTCGCACATTGATGCGCTGACCAACGGCGACCTGACGCCGGTGGTGTACAACATTGCCTGCAACTGCGGTGACATCGGCCAGGCTGAGTGCCTGTCTGAGCGGTGGATGGGCAAGTATCCTGGTGGTGCGGTGGCGAACTTCGGTGCGACGCAGGCGAGCTACACCTACCCGAACCACGGCATCTGTTCGACGCTGGTGCGGGCGACGGTGGACACCTGGACGATAACCGTGCCGGGAGTGCGCGACTACGGTCCGACGCCGTATCGTCTTTCGGACATCAAGTGCTACGGGGTGGATGCGTATGTTGCCAAGTACTGGCCGGGCAGTCCGTATCCGTACAACATCTGGATGTATGTGGTACTGGGCGACCCGTCAATGCCGGTCTGGACCGGCGGGATGCC
>CAZQFS010000207.1:0-1816 GCA_964592755.1 uncultured bacterium | reverse complement strand
GAACCGATGCCCCCCAGGTTCCGAGATTCCCGAGATGGCCCGTCGGCGAGGAAGACCCGGTCGGTGGATCTCCTTGCTGGTGGCAATGCGCGTATCGCGAAGGCCGATGGCGACGCCCCGGTGCAGGCGTACATCGCCGGGATGCCGGGCTGCAAGAGCGACATCGGACGCCGGCTGGACGCACTCGTCGTGCGGAACGTGCCCGATGTACGCAAGGCCGTGAAATGGAACTCGCCGTTCTACGGCATTGAGGGCCAGGGCTGGTTCGTGTCGTTCCATGTCTTCACTCGCTACGTCAAGGTGACCTTCTTCCGGGGCGCCTCCCTGCGACCGGTTCCGCCCGGCGGCACGGCGCGCAGCCGGGACGCGCGCTGGGTCAACATCCATGAGGATGACCTCGACGAGGCACAAGTGGCGTCATGGATGAAGCAGGCCGCCGCATTGCCCGGCTGGGTTCCTTAGCCGGGTTGGCCGACCGGCCCGATACCTAGACTCGGGACCGGTGTTGGAGGAAGTCGGCGAGAATCCGCGCGTGGTCAAAGGCAAGCTCGGTCCATGGGACATGTGCCGGCAGGAACAGCCTTGCGTCGGCAGCGTCGTCGCCAGGACGCATCTCTCCCGCACCACGCGCCGTGAATACCACTGAGAGGCAGTCGAACCTCGGGTCGCGCCCGGGTTCTGAGTAGACGCCAAAGAGCCTCAGGTCAAGAAGCTCAAGTCCGGTCTCTTCTTTCATCTCGCGCCTGACCGTGGACTCGACCGTCTCGCCCTCTTCAACCAGACCGCCGGGCAGAGCCCAGCCGCCGGGTTCGTACCTGCGCCTGACCAGCACGACCTGCTCATCGACGATGATGATGCAGTCTGCCCCGATTCGGGGCTGCCTATACTTTGCCAAGATAAGCCCTGAGCGCTTCCTGCCACGGCCTGAGTTCCTTGCCGAACCTGGTGCGGAAGGCGCGGTTGTCAAGGACCGAGAAGTGCGGACGCGGAGCCGGCCGGCCAATCCACTCGGTCGTTACCGGTTCGATGCGGCAGTTGCTCCCCAGAAGGCGCACAACCTCGGCTGCCAGTTCAAACCAGGAACACTGCCCGGCGTTGGTGAGGTGGTAGGTCCCGTAAGACTCACTCCGGGCCAGTTCCCAGAGCGGACGGCACAGGTCCCTTGCCCAGGTGGGAGAACCAACTTGGTCGCTAACTACTTCTATCTTAGAATCTTGTGTGCACTTCTCGCGGATAGTATCAACAAAGTTCCGGCCGCTCCGGCCGAAAAGCCAGCTTGTGCGGACAATGAAGCTCCTCTTGCAGTCGCGCCCTGCTGCCTGTTCGCCCATCAGCTTGGTCCGGCCATAGACCGAGAGCGGGTTGGGCTTGTCAGACTCGCGGTACGGTCGGCCGAGTCTGCCGTCGAAGACGTAGTCGGTGCTCAGGTAGACCAGCTTGCAGCCGAGTTCGGCCGCGGCCAGGGCCGCTGCCCAGGTTCCCTGGAAGTTGACCACGGTTGCCCGAGCCTTGTCTTTCTCGCAGGCGTCAACGTCGGTCCAGGCCGCCAGGTGGAAGAGAACATCCGGTCCGAACGAATGCACGTTGCCGATGAATCTGTCAATGTCGGTCACGTCGTGCTCGGGCAGGTCCCAGCCCTGAACCTCCTCGTCGCGGTCACGAAGGAATCCGGTCAGCTCTGTTCCGAGCAGGCCACGCGCACCGGTCACAAGGCAACGCACTGTCGTGCAGTGTAGCAGGTCGAAACCGAAAGGCAAGCCCCGACTTGACCCGGGCCGACTGCGCCCGTAGAGTTACAGCCGGTGCGACGAGTCCT
>CAZQFS010000206.1:0-1848 GCA_964592755.1 uncultured bacterium | reverse complement strand
CTGGGCGTCGTCGTATCGGTCGGCGGCCAGATTCCGAACACCCTTGCCCGCAGCCTCGACAAGTGCGGCGTCCGTATCCTCGGCACGAGCCCGGACTCCATAGATAGGGCCGAAAACCGGCACCGCTTCTCCGGACTCCTTGACGAACTCGGCATCGCCCAGCCGCCATGGCGTGAGCTGCGCTCGGTCGAAGAGGCCAAGCGCTTTGCCGACGAAGTCGGCTACCCGATCCTGGTCCGGCCTTCGTACGTGCTCTCCGGCTCGGCCATGAACATCGCCCGCACCCCGCTCTCGCTCGAGCAGTTCCTGGCCCAGGCCACGCGCGTCTCAGCCGACAGCCCGGTCGTGGTCTCGAAGTTCATAGATGGCGCCAAGGAAATCGAGATCGACGGCGTGGCCCAGGACGGCGAGCTCGTGCTCTACGCGATTACCGAGCACGTCGAACTTTCCGGCGTCCACTCGGGCGACGCGACCGTGGTGCTGCCGCCCCAGACCACCTATCTCGAGACCGTGCGCCGGGCCAAGGGCATCACCAAGGCGATTGCCCGCGGCCTCGACATCCGGGGCCCGTTCAACGTCCAGTTCCTTGCCAAGCGGAACGAGATATCGGTCATCGAGTGCAACCTGCGCGCCTCGCGCTCGTTCCCCTTTGTCTCCAAGGCCACCGGGTACAACTTCATCGAGTTCGCGGCCCGGGCCATGCTCGGCGTGGACGTGCGCGGCAACTACCGCACGCTCGACCTGGACCATGTCGCGGTCAAGGTGCCGCAGTTCTCCTTCTCGCGCCTCAAAGGTGCGGACCCGGTGCTCTACGTCGAGATGACCTCGACCGGCGAGGTCGCCTGCCTTGGCGACTCGCTGGAAGAAGCCCTGCTCAAGGCGATGATTTCGAACGGCTTCCGCCTGCCCGGGAAGTCTGTGCTTCTGTCCATCGGCGCCGAGGACCAAAAGGTCAAACTGCTCGACAGCATCCGTCAGCTCGCCGCCGCCGGTTTCGAACTCCACGCGACTGCCGGCACTTACCGGTTCCTTGCCGAGCACGGTGTCCCGGCGCAGTTCGTCCACAAGGTCTCCGAAGGCGCGAGTCCCAACGTGGTGGACCTGATTCTCTCCCGTGCGGTCGAGTGCGTCATCAACGTACCCAAGCGGACCTCGGACGAGCTGACCCTGACCGACGGGTATCACATCCGCAGAACCGCGGCCGACATCGGCGTGCCCCTGGTCAACGACGCGGAACTCGCCCGCGTGTTTGTCCGCGCCCTGCTCCGTCACCCACGCTCCACACTCTCGGTCCGTCCCCTCTCTGCATACGACACGGCGCGTACTTAGCGCCGAAGCGCGCCTGCGGAACAGGCGACCGCTGTCGTCTGCCGCGCCCCGCCAGTCAGTGCAAGCCGCAACCGCAGTCAGACCTGCTGCTGCGAATGGAACCTGACCCGCTATCTGAACTGACAACCCGCGCGCAGACCACAGCGCTGCAGGAGCTTGGTCCTGTGCCGCGGGGACTGTTCCCGACCGAGGAGTTACTCGCGGCGCAGCCACGGCCTACTTCGTCGCGACGACCTTGCGGAGCCGCTCTCTGTCTCCCTTGCTCCCTTCCTCCCTGACAAAGTACACACCCGGCGCAGGATGCTGACGCAGGCGCTATCCTCAAGTGCAAGTCAAGCGAAACGAGACGCGCGGCAGAACGTTAGAACTGCCGCGCAGCCCGGCCGCGTCCGCCCGGAACGCCGTGGGCGACGCATACCGGGTCACAACCACCCTTTGACTGACCCGGACCTCGGCCAGAAGCCCGGCCAGATGGACGGCGGCGTAGCTGTTGCTCATGTCAATCCTTCTTTCCCTTTA
>CAZQFS010000205.1:0-1853 GCA_964592755.1 uncultured bacterium | reverse complement strand
CGAGAGTCCTGACCAGCCGGCCGGTCGGGTCAAAGAGCTTGAGCGACACCTGCGCCAGCCTGGGCACCTGCCACGAGATGCTCACCTTGCCCCGGCTCGGGTTGGGGCGCACAGTCTACAGCGAGAACACGCCCAGTGTCCCGCCCTGTCCGCCGCCTTCGCCCTGGCCCAAAGTGCGGTAGATGCTGCCGTCACGGACATAGGCCGCACAGGCAGAGCCTCCAGCATCCTGCCGCGCGTGCGGGCTCTCGCGTTCGACGGCGTCGTCGGTCTTGTCTTCGTATCCTCTCGCGTCAGCATAGACCTCGCTGATTGCCGCCCCGCCATCTGAGCTGCGCAGGCAGTACAGGGTCTCGCCTTCGGGTCCTGTGGTCGGTAGCTCGAAGTCACTTTCGCCGCTGGTGAGAATCGCCTCGCTGCCGCCGCCAAGCGCGACCCTGCCAATCATTGTGTTGCCGTCATAGCTCTCGACCTCGAAGAAGACCTGCCCGGCTGAGCCGGCCACGCACGGGTTGGCATGGTCGTATGCGCTGTTCGTGAGCGTGGTCTCAACCCAGACCAGATTGCCTGACAGCGCGGTGTCTGGTGCGTACTGGTACACCTTGCCAATCTGGCTCGGGCCGTCCGAAGGCTCCAGGGTGAACACAATCACTGTGTCTGATGCAAAGACCGGCGAGAGGTGGTCTGCCTGCGGGGTCGTGAGCACCTGCAAGCTGCTGTCCGAAAACGAGTAGCGCCAGAGCTGGGTCCAGTTACCCGAGTCTGCGTCAAAGACCAGTCTCTTGCCATCAGGAGACCAGGCAACCGTGCCGATGCTGCCCAGTTCCTTGACCAGGCGCGCCACCTGCCCGCCCTGGCTGGAAACCACCGCCAGTTGCGCTCCTGAGTCCTCCGGCTCGTAGACGAAGGCAAGTCGGTCGTCCTGCGGCGCAGGCGACCAGACAGGATTCCGGCACTCGCCCTCAAGCGCGGTCAGCTCAAGCGCGTTGCCGCTGCCGTCACTCGGCGCGCTGAAAACCTGCACATGACCATTGTTCCCGGTCTTTGTGAATGCAACCCTGTCCCCGCCAAAGCTCAGCCTCGGGTCAGCGCAATCCGTCCCCTCAGCAATCAACAACTCCATCGCCCCATGCGGCGGCGAGTTGTCCTGGCCGGGCGGCGTGCCGGCTGCTCCGGGTATGTAACACCAGCACTCGAGGGTCTTGTTGCCCCTCAGGGCGAAGAGCATTCCGTCCGCGTGCGTGGCGATACTGGCTCCGCCTTTCACCCGCTCGTCGTCGCCGCCCAGCGGCAGAGACTCCAGTTCGACCCAGGAGTCTGCGCCCGGGCGCGCCTATCGTAACTTGAGTAACCTCGTGGTCGTGCTTGCATCAGCCCCGACCACTACGTACACGCCAGCCGGCAGTTGGCCCAGGTCGTTCAGCCCAGGCTGAACCTCGGCCACCCTCCGCCCGCCGGCGTCAATAACCTGCCCGGACTTGCACCCGGTCCACGTGAACTCTGCCCGAATGACGGCACTCACGGGTCTGTGCGGAGACTCGCGTTCAGGTGTGCTCTCGGCAACCGCAGTCGTCGTATCGCGCAGGACGATGACTATGTCGGACTGCTGGTCCACGACATACACCCTGGAGCTGGTCTGGTTCCAGCACATAGCAGAGCGGTTGCCGGTGCACCCAATCGTCTTGATGAGCGTGTCAGCAGTCGCGTCGAGCACCCAAAGTGGGTCCCAGTCAGGCTTGATGTACATCTTGTTCGGGAACGGCGCGGCGCTCAGACTGCCCGCGTAGCCTGGCAGAACAGCGACAACGGAATCGCCAGTCGGTGTCAGGACACCTACCGAGTGACGGGCCCCA
>CAZQFS010000204.1:0-1917 GCA_964592755.1 uncultured bacterium | reverse complement strand
TGACGCATATCGCGACTTTTGTGCCGGTGCTGTTTCGGTAGTAGGCGTTGCCGACGAGGTCGGTCTTGCCGTCGCGGTCAATGTCGCCGACAGCAGTGGGCCAGAGCTCCCCTAAGACAACGCTGTCGAGGGGGCGCGGATAGACGTTCGTGTCTGACCGGACGAGTTCGAATCTGTTGACCGGACGGTACTCCAGTATGTCCAGTCGGTGCAACCTGGGATTGCTTGCGGTGGGTCCGAATTGGTAGATGAGTTCAAGCCGCCCGTTGCGGTCGGTGTCCGCCACCACCATAGCGTAACTACCGGGGCCTGTTGGCGCGCCCCAAACGCGTTTCAGGCGCAGGCTGTCGAGTTGAGAGAAGAGGAGTGCTGGGAGAAGCAGGAGAGACGTAAGCATGATAGCTCCTTGTCTCGGAGAGGGGAGCAAGTGCCCCCCCTCTCCGACTGATTGGGTTCTACCTTGTCAGGACTACCTTGCGGACTTGACTGGAGCGGCTCCGCTCCAGTCGGCAGAAGTATGCGCCGCTCGGCAGTCGCCTGCCGCGGGCATCAGTGCCGTTCCAGACGACGACGTGCGCTCCAGGTCGAGGGGGCAGGGGCAGCTCGTTGACGAGAGCACCACACAGGTCGTAGATTCGCAGGCAGGCCTGCTCAGCCTCTCGCAGGACTGAGGAAAGCCTGATGCTCCCGCGCGAGAGGCTCGGGCCAAGCACGTCGAACCGCTCTGTCGGGCCGGGCGGTTGGGCAGAGACGGCCATGTTGCCGCCTTCCTTCGAGCCTCGGTATGGCAGGCGCTGGTACAACGTCAGCCCGGCCAAGGCAGCGTAGTCGCCTGCCACGCGGCCAACGTCCAGCATGACCTCGCAGTCCTCGCGGTAGAGTTCGCGCGGAATGGTCGTCCAGACTGTTTCGGAATCGCCCGGGACATTTGCCACGATGATGGCTGAGACAACATAGCAAACAAGCGGGGTTATCACTTGTCACCTCCTGACTGATAGCACGAACTTGCGGGCGAGACACCGTCTGTCCGCTTCCAGGCGGACAATGTAGACACCAACCGGGACATCAGAGCCAAGAGCCGTCTCGTATCTCCCGGCCTGCCCTTCACTTGCTGCCAGCAGCCGCACCCGTCTGCCCTGCATGTCATAAAGCCCAACGTGAACCTTCGTCTGGAGGGGCACATCGTAGCGGACCAGAGCATGGCCGGACGCCGGATTGGGCAGGACCTCAAGCGACCAAGTCCCGGGCAGGAGTGGCTTCGCCGCCGCGATTCCGACTCGCACTACCGCGAAAGCAGAATCCGATTCGTCGAACTGCCAGCCCGGGCCATAGGCGATGGCCAAGATTTTGGCCCAGGCAAGGGTCGTCTCCGGCACCACCCAGGCGTAGCTCGATTCAGTCGGCGCGAGTCCTGTGGCAATCGTATCCAGCCGCCAGAACCGCTCGCCGCTCGGCACTACCGTATCGGTCTTCAGGAACAGCGACACCGAATCGCACCTCGGCGGCGTGTAGACGCGCCAGCGAACGAGGCAGGTGTCCCCAGGCCGCAGTTCTGAAACCGTGTCTGGACAGTGCACCTGCACCGCCTCGACTTCCAGCCACACGGTCTTCTTCGTCCCGCCGCCGGCCACTGGTCCGCCGACGACCAGTTCACTGTACCCGTTGCGGTTGAAGTCACCGACGTTGCACACGAGACTGCTGCCGATGTCAGCCCACAAGGAGACGCGCTCAAATTCGCGCGGGGCAGTGGCCTTCAGGATGATGATGCGGTCAGTGCAGGCCCAGGCGACCTCATCCACGCCGTCGCCGTCCAGGTCGGCACATACGCTGCGTCCACTTCCAGACACTGGAATCAGCGCCGTGTCAATCTGTTGGTAGACATACTGATGCTCGGCCACGGCTTCGAACATGTAGAGG
>CAZQFS010000203.1:0-1954 GCA_964592755.1 uncultured bacterium | reverse complement strand
CACGACAGCGCTCATGATGTCGGCACTGACTCGCGCGGCGAAGTTCGGATTGCCCGGGGCCTGATGCTGCGGTCGTTGCGGCTCGGGCTTTCGGGCAAGACCGACGTAGTCGAGTTCCAACTGCTGTCTGGCAGTGAGCCGGAGGCGTCGGGCGTGGTTCTGCCCGGCGTCTCCGGCCGCTGGCGTGCCTATCCGGTGGAGTACAAACGCGGCCGGAGGCGTCCGGAGCGGAGTTTCGAGGTGCAGGTCTGTGCTCAGGCGCTTTGCCTGGAGGAGATGCTCGGGGTCGCTGTTCCCGAGGGCGCGTTGTTCTATGGCAAGACCGCACGCCGGCAGGTGGTTGTCTTCGACGCTGGCCTGCGCAGCGAGACCGAAAAGGCAGCCCAGCGACTCCATGAGCTGTTCCGCCGGGGCGAAACGCCCAAGCCGGTCTACGTGAAGAACAAGTGCCGGCAGTGTTCGCTGGTGGACGTCTGTCTGCCGAAGCCGGCTGGTGAATCCCGCCGCGTTAGTCAATGGCTGGCCCGCGCCGTTGCTGACTCCTCACTCCCACTCTCTCCTCAGCGAGGAGAGGGAGACGAGAAGGGAGACCGGCTGCTGTCCGGCAGCCCCTCTTCCTTGAGCGGGAGAGGGAAGAGTGAGGGTGATGAGTAGGCCACGGGTCGCGTTCGCTCGCGGACTCAGACGCGACAGCACCGACGCGGAGAAACGGCTCTGGCGGTACCTTCGAGGCCGAAGGCTCTGCGGCGTCAAGTTCCGGCGTCAGCACCCTGTCGGCAGGTATGTCGCCGACTTCGCCTGCCCCGAGCGAGGGTTGATTGTCGAACTGGACGGCGGGCAGCACGCCCGTTCGCATGGGCGCGATGCACGGCGAGACAGACTACTGGGCGGGCACGGATATCGGGTTCTCAGGTTCTGGGACCACGATGTGCTGTCTCGCACGCAGGCCGTTCTTGACACGATCTATGAGGCCCTGTGCTCCTCACCCCAGCCCTCTCCTCAAAGAGGAGAGGGAGAAGAGGAGCGGACCGGCCGCGCTGCCATGCCCTCGTCCCGCCGGGGAGAGGGTAAGGGTGAGGGGCAATGAAGCATCTGCTGAATACCCTGTTCGTCACCACCCAGGGCGCGTATCTCTGCCGTGAGGGCGAGACGGTCTGCGTGCGGGTCGAACAGGAGACGAAGCTGCGTGTGCCGATTCACACGCTCGGCGGCATCGTCTGTTTCGGTCTGGTGTCGTGCAGCCCGCAACTGATGGAACTTTGCTGCGAGCGGAAAGTGCTCATCTCGTTCCTGAGCGAGCACGGCAGGTTCTTGGCCCGGGTGCAGGGCCCGGTCACGGGTAACGTCCTGCTGCGCCGGGCCCAGTACCGACTTGCTGACGACGCGGCGGTCGCGGCGAGTATCGCCCGCTCGGTCGTGACCGCCAAGACCGCCAACTGCCGCACCGTGCTGCTTCGTGCTGCCCGCGACCATGCTGAAGCCGTTGACGTCCAGGCCTTGACCGCTGCGGCCACGGCGTTGAATCGGATTGCCGCGGCGTTGCCACAGGAGCAGTCGGTTGACGCCCTGCGAGGCTGCGAAGGCGACGCGGCGCGAGCTTACTTCGGCGTCTTCGACCATCTGATAGTAGCGCAGAAAGACGGTTTCCGGTTCCACGAGCGAAGCCGCCGGCCGCCGCTGGACAACATAAATGCACTGCTGTCGTTCCTTTACTCATTGCTCGCGCATGAGTGCACGTCTGCCCTGGAGGCGGTCGGGCTGGACCCGGCAGTGGGGTTCCTTCATCGCGACCGCCCCGGCAGGCCAAGCCTGGCGCTGGACTTGATGGAGGAGTTCCGGCCGGTGCTGGCTGACCGGGTGGCGCTGACGCTGGTTAATCTCCAGCAGGTCAAGGCTGACGGCTTCACCAGGACAGAGACCGGCGCGGTGATGATGGACGACAAGACCCGCAAGC
>CAZQFS010000202.1:0-2007 GCA_964592755.1 uncultured bacterium | reverse complement strand
GCGCTCTTCGCCACCCGGAGCCTGATGGCTGAGACCTGGTGCCTCGCCCGAAGGGTGCGCTACTCCACGACGAGCACCTTGTGGACGACGGCCTGGTTCCCGATGCGGATGCGGAGGAAGTAGGTGCCGGGCGGGCAGGTACCAGCTGACCAGTTACCAGTGGCCAGATTCGCGACGATGCGGCCGGTGGCGTCAACAACCTCGTACTCGGCTGACTGTGGCAGGCCGTCTACACGGATAACCTCGCTGCGCCTTGCGACCGATGGCAACACTGCCACTCGCCCCAGTGCGGCCGCGACCCGCTCCTCAACCCCGACCGGCTGCCACTCCCAGATGAGCGTGCGGTCCTGGTAGTCGCAGATGAGTTCGTCTCGGCCATCGGAGTTGATGTCGTAGAGCGTGGCACGTTCGCCACCACTGTCGCTCTGCCAGAAACGCTCGTATCGGTCGTCGCCGATGCAGCGGTAGAGCTGCACGTATCCGCCGCTGGCGACCGCAAACTCAGGAGTGGAGTCGCCGTGGATATCTCCGACGGCAATCGACGCACCCTGGCTGCCGCGGGTCGTGTCTGCCCAGACGATTCGAAACGAGTCGCCGCTTGGAGCTTCGATGACGGAGACCACGAACAGACCGAGGTCATACGAGAAACACGCGGCCAGCAACTCGGGGCGGCCGTCGCGGTCCAGGTCTGGGGCAGCAGCCACTGCTTCGCACCACGTGTTGCGGGCAGCGCTGAGCAGCCTCACGGTGTCACGGAAGACGACAGAATCGTTCCCGACGGCCTCGTAGAAGGACACCACGCCGCCGCCTTGCCCGACCGCCAGCTCCCGGCGGCCATCGCAGTCCATGTCCGGGCACTGCACCGGGACAGCTCGACCCGGGTTGGGGATGGGGTGACGTTGCACGTACTGATTGTCGCCCGTGCACTCATACAGCAAGACCCCACGCTCTCCGCACCATATGGCAATCTCTCGCGCCGAGTCCGCGTCGATGTCGACAACGGCGGGACTGAAGGCATCGGACTGCGCAATGCTCTCACCCCAAACGCAGTTCGTCGGCAGTGAGAACGAGTCAGGGCTCTCGAAGACCAACAAGCCGTGAAGCACCAGTTCGGTCAGCCCGTCCCGGTCGGCATCGCCGATCCCCTCGGGGCAGATGGTGTTCGGTGGGGCCAGCCAGAAAGTGTCGAACTGGTAGCTGCCTGTGTGCTCGAACGCACACGTGGCCCAGATGTCAGGTTCGATGCACACGCTCGCGTAGAACTCACGCCGCCCGTCTCGGTCTGCGTCTGCACAGGGCACGGTGAGGTACGGCCAGCAGAACAGGTTGGCGACGACTGCCATGCCCCAATGGTCGCTTCCCGCCTCGTGCACAGGAGGACGCGACAGGGCTCGGGGCACGAGCGTCACCACCACGGCTAGTGCCAGACCAACAGTCACGAGTAAGTTTAGTGACCACGTGAGGCACTGTCAATGAACCGTCCGAGAGGATGAAAGGAGGTCGATGGAGAAGAACGCGGCGGGGCTCAGTAGGCCGTTCACCCGCCGCAGGAAAGCGAGCGGCCGATGACCGACAAGCACTGAAGAAAGGAGTCCGACATGAAGCGGCAGTTTGCCGCATACGTCCTGTGCCTACTGGCGCTGGCGGGCACAGGTCAGTTCGCACTTAGCCAGGCAAGGTGGATCGTGGGTCCAGACCGGTCCTTCGCCTCCGGCGACTCGGTGGCCCTGGCCCGGAACAACGGCTGGGCGGTGGTCAGAAGGTCGTGGATTTCGCCGGGCGGCCGCGTCCACGTCGCATACTCGCAGCAAGTTGGCAACCCGCTGAGGTGGACCGTCTACACGAGGCACACCAGCGACTACGGCCGAAGCTGGGCGGCCCCCATGCAGGTCTCGGAGGATACATACGATGCCGGCAACGCAGTGATCGCATTCCTCCGGGACACGATTGCGTTTGCCTACTGCGACTCGCCAGGCCAGTACGCCCCTGGCAAGTATGGCCACGCGC
>CAZQFS010000201.1:0-2210 GCA_964592755.1 uncultured bacterium | reverse complement strand
AACCCTCCCCAAATCAGAAGCCACTTCTGTCTCACTTTCTGTGAAACATTTCACCCAGCGTCTATCCTTTCGGCAACTTCATGCCTGCACTGAGACTCGGCCCGGACTGGTGGCCTCTGGTGTGTAAACGCTGCTCCCCGATGGACCACCAGATGGTCGAACTCGCCTGGGAGCAGGCAGGTAACTGGACCGTCGAGACCCGAGCCGATGGCGGGCAGTACAAGTGGCCGCTATCGAGTGCCCTCAGCACCACGGAAACGCAAGAACCGATGGTCTACCTGGCGACGACCCGCCGGGTCTTCGGAAGGCAGTGGTGGAGCTCTCAACTCTACTTCTGCGCATTTGACCGCGCCTACCAAGGCTTGTACTACGAAATCCCGCTGCTAACCGAGACGGAGACTGGGGAGTACCGCAACTACCAGGTCTCAATCAGCTACACGCCCGGGGACAAGATCCACTTGGTCTTTCGTGATTCGGACGGCAACCAACGGTACTACACCTGGCTGGACCAGCTCACGCCCGACCAGATTCGCAGCGGGGCACAACCTACCTGGGTGGGTCCAATCCTGATAACGGAGAACGCCAAGCACCCCTCGGTCGATGCCTATGGTGAGTATGTGTACTGCACCTACAGCGCGCCGTGGGACGGGCAAAACGGGTTGAACGATGTCTTCAAGTCGTGGCACCGTATCGGCGATCCTCCCGACTGGTGGTGGGGCCGCAACGTCAGCAACTCGCCTGACCGCGAGTCGGACTACTCGCAACCAGCCACCAGCTCGACCGTGGCGTGGCAGGAGCACGACGGAGGCGCAGATACTCGCGCCGACATCCTGGTGGACTACGGTTGTGGTCAGATGAACATGAGCATTGCGCCAGGGTCCTACACCGACAAGTGGCCCCAACTCGACGTCAGAAACCCTGTGCCGCCGTGGGACATAGCCGTCGACTGGACTGCCCCCAGTAGAGTGGACACGCAGTTAGGTGAGGGTTCTCAACTGCTTCTCGTACTCGGCCGGGCTCAGATAGCCCAAGGCTGAGTGTTTTCTCCGACAATTGTAGAACATCTGGATGTACTCCGCAATGCCTGCTTCTGCCTCCTTTCTGGTGGCGAAGTCATGCTCGTACACGAATTCCACCTTGAACGTCTTGATGAAGCTCTCCATTGGGGCGTTGTCGATCGGACTACCGGGCGGGCTCATGCTGGGCAAGATGCCGTGCCGAGCGAGCACCGCGACGTAGTCCGGGCAGGCATACTGCCCGCCCTGGTCGGTATGGTGAATCAACGCCGGCGGCGGCCGTCGCCAGCCGATCGCCGTCTCGACTGCGGCGATGGTCAGCCAGCGGTCCCGCAGTACCCGTGTCGCCCAACCGACGATCAATCGGGAGCACAGGTCCATAACCAACCCGACGTATAGTACGCCCTCTCCCGTCATCATCTGGGTGATGTCGGCCAGCCAGACCCGGTCCAGCTCGGCAACTGCGAAGTTGCGCATCAGCCGATTCGGTGCAACCGGGTGGTCGTGACCCGGGTCCGGCGGTACACGCACCTGCTTCTCACGGGCGGCCCGGATACCTTCCAGCCGCATCAGCCGTTCCACACGGTGCCGGTCACATGCCAATCCCTGGTCACGCAGCTCGGCGTGGATGCGCCGGCTGCCGTAGGCCTTTCTGTTCTCGGCATGGATGGCCTTGATCCGGACTACCAGACGCTGGTTCTCGCTCTCTCGCCGGCTCACCGGCCGCTTGCGTGACGCATAGTACCCGCTGCGGGAAACGTCGGCCCAACGGCACATCTGTTTCACGGGTAACAGTCCGGCCTGGCAGGCTATCAGTTCGAACTTCCGGGCGCTTCCCGCGCCAGCCAGACCGCCGCTCGCTTTAAGAACTTCACCTCGTCCCGCAGCGCATAGTTCTCGCGCCGCAACTGGCGCAGCTCTTCGTCCTGAGGCTTCAGCTTCCCCTTGCCAGGGAACGCATGCTCAGGGTCCCGTCTGAGTTCCTTCCGCCAGTTGTGCAGGGTGTTCTCGTTGATACCCAGATCACGGGCCACCTGGGCGGTACTCCGACCGCTATCGGTCGTCAGCCGGACTGCTTCAAGCTTGTACTCACGCGTGTAGACCTTGCGTGGCCTCTTTAGTCGATCCATTCAGAACCTCCGGTCTCATGCTACCCACGCCTTTCCAAGTGTCCACTCCGCCGGGGGCACTCCA
>CAZQFS010000200.1:716-2226 GCA_964592755.1 uncultured bacterium | reverse complement strand
GATTCTCTCATCAACTGCAGACTCATGCCGCCTGCCTTCTCCCCTGCCGGCGAACAAGACACCCTGGTCAGGACAACAAAGGCCAGCCCGCGCACCACTGCCGGGGCCCGGTCGCCATAGCTCCTCCGCTCTACCGCAGAATCAGCAGCTTCTGCTGCGCCTCAGTGCCGCCCGCCTCGAGCCGAACGAAGTATGCGCCGGGCACTGGATGCCGCACGTCGTTCGGGCCGGGCGCGAGGTCCATGACGCGGCGGCCGGTGATGTCGCATGGGACATCGGACGCGCTGAGCACGATTCCCCTGACAGCAGGTGAACACCGCGTCATACGGCCACTGCTGCGAGTCCCTTCCACCATGCTCACTCGGTCATGAGCAACTTGCAGGTTGCTCGATAGTCGCCGGCAGTAAGCCGGCAGAAGTACAGGCCGCTGGGAGCTGGTCGGCCTGTCGCATCACGGCCATCCCAGGCGAGGTCTCGGACGCCCGACGGGAGGACACAATCCGAGAGCACACGGACCAGTTGCCCTGACGCATCGTAGACTGCGACCGAGACGCGGGCGGCTTCCGGCAGCGCCAGTCGCAGTCGGGTTGTCCGGGCAAACGGGTTTGGCACGGGCCCGAGCAGGCGGACTTCGCTACCAAGTCCGAGCCGATTCTCGGAGACGCCGACGAGGTAGGTGAACACCCGGCGCGGGCTCCAGTTGCCGATGTTGCCGGCCCGGTCAACAGCGCGGACCTTCCAGTAGTACGCGGCCGCGCCCGGCAAGGTCTCCAGCCGCACCGTATCTGTGACCACGAGTGTCTCGGTGAAGACCGTGTCCGGCCCCAAGAGCAGATGGTAGTGCCGCACGCCGCTGGCGTTGTCTCTTACCGACCGCCAAACAAGACGCACGGTGTCGGTGCCGATGAGCACGCTGTCGGGCGGGCGGACGAGCACGACCGTTGGTGGCTGAGCAGCATCCGCACCAAAGGATGCCGGCGCGGTAACCGGGCCCTGGTTGCCGGCCAGGTCATACGCCCGAACCTGCCACCAGTATCGCCGTTCCCACGGTACGACCAGCGTGTCCGTAGTCACGGAGATGGTATCCACCCAGAGGTCGACGTTGGTGCCCGCGGTATCCACAGCCAGTATGTAACGCACGGGCGCGAACGAGCCGGGCTTGAGACTGTGCCCCTCTTCTTTGAACTGCACCCCGGTCCACCGGAAGACCACGGTCGGCGAGCGCAACCACGTGTCGCCAACCGGCTCAAGCAGCGTCGGCACGCCCGGAACCTGGGCGTCAATCTCGAATCGGGCCGGTCTCGACCACGGTCCGGTCTTCGACGTGCGGTCTGTCGCCTTGACACGCCAGTAGTATGCGGTGTCTGCCGGCAGCAGGCGTGCCCACGTTGTGTCGGTGCGCCGGGCAGTGTCGACACGCGCGACAAACAGCGAGTCATAAGCAACCTGCACCGTGTAGTAGGCGATTCCACCGGCATCCGGCGCAGTGCGCCAGCGGAAGACAACAGAC
>CAZQFS010000200.1:0-706 GCA_964592755.1 uncultured bacterium | reverse complement strand
TCGGGTTGCTGATGGCCGTGTCCGGTCTTGGGTGAACCATGACCGGCGCAGGCGGCGTGTCGGAGTCTATGGCGAAGTTGCTGTTGCTGGCGTCGGAGAAGACCGTGACTCCGAACGAATCGACCGCGTCGAACTTCACTCTGCACCGGCTGGCGTTGAGCTGCGGCACTGGCCAGCGGTACGTCGTTTCGGCCGGCGGAATGGACGTTCTGAGTACGGTCGGGAACGTGCTGCCGCCGTCGGTGGATAGCGAGAGCACTCCGTAGAAGAAGCTCTTCGGGTTCACCGTCCAGACAGCGTTGAACGTATCGCCACCCGCGATGACCTCACCGCCGTTGGGCGCGCAGACCGCTCCGCGATAGGGACTGAGATGAAGGATGGAGTCTGCCGGCACCTTGTGCGCGACTATTGGGTTCTCCGACCAGGGCCCGACCGGTGACGCGCCGGAACGGAAGCCGGCACATGGGTCGAGTTCGTACACGACGACCACTGTATCGCAACGGGAGCCGCCCGGAATTGCGCGGTCAATCACGCACGGATATCGGCGCGACGCCGAATCCGGCCCGGTGATTCTCCGACCTGGTACCCAGGTGGCCCCATTGTCCGTGGACCCGGAGACCCAGACGTCGCCGCGCATGAGGTTGGTGCGCGGCTCGACATTCAGCGTGTCAAACTGCTCCCAGGTCACGAACAGATTCCCCTCCGA
>CAZQFS010000199.1:0-2228 GCA_964592755.1 uncultured bacterium | reverse complement strand
GCCACCTTGTTTGCGATGCCGGCGCGGGCGCACACGTCCACGACTTTGTCCACGTCCTTGTACGCATCCGGCACTTCCTCGCGCAGGACTTCGCGGCTGGCGGCCATGACCATAATGCCCTTGCCTCGCAGCTCGGTCGCGACGTTGCGGCGCTCGGTCTCCTTGAGCGCGCGGGTGCGGGACCACACCCGGCCTGCGCCGTGGCAGGCCGAGCCGAACGTCTCCTGTTCGGCCCGGGTCGTGCCGACCAGCAGGTAGGAACTCGTGCCCATGTCGCCGGGAATCAGCACCGGCTGGCCCAGGTGCCGGTAGCGCGCCGGGATGGTCTGGTCGCCCGGGCCGAACGCGCGAGTCGCGCCTTTGCGGTGCACGCACAGCTTCACGCAGTCCTTGCCCACCATGTGCTGCTCGAACTTGGCGATGTTGTGCGCCACGTCGTAGACCTGGCCCATGCCAAGCTGCTCCAGCGAGAGCCCGAGCACCTGGCTGAAGGCTTCGCGCACCCAGTGGGCAATCGCCTGCCGGTTGGCCCAGGCGTAGTTGGCCGCGCAGACCATCGCGCCGAAGTAGCGCCGGCCTTCCGGCGACTCGACGGGCGCACAGGCAAGCTGCCGGTCCACCAGCTCGATGCCGTACTTCTTCGACACTGCGCCGAGCAGTTTCACATTGTCGTCGCATATCTGGTAGCCGAGGCCGCGCGAGCCGGTGTGAATCATCACCGTGATTTGGCCGAGGCTGATGCCCAGCGTTGCGGCTGCCTTCGCATCGTAGACCTCGGTCACTTCCTGGATTTCGAGGAAGTGGTTGCCGGCACCGAGCGTGCCGAGCTGGGGCATGCCGCGCTCCAGCGCCCGCTCAGACACGCCGGCAAGGTCTGCGCCTGCCATCTGCCCGTGCTCCTCGGTGTACTCAAGGTCCTCCTCTGTGCCGTAGCCGGAGTCCACGGCCCAGCGTGCGCCGTGGGTGAGCACCTGCGCCACCTCGTGCCGGGAGATGCGAATCTTGCCTTTGGAACCCACGCCTGAGGGCACGTTATCGTAGATGGCACGAACCAGTCGTTCCAGCAGTTGCGGCTTCAGGTCCTCGCGCATCAGCCTGGTGCGCAGCAGGCGCACGCCGCAGTTGATGTCATAGCCCACGCCCCCGGGCGAGACCACGCCATCGGCCAGCGTGAATGCGGCCACGCCGCCGATGGGAAAACCATAGCCCCAGTGGATATCAGGCATGGCCAGGGACTGGCCCACGATGCCGGGCAGGGTCGCGACGTTCGCCACCTGCTCCGGCGCCTGGTCGGCCTTGATGTCGTCAATCAGATTCGCGTCGGCATAGATGATGCCGTCCACGCGCATCTTCGGATTATAGCTCTTCGGGATGCGCAGCCGGTTATCGTCCAGCTTCTCCAGCGGTCCGTTCCAATTGGCCATGCATCAGTATAGGCGCAGAGGGCCCGGATTCAACCGAAAAGCCGGCAGGGGTCAAAGCTGTTTCCTGCCGGGTCCTTGCCTTGCACGCCGGTTCGGCTTCCAGGACAACGTACCTGGAAAGTCCGTCTGCTGAACCGCGCCTTCATCACCTCAGCCAGAGCCGCACACAAAGCCACAGCCATCGCCGCAACACACGCCCGCTAACTCGCGCAAAGAGCCGCGGGCGCAAACGTTCAGCGGACTGGCTCAGCTCCGACCCGGGCCAACGCTTAGACCATCGGGTCCCGCGTCACCCGCGGCAAGACTCAGGTCAACGCCGGAGCAACCACATGCGGCATCACCGGGAACAAACCCGCGTCAAACAGGCACGCAATCGCGGCGGTGACTGCCGTCCCGGGAACGGCCTCCCGGCAGCCGCCCCCTCGGCCGCGAAAACGCCACTTACGCGCCTCTGCCGTGCCCTAACATCCGTTCTTGCCGTAACTTGCTCCGCAGACTCAACCCGTAACCCGCCGGCGGCCCTTCCTCATCTCGACCCAACTGCGCTCCCGCGCTCCGCGCTCAGCGCTCAGCGCTCTCTGGCCGTATCCCCTTTTCGTCAGGGGACGAGGAGAGAGCAGAGAGAAGGGAGCAGAGAGCAGTCAGGGCCGAGAAACACGGCTCGGTGCTGCTCCCTTTCTCCCTCTCTCCCTGCTCTCTGGCCGTATCCCTTTTTCGTCAGGGGACGAGGAGAGAGAGCAGAGAGAAGTGAGCAGAGAGCAGTCAGGGCCGAGAAACACGGCTCGGTGCTGCTCCCTTTCTCCC
>CAZQFS010000198.1:0-2352 GCA_964592755.1 uncultured bacterium | reverse complement strand
TCAACGACGGCATCACTCGTCTCGGCGGGGCCACGTCGCGTGGGCTGGGTAGTGTCGAAATTGCCGTCGAGAAGTACCTTGATGCGACCGCGGACGAACTGCTGTCAGGAGCCGCGCAGGAGAAAAGTGAGACGGGGGACGTAGACGCTTTCCGGCAGCAGTGCCTCGCCGCGCTCCAGGCCGAGCTGAAGCCGAATGGAGGCGCGAATGAGTAGCGGCATGAAGGCGACGTACAACCAGGCGATACTCGACATCGCCATCACACCGGTCGCGCCCCTGCTAATCAAGGCTGCGGACAACCTCGATGCGACTCGGCCGGACATGCAGTTTGTCCGGCTCAAGATGCCGACGTGCACCACGCTATACCTGCCCGGCTCAAGCCTCAAAGGCGCAATTCGCAGTTGCTTTGAGCGGCTGCTGCGCTCGCAGCGGGAATCATCCGCCTGCGACCCAACAGCAGGAGGGTGTTCGAAGAAGAAGGTTGCGCACTACAGAGACCACTGCTATGCCTGCCGCACCTTTGGCTCGACCCACCTTGCCGCGCGCGTGGCGTTCAGCGACGCCTTCCCCTGGCCGGTGGATGCAAAGGAGGACGAGCGTAAACCTGCGGCGGACGAAATAGACAAGAAGTACATCCAAGTGCGCCCCGGCGTTGCGATTGACCGCAGGAAGGGCTCGGCGAAGCCGGGTGCGTTGTTCGACCTCGAGGTCGTCACTGGTGGGTCTTTCTTCTGCCGGATTGTCCTTCGCAACTACCAGCTCTGGCAGCTCGGGTTGCTGCTGCACGTCTTCGACGATATGAACGCCGGCGCCCAGAAGCTCGGATTTGCCAAGAGCCGGGGACTGGGCCAGGTCCGGGTTGAGCCACAGCGTCTGGTAGTCCGCCAGATGGGCCTTCTGGCCAAGGACGCGAATAAGCTCGCGGGAATCGGCCTGGTGAAGGACATGGTGAAGGACTACGCATTGGTCGCAAACGATAGCATCACACTCGACGCGGCTGGTGAGTCCGACATGTTCGGCCTGAGCTTTGAGTTCAATAGAGAAGCCCTCGGCAGCGGACTGCTGGACAAGCTGAAGACCTCGAAATCGCTCAAGGAGCTTCTGGAAGGAAGCAAGAGTCATGGCACAAGCTGAGACTACAGACAGCCTGGATGAACTTCTAACCCTGGCCAGCGACCACGACCGCTTCTGCCTGTTGATTGAGAACTGGCAGCAGGGCCTTGAGCGGATGGATAACGTCATCGGACAAGACATGAAGGACAAAGTCAGGCAACTGAAGAGCAAGTACGGCGACAACTTCGCCTTCCGGGCGTTCAACGCTGACTTTGACCTTCACTGGAATGGCGAGATGGGAGTCGTGCTTCGGGCGGATGACTCAGACAAATCGGTCAGTTTGTGGTTGATTTCCGACGAGCAACAGCATCCGGCTGCCAAGGGCCTGCGAGACTGCTCGCTTGCTGCCGTGCGGACAAAGGACAGCGCGCTTCGTCTTACGCAGCTTGTGCTGCTAAAGACAACGGAGGCGACATGACCGCCGGTCACATGGGTGCTGCTCGACCAG
Organism: uncultured bacterium; assembly: GCA_964592755.1. Lineage (GTDB taxonomy): Bacteria > Hydrothermota > Tepidihabitantia > Tepidihabitantales > Tepidihabitantaceae > CAZQFS01. The sequence goes on along the minus strand of CAZQFS010000198.1, from coordinate 791 downwards.
CGGCAGAAGAGCGGAACGACTACTACTGCGTCCCGGCCATCCCCAAGCAGGACGGCGCTCAGCAGCCGCTCAATCGGCAGAACCCCAGCCTGCTCACCGGCAGCTTCGAGGTCACGCTGGTCACCGAGCAGGAATTCCTCATCGGCTCGGGCGAGGCCGAGGTCAGGAACGGCCAGCAGGTCCTGCAGTTTGCTCGAATACACTCGACCGGCAAACTGGTAATACCCGGCAGTTCGCTCAAAGGAGCGGTCCGCGCCTATGCCGAAGCGCTCTCACCCTCCTGCATTCCGGTCGGGGGCAGACCGTGTCGCGATGGCAAGTGCCCGGCTTGCACCATCTTTGGAAGTACCAAGCATCAGGGCCGATTCGGATTCGAGGATGCCCGGTTCGAGGCCAAGACAAAGCCAGATGAGATTGTCCAGCGCTGGGACCCGCGCCGGCCCGTCGACGGCCGCAAGTTCTACTACTTTGACCTGCCGAACATGACCGTGAGCGACAAGGAGTGGGTTGAGTTCGTGCCCGCGAATACAAAGGTTAAGTGCCGCGCACGGTTCATCAACCTTGACCGCTGGGAACTCGGGCTCATTCTCCTTGCCATGGGTCTGGGCGATAACAACCTCGGGTTCAGCCTCAAGCTTGGCGGGGCAAAGAACCGGAAGAAAGGCAAGGTGCGGTTCGAGCGAAACAGCGTGGAAATCAGTGTTGACCGCGACCTGCAGTCGCGGGTATTCGGCAGCGGCGCCCCAGCCGCGGTGAGCGCGGACGCGTGCATCAATGCCTACCTCAACCAG
>CAZQFS010000197.1:0-2393 GCA_964592755.1 uncultured bacterium | reverse complement strand
GAACCAACGACCGCCGTCTGTTGCCTGCTGCTTGAGCTTGTGCCAGTCTCACCCATACTGCCAAGTCTCCGATGTCCCAGCCCCGCCCGGCTTGGCACGAACCAAGGCAGGATGGCGGATTCACCTCCTGCCACCCTGCCCTGTGTCCTGTATCCTGTATCCTGTCTACTGCCTACTATGTCCTGTCTACTGCCTCATCTCATCAGCACCGCCTTCTTCACGCTCCGGAATCCCGGCACGTCCAGGCGGTAGAAGTAGCTGCCGTTGGCTTGTGCCGCTCCGGTCCATTGACAACATGACCACGGAACAGGCGATTGTCCCCGACTACCCTAGTATTGACAACTAGAAATCACGTATTGCGTCCCCGGAATTCCCACTGCCAGTTCTGACCATAGTCACTGGTGTGCCGCGTGAAGACCGTCCGCTCGCCATTGACCTTGTGCGAGTATGCGACGTGGACGCGGCCACCCGGCGAAATCCACGACCTCCTGACCACCGCCCAGCCGTTGTTCCGGGCGAGGGCCACCGAGTCGCCAGAAGCAAAGGACCGGTCTGGTCCGACTATCCACTTTGCCTGACCCAGCGCGAGCCGGCCTGCGCCTGCCAGCGCCAGCAGGCAAAGGACGTATGCGGCAAGTTGCCGCTTCATTGTGATCTCCTCTTTCAGTGTTTGTCGAACGCTGGCCGCTCTCCATCCCATGGCGGTTGAGCGGCTCCCTGAGCCCCGCCACGTTCTTCGGCATACTCGACCTCCTTTGGTCTTCATTGGTCTTCATCGGTCTTCAATTGACATGATCCTGTCCGACTACTAGACTCTCGCCATGGTAGTCGTGTGGTTCCTGAGCATCGCCGCGCTCGTGCCTGGTCCTCCGGTGGGCTCGACCAGTCAAGACGTTGACCACGACTCCTGGGGCATGGTGGTTGTTGCCGACCTGTTCTGCTGGCCTTTCCTCTCAGTGCCGTGCGCGGATGCGGACCGGGACGGCCGACGCGAGTTCTACGCAAGCATATGCATTGGGCCCGACATCTGGGACCAGTGTGCGGTTGAGCATATCGGGAGTAACCAGTTCGACTCTACCGTGATTGCCATGCCGGAATGGTCTGGCCCGGAGGGCATTGGAGACGCCGACCGGGACGGGTTACCTGAACTCGTGTTGCATTGCCCCACGAGCCTTCTGGTTTACGAAAGCCCAGACTCGTTCTCGCTGCCAACAGACAGCGTCTGGGGTGCGAGTCTCTGGCAGTCCGAAGCCTTCAGCCCGGCGGTTGTCGACATCGACGCCGATTCGGCACGTGAGATTGCCATATGGGGCGGTGGGCATGGGATTCTGCTGTATGAGTGCACCGGCGACAATCAATACGTTCAACGTCACCCCATCCCCAACCCCGGCCGTGTGGTTCCTGTTCAGTGCCCGGACATGGACTGCGATGGCCGCCGGGAGTTGGCAGCCGGGCAGGGCGGTGGCGTCGTGTCGTTCTACGAGGCCGTCGGGAACGACTCTGTCGCCTTCCGTGACACCGTGAGGCTGCTCAGCACGGCCCGCAACACCTGGTGCCAAGCTGTTGCCTCTGCGCCAGACATGGACCGCGACGGCCGCAGTGAGTTGCTTGCCACGTGCGTCTCAGACGACTTGGGTCTGTTTGTGCTCACCGTCATCGAGGCTCCAAGCGACGACTCGTTCCGAATCGTCTGGGCTGACACGACCCGCGGCAGCCAGGGCTCGTCGATTGCCGTCGGAGATATCCACGGCGACTCCACTCCTGAGTTTGCGGTCGCCAGCGGCGGATACGTGCAGCTCTACCGCTGCATCGGCAACGACCGGTACGAGCGTTTCTGGCAGAGCGACAGCGGTGGTGAACGAGCCCGGCTCTACGACATCAATTCCGATGGTCGGGACGAGCTCATTTGCGACTACCGGGACCGTACTCTCATCTGGGCGTGGCAGCCGGTCGGGGTCGAGGAACGGGCCGAGGCCGCGCTGCGGCGGGTGTCAGTGTTGCCATCGGTCGCGCGGCGGTACGAAGTCGTGCGGGTCACGGGTCTGCCGCAGTCTGCCGAGTGCGAAGTTGTCGATGCGTCAGGCCGCATCGTGGCCAGTCCGGCCACTGGTAACTGGTCAACTGGTACCTGCCCGCCCGGCACCTACTTCCTCCGCATCCGCCTCGGCAACCAAGCGGTCGTGCGCAAGGTGCTGGTGGTCGAGTAGCGCAAGCGCAAGCTCCAAGCACAAGCAGCGGATTCAGACCGCAACTGAATCAAAGAGCAATCCAGATTGTCAAAGAGCGAATGTAGTTACGCGACCTCCTGTCGCGAACTTGACGCAACGGCATCACAGATCTGGTTGTTCATCGGGTTCCACGCGATGGCGCGCGGATAGCTCATCCCGCCAAGC
>CAZQFS010000196.1:0-2446 GCA_964592755.1 uncultured bacterium | reverse complement strand
GTGCCTCGCCCGAAGGGCGCGCTACTCGACCACCAGCACTTTGCGGACGACGGTCTGGTTGCCGAGGCGGATGCGGACGAAGTACGCTCCGGCCACGCTTGACGTCGGACGCCAGACCCTGGACGCCAGACGTGCGACGACGCGGCCGGAGGCGTCCACGACTTCACACTCGGCTGGCTGCGGCAGGCCGGCGACACGCACGACCTCGCTTCGCCTCACGACTGACGGCTCGACTGCGACCAGCTGCAACTTCGCCCTCGTTCGCTCCTCGACCCCGGCCGGCATCCACGCATAGATGGTCGTCGTGTTGCCTGACGTAGCGCAGATGACCTCAGCTCTGCCGTCGCAGTTGAGGTCGTACAGCCCGGCGACTTCGTCGCCGGTGTAGCACTGCCAGAACAGCTCGTACTGGTGGATGCCTATGCAGCGGCAGAGCAGCACATCGGCACCAGTCGTGACGAGAATCTCGGGTACGTTGTCGCCGTCCACGTCGCCAACCGAGACCCGCTGTGCGTCGCTCACGTTGCCGGCCGGGAAGCTGGTGGACCAAACCACCTCAAACGAGTCGTCGCGAGGGGACTCGTAGACCGCCAGTACGCCGCCGAAGCTCGGGTCTAGGGCAAACACGATGGCCTCAGTCCGGCCGTTCCGGTCGATGTCCGGTGCGCCACACACGGAGCCGCACCAGATGGACCCTCCGGGAGTCGGGATGCGGCAGACCGACCTCAGGACGAAGGAGTCGTCGGCCACTGCTTCATATACGGCCACGTGCGGGCCGACGTCGACCCAGAACACCTCGGGTAGTCTATCCCGGTCAAGGTCCGGCGTACTGCCAAAGCCGCGGCCGCCTGTGGTGCGACCGGTATCGGGCAGCACCGCGCTCGGCGTGTAGCGGTTGTCGCCTGAACATTCGTACACGATACCGCCCCGCCGCGTGATCTCCCGCGCCGAGTCGATGTCGAGGTCAGTGGCGATAGCGTGAGGTGACAACGGCCCCAGGGGCGCGGCCCAGACGCGCTGCCGCGGCAGCGACGTGGAATCCGCGCTCTCAAGGACACAAAGCCAGCCAGTATCTGCAGAGCGGGCCACAAGGTCAGTCCTGCCATCGCGGTCAAGGTCCGACAGGAAGTAGGCAATGGCATTGAACATGTCCACTCGCGTGGTCTCATAGGTCATACCCGGTCCGAACTCTAGGAAGTACAGTGACCGAACTCGCCCGGTGTCTCTTGCCAGGAGCTCCGGCTTGCTGTCGTGGTCGGCGTCTCCGCAGACGACACGTTCGGTCGGGTGAAACGGTAGGCGCGCAATCTCGCGGAACTCACCGAAGCTGGCAGATTGCGCTGACGCCGCGTCGTCAGCCGGAATCGCAAGCAGAAGGCACGCGAGCGCGAGGCTCATGCCCTGAGTCTAGTAGGGTCGAAGCAGTTGTCAAATCCGCACAATGGAAGCAAAGCAACGGGAGGTGCACATAAGGTGATAGGCAATCGCCTAAGACAGGAGTGGCTGTGAAGATGTCTGCAAACAAACAGGAGAAGAGAAGTGAAGAAGAAGTTCCACACATTGACGCCAGGCCTGCTTGGTCTGGTGGTTTTGGTGAATCTGACGACCGGTGGCCCGCTCCCATGGACCTGGCGGGCCATGCCGGTCTGCAATATAGCCGATTCCGACTCGCAGTTCTATCTGGTGCCGAACAACGGCTGGGCCATAGCGAAACCGTATCCTCGTTCTGGCGCCAATGACATGGTGGACTCGCTACTCGTCGTGTACACCGCCGAGTCGACTCACAAGCGGGTCTACTACTCAAAGTCCACAGACATGGGGCGCTCCTGGCAGTACGACGCCTATAGTTGCCTATCAGGGGACTCATTCAACGAGCTGAATGGGTACGACGACAGCGCGTGCGACGCGACAATAGGGTGCTTGGGAGACACGATAGCGGTCGCGTTCTACGACCAGCTGGCGGAGTGGAATCACCCCGACAACATCGCCTACACGCACGCTGTCGCGGGCGGCAACTGGATCCCCCTTGAAGACATGGACTACCTCCCCTACCAAGTCGCGTGTCGGCACCCATCTCTCGCGGTGATGCGGCGGTCGGACGCGCCGCAAGCGTGGAGTTGCGGCGCCACCGTGGTGTACTCCGACTTCCACGATAACGAAGATGATTGGGTGCCATTCAAGAATCTCGTCGAGATCAAGCCGAACATGAACAAGCGCTTAGCAGTCCAGTTCGGTGCCGACCACGACAGCGTCGACTACTTAAGCTCCGCTTGGGACGGCAACTCGACACTCGCGCCCATGTTCTATACGGCGTTCCAAGAGAGCACGGACGGATCATGCGAAATCTGGGTCGTACGGTCGCAGTGTCCTCAAGGGGAACACCAATTCGTGTGCCTGACTCAGGGCACCCCTGCCAGCGGAGAGCGGCCGTGCATCCAGTGCCCGC
>CAZQFS010000195.1:0-2477 GCA_964592755.1 uncultured bacterium | reverse complement strand
CGCCGCCGTTACCACCGTCGTAGGGTTCGGCCCACACCTGGCCGCCGGTGGGGTTGTACTTGATGGTGATGAAGTCGGTCTGGTTGGCGTCAGTGACGTGGCCGGCGACATAGACGTTGCCGTCTGCGTCAACGACGACGGCCCGGCCGACGTCCTCGGCGTCGTCCGGCCCGGCATAGGTGCGGCGCCAGAGGGTATCGCCGGTCGCGGCGTCGTACTTGGCGGTCACGATGTTGTAGTTGGGGAAGGTACCGGTCGAGCCGGTGAGCACCGGGTTGCCGTCCGGGCCGATGGCGATGTCGAACCACTGGTCCGAGGAATAGCTCGGGCCGGCAAAACGCGAGGCCCATTCCTCGGTGCCGTCGGGCGCGTACTTGATGAGGACGCCGTCGAGCCCGGTGGCCTGGCCTTCGCCAATGCCGGCCACGTAGGCGTTGCCGACGCTGTCAATGACAATGCCGATGGCCTCGTCGTCGCCGTTGCCCGGGGAGTTGTATGTCCGGGTCCACAGGGTGTCGCCCGAATCCGGGCCGGCCAACAGGGTCGGAGCTGCCAGGGCAAGCCCGACCCAGACGAACGCTGACAGGGAGCTGCGCACTACTATCCTCCTTATAGGGTTATGAGGGCAGTTCATGGTCACCTCGATGCATACCCGGGCCAGCGGTCATGAAGCCCGGGAGACACCGGTCCATCTACTAATCATAATGAGATCGGCTCTGCCCGTCAACTGCAGTCTTCTCGAATCTGCACCGGCGCGTCGCCACCCGGCCGGGGTTGTCCCAGGCTTCCCGCTGTCACTGCGTTTTTCGTACCCTGAGTCCGACATAGGGGCAGCCGTAGAGGCCGCCGAGAAGAACACAGGGCAGGAAAGAGGAATCGAGGGGTCGAGGAATCAAAGGGGAAGGAGAGAACGGCGGTGGGACGGTCGCGCGGGCGCACCGAAATCGGACTTCGCCCTTCACCATTTACCATTCTCTGTGTGCTCTGTGGTTCAATATCGGGATTGGGCGCAGCGGAATCTTGACCGGGCCGGGCGGGTCATCTATAATCAGCCATCTGACTTTCAAGCGGTCAATCTCGACTCCAAGGAGACCCGAAAATGCGCAGTACACCGATTATGGTCGGACTTCTTCTCATGGCAGGGCTGGCGCTCGTCAATTGCCGGCAGAAGAAGACTGAGCAGCCGGCCCGGTCCGGCTGGGTATTTGGCGGCACCGAGGCCAGAGTCCAGCCCGAGCGCCAGTTCCGCGTGCGCGTGGACAGCACCGATGATACCGTCTTCGTCGGCTCCATCAGCCGGAGCGGGCCCTATGCCGTTCTGTGGCGAGACGGGATTATCCAGCTCAACCGCTGGTTGGCCGACTGCAGGATTCAGCCCTGGGGCGGGCCGTTCGTGGTCTATCTTGACAGTATCGATGCTGACAGCGGACGGTATGAGGTGAACATTCCGGTTCAGCGTGGCACCAAGGGCAGCGACAAGCACGGAGTCAGAGTCAAGCCCTGGCCGCCGATGCGGTTTGCCTGGGTCGAGTACCAGGGGCCCTATGACCGCGACGCGGCCGCGCCCCGGTTTGCCCAACTGCTCCAGTGGATTCGGGAGAACGGCTACGTGGCCGAAGGCCCGCTGCTGCACTACTACCTGCTTGACCCGTTTCGATACAAACCGGAGTCGCTGGAGTCGAACGTCGCGGTGCGGGTCAGGCCCGGGTTTGTGATGGTCCGATAGGCGGCTTGACTGACCGGTCGGCCGCGTGGTATAATCAGGGGCCGTGACAGCTTTTCCGTCACAGAATCCCTCGGGTCTGGTTCAGTCGCGAGCCGTGCAGGCAGGAACAAAAAGGAGTCGCACATGAAAACCCACGGACGGATCTTTCTTGGACCGGCGCTGGCGCTGGTCATGGCCTATCAGGTCGCAGGCGCGGTGGATGTTGCCGGCATCATCGAGACCGGCGGTGACGGAGCCTCGATTGACAGCGTTGAATGGCTCATCCTTTCCCATCCAGCTCCAATCATGGAGTCAACTCCGGGGTGGGGCGGAGCGCCAAACACGGTGGACACGATTCAGTTTCAGCCGTTGCCTGAGTGGCCGTCAGCAGTGACTGTCTTTTACCGCTACCAGGGCGGCCGTGAAGGTCAGACTACCGTCAACGCGGTCCAGCCTGGGATCTGGTATGAGGTTGAGCCGGGGGGGACCGGCAACGCCCGGTTCATGTTGCGTGATACCGTGCTTGTGGGTATCGGCTCTGGGCAGGTTCGTAACGTGCAGCATGGACTGAGCGCCATGCCTAATCCGTTTTCCGCGGCCAGCGGTCTCAGGGTGACGCCGCATTCGGGCCCGGTACCGGTTCAGATTGCCGACGCCTCAGGCCGGACCGTTTGGAAAGGCATCGTGGCCGGCATGTTCTTTCTGGACACGCGGCAGTTCGTGCCCGGCGTCTATCTGGTTCGCGCCGGCGGTTCGGTCGGCGCTGCTCGGT
>CAZQFS010000194.1:0-2556 GCA_964592755.1 uncultured bacterium | reverse complement strand
AAATCCCGGCCCGGGGGGCGGCCCGGTCCACCGCCCAGACCACTGCCCAGTCCATTGCCCGGTCCTTTGCCCGGACCACCGCCCGGTCCTCTGCCCAGACCATCGCCCAGCCCATCGCCCGGTCCGCTGCCCGGCCCTTTGCCCGGTCATCGGCCCAGTCCATCGCCCGGTCATCGGCCCACTCCATCGCCTGCTCCGCTGCCCAGCCCTTTGCCCAGCCCATCGTCCGGTCCGCTGCCCGGCCCACCGCCTGGTCCGCTGCCCGGTCCCCGGCCCAGCCCTGCTGCCATCCTGCCACCCGCCAGGCCCGGACTCAGCCACGAAGTCACGAAGCGGTCACGACCCACTCCGAGCGAACTTGGTGTCTTAGTGCCTTTGTGGTGAACTACCGCCCGCTAGGCACGGACTCAACCACGAAGGCACGAAGCCACGAAGAGACTCCGGCTCCCTCCGGACCAGCTTGGTGTCTTGGTGCCTTTGTGGTGAACTACCGATTGCGAACCGCCAGGTGCGCCAAGACGCGCCAAGGTCCGGGCAGGACTGACCACAGATGGACACTGATGGACACAGACGGTCCGGAGTCCGACATTGCCCGCAGCAAGCCGTAAGCCGGCGGCCGTCAGCCTTCGTCCCCGCGCGTTCGCCTTGACACTTCCTGCGCGAAGGGCTATCCTCACTGCACATGAACCCGCACATCCGGCCGGTCCGGGAGGATGACGTCGAGCGCTTGGTGCAGCTTACGCTGGCGGCGTTCGTGCCGGTGTTCCGCTCTTTCGAGAGCATGCTCCGCCCGGCCGTCTATCAGCTCATCTGGCCGGACTGGCGGGCTGGCCAGCAGAAGGCGGTCGAGACGTTCTGCCGCGACCGCGAGCACTACGCGGTCTGGGTCGCGGAGGTGGCCGGCGTGCCGGTCGGGCTCGTCGCCTGCGCCGTCGCCCCAAAGGAACGGGACGGCGAGGTGCAGTTCCTCGCGGTCGACCCCGCGCACCAGAACCGCGGCGTGGGCACGGCATTGAACGTCTTCGCGCTCGAACGGATGAAGGAGCGCGGCGTCAGGCTGGCCCGGGTCGAAACCGGTGGCGACCCCTCCCACGCGCCGGCCCGGCGGTCGTACGAGAAAGCCGGGTACGTGGCGCTGCCTTTGGTGCGGTACTTCAAGGATCTCTAGCGTCAGCACTGCGCAACCAGGAAGCACGTAGAACATGGTGCCCAGCCAACTCCCGGGCGGACCGTCCGCCCTGCTCGCGGACATCGCGCGGGATTTCCCCGCCATGCTCAGGGACAACCTGGTCGGCATCTATCTCTGGGGTTCGCTGACCTACGACGCGTTTGACGAGCGGTGCAGCGACGTCGACCTCATCGTCGTGACCGGCCGGGACATCGACGACGCTGAGTTCTCTGCGCTCGAACAATGGTTCAGGGAAGCGACCGGCCGCAATCGCTGGACCGAACGGCTGGAAATGCGGTTCGTCATTGACGGGGAGTTCCTCGACAAGCGGTCTCGATGCTGCGGGTTCTATTCCGGCAGGTTCGCGCGCCACGGTTCCGACGGCAACCCGATTATCTGGCTCAACATCGGCGCGTGCGGCATCACGCTCTGGGGCAGGGACTCAAAGCTCATCGCCCCGGCAGTCACGGACCAGTGCCTGAACGACGCGTTGCTGCTGGAGCTCGACTACCTGGAGGGAGACCTGGCAAAGAACGCCTCTGACCGCTCAGACCGGGCCTTCAGGCATAACGCCTACGCGGTGCTCACCGCCTGTCGCATATGGTACACGGCTGCGCATCGGGCCATCATCGCCAAGGAACGAGCATACGAGTGGGCGATGTCCTCGGTGCCGCCCGAGTGGTGCCCGGTGGTCGCCGCGGCGTGGGAACACCGCACGAAGTACCGCGGCTCGACCACACTGCAGATGGTGGCGGACGCCGCCAGCTTCGTGCGGTTCATCCGCAGACAGGTCGGCGCATGCGGGCCCTGCGGGATGCCGTCCAAATCCGCCCCGCCCATTTGACACGCCCGGCACCTAGCCCTGCAATGACCGCGATGGAAGCCGAAGCCCCCGGTCTTGACGCTTCCGTCAGTGCGGCTAGACCTGGATTGAAAGGAACGTGCGCACAAATCACAGAAGATTCACCGCCGTGACAACGAAAGAGGAGAACTGGCATCTCGGCCACTGCCTGGGATTGGAGGTGGTCGGTCAGGGCAAGACCATCGAGGAAACGCAGGTCAACCTGAAGGAGGCGGTGGAATTGTACCTTGAGAGCTTCGGCCCTGACGACCAGCCGCAGAGTCTCGGCGAGGTAATGATCTACCCACTGGAGGTGTCGGTCGGTGTCCAGGCTGCCGGTCCGTCGTACCGCTCCATTCCGACCTCAGCCCGGGGACTCTGCTGGCAATCCTGAAGCAGTCCGGCCTCTCCCGCGACGAACTCCTCAAGCTGCTGTGAACCGGGCCGCAAGCCGTTCCTTCGACGTTCGCCTCTTGCTCTCCCCTGCACTTGACCCCGGCCCGGACTAGAATGACGGCGATGGACCCGAAGGCCGAACGGCCCTGAC
>CAZQFS010000193.1:0-2581 GCA_964592755.1 uncultured bacterium | reverse complement strand
GACCTGCCCGGGCCGGACGGTTCGGCCGTGGCCCACGTCGGTTTCGAGAAGCGGGTCTACGCGGTCGGAGAGTTCCTGTCGGCGTCGAACCGCCAGTTCTTCATGATGGGCGCTTTCGCGGCGGCGGTGATGTTCACGGTCGCGCTGGCGCTGGTCGTGCTCGTGGGAAGGCGCATGTCGTACCTGAACCGGGCGATGACCGAGGAGCGGCCCGAGCTGCTCCACCGGCTGCAGAAGAGCCACTCTGAGTTCGGACGGCTGGCCCGGCTCGTGGTTGCGTTCTTTGAGCAGCGCGAGGAACTGGCTCGGTATCGCGGACACCTGGAGGAGCTGGTCGAGCGACGGACGCGCGAGTTGAACGCGGCCTACGTCAAGCTGGTACAGAAAGAGCGGCTCGCTGCGCTCGGTCAGGTGGCCGGTGGGGTCGCACACGAAATCCGCAACCCGCTGGCCGCGATTGCCAACGCCGCGTACTACCTGAAGCGCAAAGTGGTGGCCGAGCCCGGGTCACGGGTCGAGCGGCACCTCGGGATAATCGAGGAACAGATTGCCCATGCCAATGAGGTCATCACCCGTCTGCTTGATTTTGCCCGGGGCAGCACACCCGAGGCGCAGCGGCTCGACGTCGCCGAACTGGTGGCCGAGGCGCTCGGGCAGGCGCAACTGCCGAAGACCGTGCGGGTCGAAAAGAAGCTTGATGCCGGGCTGGCAGTTCGGGCCGACCGGAGGCAGATGGTCCAGGTGCTTGTCAACCTGTTGACCAACGCGAGCCAGGCCATGGAGGGAAAGGGGCGGATAGTCGTTCGTGCCGCGAAGGAGAACGGCGGCGTGGCGATTCGGGTGATAGATTCCGGGCCCGGCATAGCATCGGAGCATCTGGCGCGGGTGTTTGAGCCGCTCTACTCGACCAAGGCGGTCGGGGTCGGGCTCGGGCTTGCCATCAGCCGCAACTTCGTTCAGGCGAATCAGGGGAGGATTGAGCTGCAATCCGAGCCGGGCAGCGGCGCGACCGCGGTCGTCCGGCTGCCGGCCGCGGCCGGCGTGGAGCGATGAGTGCCAGTTCCACGGAGCGACTCGAACTGCTGGGGCATTTGGCCGGTAGAGTGTCGGTCGTGCTCCGCCAGCCATTGACCGTGCTCAGAAACGCAATCTACTACGTCAACCTGCATTCCCGTCCTGATGTGGACCAGAAGGTTCGGCGTCATCTCGGCCTGGCGCTTGAGGCGGTCGAGGAGATTGCCGAGCTGGTTGCCAATCTCGACGGGCTGGTTGGCGCGCAGCCCTGTGAGCGGAGCGAGGTCGAGCTGGCCATGGTGGTCGGCGCGGCCCTGGACCGGGTCGTGGCGGCCGACTCGGTCGTACTCGAGGTTGTGGTTCGGCCCGAGCTGAGGGTCAGGTGCGACCCGCACCGGCTGCGGCTCGCCTTGACCAACATCATCCGAAACGCGGTCGAGGTACTGCCCAGTGGTGGTCGGGTCAGGGTGGTGGCTGACCAGGACGAACAGGAGACGTTCATCGAGGTGGCCGACACTGGGCCGGGCATGGATGAAACGGTGCGGGCGCGAGCCTTTGAGCCGCTCTTCACCACATCCCCGGCGCGGCTCGGCATCGGTCTGTGCGTGGCCCGGCAGTTGGCTGGCGCCTGCGGCGGCCGGGTTGAGCTGGTCTCGCCGAGCGGCCCGGGCATGGCTGTGCGGCTGTGCTTGCCCCGACACGAGTGAAATGGAGGTGGCCGGTGAAAGCTGGTTCGCGCATCCTGCTGATTGAGGACAATCAGGGCATTCTGGAGACGATGAGTGACATTCTCGTCGATGAGGGTGCGGTCGTAGAGACCGCCTCGACGGTCGCGCAGGCCCGGGCGCTGCTGGGCAGCAAGCGGTATGACGCGGCTCTTGTCGATATCGTACTGCCGGACGGTAGCGGGGTCGAGCTGATTCGGCAGTTCAAGCCGCGGCTGCCAGACACCCGGTTCATCGTCGTTACCGCCTACGCCAACGAGGCGCCGGCTCAGACAGCCAGAGACGAGGGGCTGGCCCTGGTGCTCCACAAGCCGGTCAACCCGGCCGAGCTGGTCCGGCTGGTTTAGCAACCGACGATGCGGCCGCCGGCCCGGCCGCAGGAGAGGTCAACTAACGCACGGCCTGGCATTGAACCTGTCCCCGTATTCAGATGCAGCATCCGGCCGCGGGTAACAGGACGATGGCTTGACTTTGCTCGGGGCCGGTCTACACTTACCGCCCATGTGGCCAGCGGTCTTTGTGCTAGTCGGGGCACTGCCGGTTCAGGGCGACCTGAAGATGCTCGTTGAACCGGCGGTCTATTCCGCCGGCGAAGACCGCGCCGTCTTGGAGTTGTCTTATGAGATTCCATATGCTTCGCTTGCCTTCAAGCGCGAAGGCGGAACGTTTGTCGCGCGGTATCGTGCGGTGGTTCAGGTGACTGACCGCCGCGGCGAGGTGCTGGCCGGCGATATCTGGGAGCGAGTGGTGTCGGTTGATGCCTATGACCAGACCATGGCGCGTGATTCAGCCGAGAGCGGCGTACTGCGGCTGGGGTTCGGCCGAGGCGGCTTGAATGCCAG
>CAZQFS010000192.1:0-2583 GCA_964592755.1 uncultured bacterium | reverse complement strand
TTCGGGCTGTTGCCGATTGCCACCACCACCGTGTCAACCGCGATACGGAACTCGCTGCCCTGCCGTGGAACCGGCCGTCTCCGACCACTGGCATCCGGCTCGCCCAGCTCCATCCGCAGACACTCGACCTCACGCACCCAACCCCGTTCATCAGCAATGTAGCGCACCGGATTAGTCAGGAGGTTGAACTCAATCCCCTCTTCCTCGGCATGGTGCACCTCAGCCGCGCGCGCCGGCATCTCCTCGCGCGACCGGCGATAGATGAGAATCGACTTGTCGGCGCCCAGGCGCAGCGCGGTCCGGGCCGAGTCCATGGCGACGTTGCCGCCGCCAATGGTCGCCACCTGCTTGCCCCGAACCACCGGGGTGTCATACTTGGGGAAAAGGTACGCCTTCATCAGATTGGAACGCGTCAGGTACTCATTGGCCGAGTAGACCCCGAGCGAGTTCTCGCCCGGGATACCCATAAACGACGGCTGGCCTGCTCCCGTGCCGACAAACACCGCATCAAACTCCTCCAGCAGTTCGTCCACGGTCCTGAGCTTGCCCACCACATAGTTCAGCTCCAGCTTCACGCCCATCGACTGCACGAACTTCACCTCTCGCTCGACAATCACCTTGGGCAGACGGAACTCGGGAATGCCGTAGACCAGCACGCCGCCCGGCTTGTGCAGCGCCTCAAAGATGGTAACCGAGTGGCCCAGCTTGGCCAGGTCACTCGCCACCGTCAGTCCTGCCGGACCGGCGCCCACGACCGCGACCCGCCTGCCGGTCGCGGGCTTCATCTCACACATCACGCACTCGCCCTGCTCTGCCTCCCAGTCAGCGATGAACCGCTCCAGGTTTCCGATCGCCACCGACTCCATCTTCCTGGCCAGCACACACTGACCCTCACACTGAGTCTCCTGCGGACATACCCGGCCGCATATCGCCGGCAGCGTGTTAGTCCGCTTCATGACCTTCATCGCTTCCCAGAAGTTACCGAGGGCAATCTGACCGATGAAGCCAGGTATGTCAATGTTCACCGGGCAGCCGGCGACACAACCCGGCTTCTTGCAGGCCAGACACCGCTGGGCCTCGGCGACCGCCTCCTCGGCTGAATAGCCGAAGGGCACCTCGTCGAAGTTGCGGGCGCGGGCCTTGGCGTCCTGCTCCCGCATCGCGGTCTTCTTGGGACTAACCCTGGCCACCACCGCCTCCTTTCCCGCCGCAGCAGCACGTGCTCTGCTGCGCCTCAAAAAGCTCAAGCGACCGCTTCTCCTCGGGCAGGTAGGTCCGGAGCCGGGCCATCAGCAGGTCGAAGTCGACCTTGTGGCCGTCAAACTCGGGCCCGTCCACACAGGCCAGCTTGGTTTCCCCATCGACCTCGACCCGACAAACACCGCACATCCCGGTCGCGTCAAGCATAATCGGGTTGAGTGAAACGACCGTTGGAATCCCATGCGGCTTGGTCAGCATCGAAACCATCTTCATCATGATGACCGGGCCGACGGCAAAGACCCGGTCAACCCTCTCCCCGCGGTCGATGGTCCGCTGGAGCATGTCCGTAACAAAGCCCTTGTTGCCGTTCGAGCCGTCGTCCGTAGCGACAATCAACTCATCCGACACCGCGGCCATCTCCCGGTCCATCAGAATCAGGTCGCGGGTCCTGAAGCCGATAATCGAGATGACCTTGTTGCCGGCCCGTTTCAGGGCCCGGGCAACCGGATAGATCTCTGGCGTGCCTACCCCGCCGCCCACGCAGACCACGGTCCCGAACCTCTCGATGTGCGATGCCCGACCCAATGGGCCAATCAGGTCCAGTATCGTGTCACCTGGCCCGAGAGTCCCAAGCAGACGTGTTGACTTGCCGACCTCCTGGAACACGATTACGAGCACGCCCTTGTCTGGGGCGACGTCGGCAACCGTCAGCGGTATCCGCTCGCCTTCTTCGTTGACCCGCAGCACCACAAACTGCCCGGGCTGGGCCTTGCGGCTGATTTCCGGAGCATCAAGCTCAAACCGCCTGATACCCGGAGACAACACCTGAACCGATAGAATCCTGGTTATGGGGCCTCCTAGTCGCTTGAGACAATCGGTCTGAGTTGCGTAACTTCCTTGATCTACAACAAGTTAGGCTTAGGGCACGACGTGTGGAGCCTGCCGGCCCGAGCCGCAACCGGATGATAAGCATACCCATGAACCGGCAAATGTCAATGCCATCTAGTCGGTGTACCGGCAAGACAGTCTCGTCCACTCAGCCCTTGTCCGGACGCTGGCCATGGCGGCAGCAGACCGCAACAGTGGCAGCCGCTCAAACGCCCATTCGGCCTTGACCCGGGTTCTTGCCGGCAGGTCGTTGGTTCGATGGAGCTCCTGCATCGCCGACCCGCATCCATCGGCGCTGCAGTCGAATAGGGAATTACCGGGGACATGATGCGTGACTTCTAGTTGTCGAGTCAAGGCTAGTCGTGGACAACTACCTGTTCCGTGGTCATGTTGTCAATTGGCCGCAGGGACACGAACCAACGGCGTCCACTTCCCCCGCCTGGAAGTGCCGGGATTCAGGAGCGTGAAGAAGGCCGGATCGTCAAGGGGGGGGGG
>CAZQFS010000191.1:0-2596 GCA_964592755.1 uncultured bacterium | reverse complement strand
CGGTCAGCAGTTTGCCGGCCTGACCCTGGTAACGATGTCCTGGCCCACCGACCGCCGGCGCTTGACCCTTTCGGGTTTTTGGCTATCCTGTCGGTCCTTCCCTATCTCTATGGAAGAATCAGACGTAGCCATGTTCTGCCCTGACGGCCGGGCCGGGTGCGTTTGCGTAACCGAGGAGGCCTGAGTGGAAATTGCGGTATGCCTGAAGCGCGTGCCGGACACGGCTGAGGCCGAGGTCAGGGTTGACGCCACCGGCAAGGACATCATCAAAGACAAGCTGGCCTGGACCATCAACGAAGCCGACAACTATGCTTTGGAAGAAGCGCTGCTGGCCAAAGAGAAGCACAACGCCAACGTCACCCTCGTCTCGGTCGGCCCCAGGGCAGCCGAGGAAGTGCTGCGCATGGGCATGGCCAAGGGCGCGGCCGCGGCTGTGCTTATTGATGACGCGGGCCTTGCCGGTGCTGACCCGCTGGCCGTGGCCGGCGTGCTGGCCGGATGGTTCAAGGGCAGGAGCTTTGACCTGATCCTGACCGGCGCGATTGCCACCGATGCCGGCAATTCATCGGTTGGCCCGGCGCTCGCCGAACTGCTCGGCCTGCCCCATGCCGCCTATGTGACCAGGCTCGACATCCAGACCGACCAACTGGTCGTGAAACGGGAGTTGGAAGGCGGGCTGCTCGAAGTCAAAGAACTCCCCCTGCCCGCTGTTGTGACTGTTCAGACCGGCGGCAACAGCCCGCGCTATGCCTCAATCATGGGCATCAAGCGGGCCGGAGCCAAGACGATTGAGCAGTCGTCGCCGGGTGAGGCGCTTTCCCGGACCAGCCTGGTCAGGGTCTACGTGCCGCCGGTGACCGGCGCGGCACAGATGCTTGGCGGCACGCTCGACGAGAAGGCGGCCAAGCTGGCGCAGCTCCTGAAAGAGAAAGGGGCATTCTGATGAGGGGCGAAGTCAGAAGTCAGAGGAGCGCATCATGAGCGGCCTGATGGTGCTGGCCGAGCATCGGCAGGGCGTTCTCCGCGACGTGACCCTGGAGATGCTGGCCGCGGCCCGCTCGCTCGGCATGCCGGTCGAGGTGGTGCTGCTGGGCGACAACTGCGAGCCGATGGTTGAACAACTGAAGACCCAGGCCGACCGGGTCATCGTTGCCGCCAGCCCGGCGTTCAAGGAGTTCAACTACGAATTGTACCAGCGGGCACTGGTGAGGCTTGTCGCCGAACGCAAGCCGGACACGCTGCTCCTGGCCCATTCCGCGTACGGCACCGACCTCGCGCCCAGCCTGGCCGTGGCCCTGGGCGCGCCGCTCGTCTCGGACGCAGTGGCACTGGCCAGAACCGATGCCGGGTTCGTGGTCAGCCGCGGGATGTACTCAGGCAAACTCGTTGCCGACTGGCTGATTCCGACCCCCGCGGTCGTGATGGCACGCCAGTCGAACTTCAAGCCCGAGCCGGGCACCATGACCGCCGAGGTGGTTCGTTTCGACCCGGGCGACGTCTCATCCGGCACAAAGACGAAGTTTATCACGCTCGAGGAGGTTCCGACCACCGGCATCGACATCACCAAGGCTTCGGTGGTCATCGGCGTGGGTCGGGGTATCAAAGAGGACAAGAACCTGCCCCTGGTCAGGGAACTGGCCGACGACCTGGGCGCGGTCCTGGCCGCCTCGCGGCCGGTCGTGGACGCGGGCTGGCTGCCCAAGGAGGTACAGGTCGGTTCCTCGGGCAAGACGGTCAAACCCAGGCTCTACATCGCGCTGGGTATCTCGGGTGCGTTCCAGCACGTCGCCGGCATGAAGGGTGCGGATACGATAATCGCGGTGAACAAGGACCCGAAGGCGCCTATCTTCGCGGTGGCGCACTACGGCATTGTTGACGACATCTTGAAGGTCGTGCCGGTCCTGCGGCAGAAGGTGAAGGAGCTGAAGTCGTGAAGGGAAAGACCCAGGCCGCGAAAATCGGCGTCTACATCTGCCACTGCGGCCTGAACATCGCCCAGACCGTTGATGTCAAGGCCGTGGCCGAGTACGCCGCGACCCTGCCCAACGTGACGGTCGCCCGGGACTACATGTACATGTGCTCTGACCCGGGTCAGGACCTGATTAAGAAGGATGTGAAAGAACTGGGCCTGACTCGCGTGGTCGTGGCAGCCTGCTCGCCGCGCATGCACGAGCCGACATTCCGGGGCGCGGTGTTTGGCGTAGGCCTGAACCCGTATCTGTTCGACATGTGCAACATCCGCGAGCAGTGCTCCTGGGTTCACCCGGACAAAGCCGAAGGCACGGCCAAAGCCAAAGACCTCGTCCGCAGCGCCGTGGCCCGCGCCGCCCTGCTTGAGGAACTGGAGGAACGCTACGCCGACGTGACCAAGACGGTGATGGTCGTAGGCGGTGGCATTGCCGGCATCCAGGCCGCGCTCGACATCGCCGACGCCGGGCACAAGGTCGTGCTGGTGGAGAGAGAACCCTCGATCGGCGGCCACATGGCCCAGCTCGACAAGACCTTCCCGACCCTCGACTGCTCGGCCTGCATCCTCACCCCGAGAATGGTCGAGGCGGCACGCCATCCGAACATCGAACTCCTGACCCTTGCGACG
>CAZQFS010000190.1:0-2605 GCA_964592755.1 uncultured bacterium | reverse complement strand
CGGAAACCGACGCGTGTGGCTTTCCGCACTCGACGAGGATCCGCTCGACAAGCGGCTTCAGTATGTAGCCGTTGTATGTGGGGTCTTCAGGTACTACCAAGACCTTCACAAAGCGGTCTCCAACCACCCCTCAGCGAACAGGTCCGAGATCGGCTGTTTGCGCACGGACTCCTCGAATCCAGGAACCCCAGGAAGAGGACGTATGATGGACTCGCCCGTCGCCCCGTCGCGTTTGCAGACAAATGTATGCGAGTAGTCTTCCACCTTCAGCCAGGCCAGCACGATCGGTGAGTGAGTCGTGGCCATGACCTGCCGGCTCGGCCCTGACTGTGAGCGGAGCAACTCAACCAGTAGCCGCAGCCGAGTCGGGTGGATTGCGTTCTCTATCTCCTCAATAGTGAGGATGTCGGGCATGTCGGGCTGGAAGAATGCCGCGGCAATCGCGGCGAACCTTAGTGTGCCGTCCGACAGAATCGGGGCCGGGTAGTCCACTCCTGATTCCTTTAGGGCGAACAGCGGTTCCTGCAGCGCACCGGGCAGGACTGCGACATCGTCCAGTTCGCTAGGCGTGAGCTGCTTGAGCCACGACAGGTAGGCGGACTTGGCCCCCGCGTCCTCGATGATCGTGCTCACCAGCGCGGCGAAGTTCTCTCCATGTTCGCCCATCCGCCTTACCATCTGTGCATGCGAGTATTCGCGCAGTACGGCAGGGATGGGGTCTATGCGTTGCATGTTGCTAAGGCCACGAATGCAACTGCGGATTGTCTCACGGTGGGACTTGTTACACTCATCGCGGGCCAGCAGTTGATGCAACACCGGGCGCGACTTCTCAAACTGCAGATGGGGAGGGTGACTCTGTTTGCCCCAGCGATACCTGACCTCAAACACCGGGCTGCTTATGGGGTTCTCCATGAATTCGCTGTCATAGATAACATTCCCTCCGGCAGAGAGCTTCTCGGAACGGACGCATCCCAGTCTGGGCGACACCCCGATGGCGTACTTAATCTCTTGCCCGTGCCGATCCGGCGGGCACATAGTGACTGAGAAGCGGGTGACGGCCTCAGCTTGGTTGGATAGCCCCATACCGGACCGAGCAAACACGGCCTTCGCGCTCCCACCTCTGATTGGCTCCCAGACTTCACTGTTGGCGCTCTTAGGCTTGCCGTTTAGAATCTCATCTATCGTAAAGCCGTAGGCGACGCCCTGCAGGACACGGAGGGCATCGAAGAAGTTCGACTTCCCGCTGGCATTTGTCCCGATAAAGAGGTTCAAGTTGCCCAGGCTAAGCTCAGTGCTCCGCAGGCTCTTGAAGTTCTCGACCTTGATGTGCGTTATCATGTGCGCACCTCCACCACCTTCGTTGTGTCGTTGCCGAAGATGTCAATGACCTTGACGCAGACCTTGTAGCGGCCCTTGGCCGGGTATTCGTGGCTGGCGCTCACTAGTTCCAGAGTTCGGTTCTTCCGCGTCCGGTAGCTCTGCCACTCATTCTCGAAGATGTAGTTGCCGGTCCAGACCTCCCGCTCCCCGGACGGGTCAACGACGCGCACAATCTCCTTCTTGCTCTCGAAGTTGAAGTCCACGGCCCAGTAGTCAATCCAGTCGGTCCACTTCCTGGTCAGGACTTCCCGCGAGACGATGCCCTTCTTGTCCTTCGATACTTTCACGACCTGCCCGTTCTCAACCGTCACCTTGGACCCGCCCGGCTTCAGCTTCTCGGCCACTGAGTCGGTATCATCCTGCCGGTAGAAAACCCCGAAGTCCTTGAGCGTCACAGTGACGGCCTTGCCCTTCACCTCCGGCTCGACTTCGACATAGGCCACGTCGTAGAACACGACCTGCCCTTTGTCCACGGCCCGCTTGTCGAACACGTCCTTTGGAATGTACTTCAAGGTCAGGCTCACGCCCTTGGCCTTGGCCTCCTCCATCACGTGCGGCACGAGTCCCATCTCAAACTCGAATCCGAGCACGTCAACGCGCGGCACGCGCAGCTTCCGGCACGCCTGCACAATCTCGTTCACCTGAGACAGCGTCACCGGCGCATCCACCGGCCCGACGACAATCATCGTCCCGGCTCGCTTCCCGTGAAACGGCGGCATCTGGAACACCCGCTCGGCCTTGTACGCCGAGAGGATGAGCGTCAGATAGTGCTCTTCCTTCTGAAGGGTCAGCATCTTCCTCTGCTCATCCGGCAGACTCGGGTCAATCCCGATGAAATACTGCCGCTCGTACTTCCCGAGGTTCAGAATCTCAAACGCCCGGTACGGCTTGCCCGCAGCCTTCAACTCCCGCTGCACTCCAATCAACCGCTTCCGCGACGTGTGAATCGCGAACCGCCCCAGGTCGCACCCAATCCACTTCCGCCCCAGCTTCTCCGCCACGGCCAGAGTCGTTCCCGACCCGCAGAAGAAATCCGCCACTAGGTCGCCCTCATTCGATGACGCCTTGATGATACGCTCCAGTAGCGCCTCTGGTTTCTGCGTGTCATACCCTGTCTTCTCCGCGTCCGGCATGTGCATCGCGTCGGGAATGTCGAGCCACGCGTCACCAGCCGGTACCCGCTCAATGACATGGTTGCCTTCTGTCTCCAGCAGGTACTTTACAC
>CAZQFS010000189.1:0-2820 GCA_964592755.1 uncultured bacterium | reverse complement strand
TCGGTCAGCCTGCGTGGCGGCTGCTCATACGATTTTCCCTTGACGCGCGGCAGGTACGCGGCCAGGTTCATGCCGCAACGGTCATCGAAGATGAGCAGGTCGGCATGTTCCGGCCGGGTGATGAACGCCACGGTGGTGCTGCCCGGACGCCTGCCCGACCGGTAGCCGATGACCACCGCAACCTCTCCGTTGGCCAGGAGTTCACGGGCGCGCCTGCGGAGCTGGTCTTCGCGGTTCACCCGCACTCCTGTTTGACCAGCTTGCGGTTGGGCCCGAGCTGCCGCACTTTCTCGGTGACCTCGCGGACGACCTCGGCGAACCGCTCGCCTTCTGCGGCTGAGACCCAGGAGAAGCTGACCCGGCCCGGGTCGATGCCGGCGAACTCCAACAGGTCGTTGAGTACTGCGAACCGGCGTCGGGCAACGTAGTTGCCGGTCAGGTAGTGGCAGTCACCAGGGTGGCAGCCGGAAACGAGTACGCCGTCGGCACCGGATTGCAGCGCCTTGAGAATGTAGAAAGGGTCAACCCGGCCCGAGCAGGGCACGCGGATTACGCGGATGGATGGCGGGTACTGAATGCGGGAGATGCCGGCCAGGTCGGCGCCGGCATAAGAGCACCAGTTGCACAGAAACGCGACTATCTTCGGCTCAAAGCCGGGTGAGGACTCATCGCTGGTGCTCATTGGGAGGTGAAAAAAGAATTATAGCATTGGGCAACCGGATGTCTAACGAAAAAGACCCGTTACCGGATGACGAGCAGACGGGCCGAGCGGCCGTTGGGTTGGACCCGGAAGTAGACGCCGGCTGGAGTGTGCGTGACCGGCCGACCGAGTATGTCGCAGATGACATGCGGGCCGGTCGCAGGACTCTCCGGCCCGGGCAGTCTGAAAGGCTCGGGCTCCTTGATGCCGGTGAGCGAGTAGAAGATACGGTGGCGCGGCATGTAGTTGCGGGGCGTGCCGCGAGGGGCGGTGGAGGACCGGGCGTCGCACGCGCGGTTGCCGACCGTGTAAAACCCGCGGTCGTAGACCGAATTGCCGTCATCACCCTGCCAGCGGTATTCGAGAATCAGATTGTCGGTGCCGTTGTAGCTGAACGGACGGGCGAAGGCGAGCCCGTGCCACTGGTTGTTCACCCACTGCAGCACGAGCGGGTTGACAGACATCACAGTCTCCGGCACGTTGCCTGAGTAGTTGCGGTCAAAGGTGCTCTCCAGTTCACTGACGGTCGTGTGGCAGGCGAGGATGAACGAGTTGTAGAAGATGCCGTGATTGTACTCATCGCTGCCGCAGAGGAGCTGGACCGAATCGATGGTGCACGGCCCGGGCATCTCGGACCCAAGTACCAGAACCTGGTACCGCTCGCCGTCGCCTCAGCCGCCGCAATACGGCACGTTCATCAGTAGCGTGCCGCCGGGCCCGAGTTCGACGTACTGGGCCGCCAGCAGGCCGGCCAGGAGCAGCAGGCAGACCGCGCGTCGGACGCGCGGAATCCGGGGCTGCCCCGGAAGCCCCAGCCCGGGACCTGGATTCCCGAAGGGGTTCCCGGCGCGCAGTGCTGTTGCCTTCATGAGTCAGGATAGCCCGGGCGGCACGCAAGTCAACGCCCGCTGCGCTTGACTCAGCGCCGGTGCGCGGCATAATTCTCCACGGTCCATAACCAGTCAGGAGTGTCCATGAAGACGTTCGCAATTCTGGTCGCCTGTGCGGCCATGCTGTCTGCCGCGGTCTCGGTTCCGAAAAGCGCATTCGGAACCGGGTCAATAGCCGGCACGATTACCGACTCAGTAACCGGCTATCCGATTGCCGGAGCCAAAGTGACGGTCGGCGGCTGCGGTCGTGCAGCCACGACCGGTGACGACGGTACCTATACGATTGCCAATCTGGCGCCCGGCAGCTACACGGTCACGGCGATGAAGTGTCACGCTTACTACGCCAAGTCCTACCCGACGCCGGTGCGCGTCGAGGAAGGCCAGGCAGTGACGGGCATTGATATTGCGCTCAGGCCGATGGGCGGCGGTGGCGGTTCGGGCTCAATTTCCGGCACCGTGGTCGACGCGGCGACGAACGAACCGATTGCCGGAGCCAAGGTCACGGCCGGCAGTTGCGGCCGGTCGGCGATGACCGGCGACGACGGTACCTACACGATTGCCAACCTGGCCGACGGGTCGTACACGGTGAAGGCGATGAAATCAGGGTACCACTGCGCGACCTACCCGACTCCGGTGGTCATCGAGAACGGCCAGCCGGTCACGGGGATTGACTTCTCCCTGCAGCCGAGAAGCTTGCAGGCACTGGACTAGCCGCTCGTTTCCCGGCGTCTTTCGCCCCTCCGCAAGGAGGGGCGATGCTTCTTCGACCGACAGCCCGACTGCGAACGCCGGTCGCAGGATGCGGCGGGAAACCGGGTTATGTCCCTGCTACGGGGCCGAGGCGCTGGATGCGCTCGGTGAAGGCGGTGACCGCATCGGCAAAGCGCTGGCCTTCTGAGGCCGAGACCCACTCGAGGGCGAGCCGTTCTTTCTCGATGCCCAGGTCCTGGAGCAGGTTCTGCAGCAAGATGACCCGTTTCTGGGTCTTGTAGTTGCCGGAGACGTAGTGGCAGTCGCCTGGATGACAGCCACCGATGAAAACGCCGTCCGCGCCTTCCTTGAACGCCCGGAGGATGAACTGAGGGTCAATCCGGCCCGAGCACATGACACGGATGATGCGCAGGTTGGGAGGATACTTCAGACGTGAGGTGCCGGCCAGGTCAGCACCGGCATAGGAGCACCAGTTGCAGGCGAAGCCGACAATCCGTGGCTGGAACTCGGCCATCTACA
>CAZQFS010000188.1:0-2845 GCA_964592755.1 uncultured bacterium | reverse complement strand
CGAGGAGCGGATGCGGGAGAAGGTCATCCAGGAGCTCGCCTACTTTCCCTCCGGGCGGTTCATCCGCCAGGTCGCGATCGAGTACCGCGAGCTGGCGGCCGACCTGGTCTGGCTGCGCGCGATACAGTACTACGGCCACCATCTGATGACCGACCGAAGGTACGAGTGGCTCGGGCACGTGTTTGAAATCCTGACTGCGCTCGACCCGCGTTTCATCGGCGCGTATCATTTTGGAGCTATCACTCTTGCCTGGGACGCGCGTCAGCCCACCGAGGCGCTGAACATGCTCTTCTCCGGGATGAAGGCCAACCCGATGGCATGGCAACTGCCGTTTGACGCGGCGTTCATCAGCTACATGGTTTCCCGCGATTACGAGACGGCGGGCATCCTTTTCGACATCGCCTCCCGGCTGCCGGGCGCGTGGTTCATTACCCGTCGCTGGGCCGCGGTGGCCCGCGCCAGAGCCGGGGACTACGAGACCGCACGTCAGATGTGGGTGGAGATGTACAACGCGACCGAAAACAAGCGGCTCCGGGACCTGGTAGTTCGGCAGCTACGCAACCTGAAGCTGAGTGAAACGCTCGACCGGCTGCAGCGGGCAGTGGACCGGTTCCAGGAAGACAGACGCAGGCCACCCGCCGACCTGGTCGAGCTGGTTCGTGCCGGCTACGTCGAACGGATTCCCGACCACGACCCCTATGGCGGTACGTACTTCCTGGAAGGCGGCAAAGTCCGAACCACGACTCCGCCCGGAGCCAGAGATTGACCGCCCGGAACCTGACATTGAGCCACGAAAGGCACGAAGTAATGGGCGTACTTCGGGCTCTTGGCCCTCTGCTCGGACTTCGTGTCCTTCGTGGCAGTCAATCTCGGGATTGGGGGGACCGGGTTTTCCTTGACAGTGCGCACGAGTTGGAATATAACTGAGTGAGGTGACATATGCGTGAAAGCAGAGGATTTACGATTGTCGAGTTGCTGGTTGTGATACTGATCATCGGTATCCTGCTGGCCATGACCGTGCCCAACTTCCGGAACGCCCGTGAGCAGGCTCGCCGTGCCGGCATGAAGATGAACCTGCATAACACCCAGGTGGTGGTCGAGACCTTTCACATGGAAAAGGGCTACTACGCGGATGACTTCTACGAGGACGGGTACGGTTCGTTCTTTCCGGGAGGCGTTTTCAACGAAGAGATCGGTCGTCTGCCGACCAATCCGTGGAGCAATCAGCAGATGGACCCGGACGAGTTCAACCCCGAGGACTATGAGAAGGAGTCAGACCTGAGCAACAACCAGGAGGACGGGCCCAACGACATAGACGGCTACAGCCCGGGCGAGGTTGTCTATGGGGTTTGGGAGCCGGAGGGTGCACAGGCGCCGGTCGGCTATGGTTTGGTGGCCGTCGGCACTAACGGGATTTCGATCCGGGAGTACGATTCTGACGGCAATGCGATTATCTTCCTGCTGCACAACTAGGACCATGATGGCCAGCTTTTCGTCCTTGACTTTGGCGCGGCGCAGTCCTATAATACATTCAGTGAACGTCACTTCACGTTGCAGCCGTGGGTTCACGCTGGTCGAACTGCTTGTCGTGATATCGGTTATCGGGATAATCCTCGCTTTCTTCGTGCCGACGATCGTCGGTCGAATCACTGCCAACGCCCGGCGGGTCGCCACCATGCAGGAGATGCGGGCACTGCGTGATGCGATTGCGGGCAATGCCGAGGTGCAGATTGGCGGCGAACTCGTGGCCGCCGGTTTCCGTGCCGACGTTGGGCGCTATCCCCGTGACCTGCTCGAGCTGGCCACCCGCAACCCGTTTGAGGGCATATACTCCATGGTTGACTATGTCGGGAAGGAGACGATTCCGGCATGGGACCCGTACATAAAGAAGGGCTGGAACGGCCCCTACATGAGAGAGGACGGTCAGATGGGCTATCGTAGCGATGCCTGGGGCGTCTTCTACCGGTTCCTGATTGAAAGCAACGACACGGTCGGTCTTTGGAGCGCAGGAACCGACGGTCTCTTCCTGGGCCAGCCCGGAGCCAAAGACAGTGACGATATCTTCGTGAGGTTCTAGTTGAATCCCGGACGCCGATCGGGTATGACTCTGTTGGAGCTGCTCGTCGTCCTGATGATTCTGAGCTTGATACTCACCGCGGCCGTGAAGGCATGGGACGTGACGCTGGAGCGTGGTCGGTACGAGACTACCAGGAAGAGGCTGGAGCAGATTGCTACCGCCATCACCGGCGACCCGGCCTACGTGGTCGCAGGCCGGCGCGCCGACTTCGGCTTCGTGGGCGACATGGGCAGGCTGCCGGAGAATCTGGCCGAACTGGCGATTGCGCCGTCGGTCTCGCCTCCTGAGAGCAGCCGCTGGAAAGGCCCGTACCTGCGCGCGCCTTTCAACGAGTCGCCGACCGCCTTCCTGTTTGACGGCTGGGGCGACTCGATTATCTACCAGCCGGAGAGCCTGTTTCTGCGCAGCTACGGTGGCAGGGGTCTTGCTGACCGCACGCGCTGGATGACACATGCGCTTGGTTTTGACCGTGACGACTTGCTGCGCAACAGCGTCGAGGGTCTGGTCGTGGACGTGCGCGGAGTGCCTCCACCGGCCAACGACACGATTCTCGGCGGCATAAGGGTGACGTTGGAGTACCCTTTTGAAGGCAAGTTGTACGCCGCTTCGCAGACCGGCCTCGAGTTGACCAACGGGCAGTTTTCCTTCTCAAGCATTCCCCAGGGTAACCACACCGTTCACGGCAAGTACATTCGTTACACCCCGCCCCGTGACAGCGTAATGACGACGATGAACATAACCGTCTACCCCGGTTTGGGGGCGCAGGAC
>CAZQFS010000187.1:0-2886 GCA_964592755.1 uncultured bacterium | reverse complement strand
GC
This sequence comes from uncultured bacterium, assembly GCA_964592755.1. Classification (GTDB taxonomy): domain Bacteria; phylum Hydrothermota; class Tepidihabitantia; order Tepidihabitantales; family Tepidihabitantaceae; genus CAZQFS01. The sequence continues at coordinate 2,884 of CAZQFS010000187.1, read as the reverse complement.
GAACTGGGTGACTGTTGTGCCGGTGTGGTGGATGTCCGACACCGGCGCGTCCAACATCTTCTGGATGCTTGACCAGTCGCCTTCGGATGCCGAGGTGCGGCAGGCAGTTCGCTGGGCCAGGCAACTGGGGCTTGAGGTCTTCATGAAGCCAGAGGTGCACTGCCTGAGCGGGGTTGAGCAGCGCTATCATGACCCGCACGACGAGGCCTGGTTCTACTCCTACTCCTCGTTCATCCGGCACTTTGCCGAACTGGCCCAGGAAGAGACCTGTGCGATGTTCTGCGTCGGGGCCGAGCTCGACAATACTACTGATGAATCCTGGGAGCAGGATGCGTGGCAGTCCATTATCAGGTATGTCAAAGGCCAGTTCCTCGGTCCGGTTACCTACGCCGCAGACTGGCGGACCTACCGTAATATCCCGTTCTGGGACTCGCTGGACGTCGTGGGTATCAATGCGTACTTCCCGCTGAGCGACGACGCCGTGCCCAACCCGCTCAACGATACGGTCAACTACCTGGCCGGGGTCTGGAAGGCCAAGTGGATTCCCGAGATTGAGGCATTCCGCAACAGCCAGGGCTGGGCTGACTCGGTCAAACCGGTTCTATTCACCGAAGTCGGCTACCGTAGCATTGAGGGCTGTTATCTACACCCGTGGGACGAACACGTTACTGCCCCCTATGATGAGCGGATGCAACGGCACTGTTACATTGCCGGGTTGCACTCGCTTTTGGGTCAGCCCTGGTTTGCCGGGTGGTTCTGGCACGAGTGGACCACCTATCCTTTCCAGGGCGGAACCGGAGACTTGAGTTACAGCCCGAGGAACAAGCCGGCCCAGGAGGTCATCAGACGCTGGTTTGCGGCCATTGGCAGCCAGCGGGGCATCACCATGCCTACTGGCCGCTGGCACTGTGACAGCTACCAGTGGGCAGAGACGGACACGACACTTGGCTTGCTTGCCGGGACCGGAGCCGAGTGGGTGACTATTGTGCCGGTTGGATGGATGGAGGATACAGGCGCGGACTACGGCTCGATTGCGGTGCTCGACCAGAACACGCAGTATCCAGCCTCGCCTGCGGACGGCGCGCTTGAGCACGTGCTCGGGCGGGCGCACTCGGAGAGCCTGAAGGTGGTGTTGAAGCCGCACGTGGACTGCATCAACGGTGCATTTCGGGGAGAGCAGGACCCGCATGGGTTCAATGTACTCGAGCCCTGGTTTGAGGACTACCTGGAGTTCATCACGAGATATGCGCAGATGGCAGAGCAGGAGAGCTGCGAGATGCTCTGCCTTGGAACCGAGTTGAACCGCGCGGCCGATGACGACGAGGAAGTAGCTCTCTGGCGCAGCTCCATCATCCCCGCGGTGCGGCAGGCGTACTCTGGCCCAATCTTCTTTGCTGAACTCTGCCTCGACGAGGCCGTGCAACTGGACTTGTGGAAGGACCTGGACTTTGTCGGGGTCAATGCGTACTTCGGGTTGTTTGACCAGGACCCTTGGCCACCGTCGGTAGTAGACACATCGGGCGAACAGCGGCCCAACGTGAAGGACCTGTTCACCGGGACCGAGCCGGGATACGACAACCCATGGGCTTGGGAGCGGAAGTGGCTCCTGCGCCTTGACACCCTGCGGGAGTGGGTTGACAAACCGGTCATCTTCCCGGAAATCGGGTATCGGAGCATAGATAGCTGTGCCTACTGGTGCGGGGACTGCAAGCGGTACGGGTGGGGTACCTTGAGCTCGGGCACGACTGCCGACCTCTTTGCGGTCTGCTTTCCCGCAGACACTCTCACCGGCTACGCGGTCGGGGCCGGTGGCGTAGTACGGAAGACAACTAACAGCGGTAGCGTCTGGAGCAGCAAGTCCTCAGGCACGTCCAATGACCTGTACGCCCTTTCCTTCCCCGAGCGGGATATCGGCTACGCGGTCGGGGCTGACGGCACTATTCTCAAGACCGAAGACGGCTGGGAGAACCGGATGGAGAAAGCCATTGACGGCCAGCACGCTGCGTATCGCGGGGTCTGCTTCCCGGTTGACCCTGATACCGGCTACGTGGTCGGCGACGGCGGCGTGGCCATTCGTACCTTCAACGGTGGCGATGTCTGGAGCACAATGCAGGTTGGTACCACTGCGGGCCTGCGGTCAGTAGACTTCCCATCCAGAGACATCGGCTTCATCGTCGGAGACTCGGGCCTGATTCTGAAGACCACCGATGGCGGCAGCAACTGGAGCCGGTGCGACTCGCCCACAGAATGGACCCTGCACGCCGTGCGCTTTCGTTCTCCTGACACCGGCTATGCGGTCGGGGACTCAGGGACCTGCCTGTTTACTGCGGACACGGGTAAGACCTGGCTTTCCAACGGGCTGCGCTACGGAAAGCTCGCGCTGCGGGCGGTTGCGGTCCCGGAATCACTGCCGGGCCGCGATTCCTCTACCTACATAGTCGGAGACACCGCCAAGCTGCTGCGAGCCGTCAACCTGACCGCAGACTGGACCCTGGACGGAATGCAGCAATGGTATCCGGTCAAGAGGAACTACAACGGAGTCGCGTTTCCGAACAACTGGGTCGGGTTTGTGGTCGGTGACGGCGGGCTGATAATGAAGACCTCAGAAGGCGGGCGGATGCGGATAGACTACAACGAGCAGAAGAACTGCTACTGGGCAGCCCTCCAGGCGTTCTGGGGCGACACTGCGGACTTCAGGCCCCTGCCCTGGTTCTACGGATTCCACTGGTGGGACTGGGGAACCGAGCTGAGGCCGAAGCAGCAGTGGAACGCCGGCTGGGTAGACGCATTCACGCCACACCAGAAACCGGCCGAGGGTGTACTGGCGACCTGGTTTGCGGCCCGGCCCGCTGACCCTGGGCCCTATGGCCACCACGTCAGACAC
>CAZQFS010000186.1:0-2978 GCA_964592755.1 uncultured bacterium | reverse complement strand
CAGTGCCGACGTTGCCGTCGAGGAGGGTGGTAACGATCTCTTGGCCCCATACAATGCTCGCGTCGTTGTTCCGTCTCACCGCCACCGGAGGCGCGGAGCCCACTCTCTTCAACGAGTGGTTACTGGCATCGGCTGGTCGGTCGCGCGGTTCGGATGAAGGGCAAACAGAGCGGGATGTTGACCCTGGGCTGAGAACCGGCTATCATTAGTCAGAACCCAGTCCTGCCCGGCAAATCAAAGCCCACGGGTAGTGGCTTCGGGTTAGCGACTGGCACAGAGGGGACGCCGGTTACTCACCGGCTATCCGTCCGGCGGCATTTTCGGTGCCGCGAACGCGGCTCGTCAGTCCACCCCCTGTCGAGAGCCGGTGGCGGCCGACGTCCCCGACTCTGCTGTTCCGAGTGGTGTTCGTCGAATCCCAGCGACAGTCTCGATGTCAGGCAAGAGCGGCGAGACCACAGAGCACAGCGAGGTCAGCGGCGCGGTCAGGACTGCGGAGTCAGAAGGAAGCGCGCATCGAGGACGAGCGCGCCTTCGCCCTGTTCGTAGACGAGGAGCGGGTTGATGTCGATTTCGTCAAAGTCCGAGAAGTCAACCGAGAGCTGAGACAACCGCTGGATGCACTCTTTGATGCTGGCTTTGTCGCGTGGCGGTTCGCCGCGAAAACCGTCAAGGAGCCGGGCCGCCCGGATTCCTGATACCATCGAGTCGGCCGAGATTTCGTTTATGGGCGCAACCCGAAAGACGACGTCTTTCAGGACCTCGACCAGGATTCCGCCGAGCCCGAACATGAGTAGCGGGCCGAATGACGGGTCGCGTTTCATGCCGATGATGGTCTCAGTGCCCTTGGGCGCCATTCTCTGGACCAGCACACCCCAGATGTCGGCGTTGGGGGCTTTGGCCCTGACGGTATCGAGCAGGAGAGCGTAGCCTGACTTGAGCTGGGCTGAATCGGCAATGTTGACCCGGACCCCACCGAACTCGGTCTTATGCAGAACCTGGGGCGACACGATTTTGAGCACGAGCGGGAACCCGATTTCCTCAGCCGCGGACAGGGCTTCGTCGACGTCATGCGCAAGACGGCAGGGTGGAACCGGCAGACCGTAGGCAGCGAGTATCTCGTGGCCCTCGGGTTCGGAGATATAGCCGGCAGGTCGGGCGACACCGGTCGGAGAGGTGCGTGAGCGGGCACCTTCGATGATGGCCTTGACTTTTTTCGGTCTGACGTCGGAGAAGCGCCGGATTTCGCCTTGGGGGCGGCGGGACCATTCGTTGAAGTCTGCCATTGCAGCCATGGCCCGGGCCGCGTTTTCCGGGAACTGATAGTGGGGTATCTTGTCGCGCAGGAGCTGGCGGCGGACCTCTTCGGAGTTTGTCATCGTCTGGACGCAGGCGAGAATCGGCTTGTCCGAGTGCTGTCCCACGTCGGCGATGACGCCGGCGATGGTTGCGGACTCGGCCATCAGGGTCGGGGTCCAGATGGGAATCAGGCCGTCGACGTTCTCGTCCCTAGTCAGGAGTTCGAACGCGACCCGGTAACGTTTTTCGTCCGCGTCACCGATGACATCGACCGGGTTGGAGGTCGCGGCAGTAGCTGGCAGGTGTTTCTTCAGTTCCGCTCGGGTCTTGTCGGTAAGCTGGGCAAGCGTGAGTCCGTTGCGGATGCATGAGTCGGTGGCCATGATTCCGACCCCGCCGGCATTGGTGAGGATTGCGACCCGGCGGCCATGCGGAGCCGGCTGGTAGGCAAGGGCGGCGGCCTTGGCGAAGAGTTCGTTGATGGTTTCGACCCTGAGGATCCGGGCTTGGGCGAAGAACGCATCGTAGGCTGCGTCTGAGCCGGCAAGCGCACCGGTGTGAGAGGAGGCGGCCCGAGCGCCTTCGGACGTGCGGCCGGCTTTGATGGCGAGGATGGGCTTAGGGCGCTCAGGGTGCGACGTGGTCCTGCGGGCGATACGCATGAACTCCGCCGGGTTGACCAGGTCCTCAAGGTAGAGCATGATGACATCGGTCTCCGGGTCGTCGGCCATGTAGGCAAGCAGGTCACATTCGTTAACGTCGGCTTTGTTGCCGATTGAGGCGAACTTGGACAACCCGACTTCTTCGGCAATGGCGTACTCAAGGGCGTTGACTCCGATTGCCCCAGACTGGGAGATGAACGCGATGTTGCCGAACGCCGGCATGGAGCGGCCGAAGGTCGCGTTCAGCCGGACTGAGGGCGAGCCGGAGATGATGCCGAAGCAGTTGGGGCCGATGAGTCTGATGCCCAGGGAACGGGCTCGGTCACGGACCGCCTGTTCGAGCTGAGCGCCTGAAGGCCCGAGCTCCTTGAAGCCGGCAGAGATGACAATTGCGCCCCGGATTCCCTTCTGGCCGCACTCGGCCAGCGTCGCGGGCACCGACACGGCAGGCACGATGAGGATAGCGAGGTCGATCTCGTCCGGAATGTCACGAACCGTCTCGTAGGCCTTGACCCCGAGTACGCTGCGCTGTTTCATGTTGACTGGGAAGACCACGCCGGTGTAGCCGCCGAACAGGATATTGGCAAAAAGGGCGCGGCCGACCGAGCCCGAGCGGTTGGATGCGCCGACGACCGCGACCGAGCGCGGCTTGAAAAGGGCGTCAAGACTAGCGTCCGGCATCTTCGAACCTCATCGTCATCGTGTAGACTCCATCTTCCCACTTCGTCTCAATCGGCAGGCCGGTCCGGGTCATCAGTCGGTAGGCGCGGGTGTTGGAGTCGAGCACGTAACCAACCAGACCCTTGACGCCCTTAATGCGGGCGATGCGCATCAGGTGCTCGAAGAGCGCGCCACCGACGCCCCGGTTCTGCCAGCCGTCCTGAACTTCAATCGCATACTCGGCCAGGCCGGTGGCACGGTCAACGTAGTAACGGGCCGAGCCGATTACTCTCTCTTCGCCCGCCTGCTTCAGGCAGGCGACGATGGCCATCTCAGATTCGTAGTCGACATTGACGA
>CAZQFS010000185.1:0-3020 GCA_964592755.1 uncultured bacterium | reverse complement strand
GGCTAAAGTCAGGATCCCCGAGACGATTGCGGATGAAAGGGAGGTTCCACTGAGAAAGTTGTGTTTATCTCCGGGAACGGTGGTCAACACGTTCGTGGAAGGTGCGCACACCGCCGCCTGGGTCGCGATCTCTTGATTCGGATGAGGGTTACCCTTTTCGTCCGATCCTGCAACGGAGATAACGTCAGGATGCGAGGCGGGAAAGGTGAGAGCTTTCTGGCGGGGCGAATACTGGTGGGCGACGTACGATACGTTGATCTACGGGATCAGGAGTTCCTGGGACCCGAACGACAAGTCCGGCCCTTCTGGTGTCGATACCTTACATCACTATGTCCGGGCTGACGAGCGGTTCGACTACACGATCCACTTCGAGAACGTTGATTCGGCCACGGCACCCGCAGAAACGGTTGTGGTCACTGATACGATAGACCCGGACCTCGACTGGGAATCACTGGTTCTGGACAGCGTCAGCCATCCGCAGTGCTGTACCACGGTTGTCGACAGCAACACGCACACGATTACCTGGAGGTTCCGCGGCATTAACCTGCCGCCCAATCGGAACCCGCCCGAGGGTGAGGGCTGGATCAAGTACCATCTGCGGGCAAGGCCCGGCCTGCCCGGCGGTACGCAGGTGACCAATCAGGCGAGTATCGTCTTCGACGTCAACCCGCCGATGAACACAAGCGTAGTTCTGAACACGATAGACGACGGCCCACCGCAGAGTTCTGTTCGACCTTTGCCCGAGACATCCGCGACTGCGAGTTTCACGGTTCGCTGGGGCGGTGCGGATGCCTCTCCCGGCTCCGGGATCGGCCAGTACTCCATATTTTTCCGTCAGGACTCCGGGCCCATCAGGCAGTGGAGGGCGTTCGATTCGGACACCATGGCGGTCTTCGTTGGCGAGAACGAGACCCGGTACGAGTTCTACAGCGAGGCGACCGACCGCGTTGGCTATCGCGAGACGCTGTTGTCAGTGCCGGATGCCGTCACGTTCGTGGCTGGCATTGAACCACCCCAGTACGTCTATCCACCGGACACAATCGATGTCCCCGGTAGGTTCATCTCCGAACGGCGCCCCGGCTTCATATGGACGGCTACGGCCGGAAACGGTGGGACGTATACCCTGCAGTACTCCACCGACAGCACGTTCTCGGTTGGTGTGCACGAGACGACCGGGCTGGTTGAGACCCGTTACATCATACCGTTGACAGACTCCCTCGGAGACTCGACATACTACTGGCGGGTTGAGGCCGTGGGACGCAGGGGGGCGCATAGCGGGTATCGTTCTCCACGCTGGTTCGTGGTTGACGCGAACCGCCCGTCGGCCCCGGTTCTCATGTCGCCGCCAGACCGGGCCGTCGTGGACTCGGTGCCAACCCTGGTCTGGTCCGGAGTGCGCGGCGAGCAGGTTGACTATCTAGTCTTCTACACGGCGGATACGTTGGTCGACAGCCTGCTCGCGGTCGGCGCGCGTGTTTCCGACACGACCTACGGGATCCCTAGCTGGATTGCGCTCAACGACACCACCTACCGCTGGGTCGTGAGAGCGGTTGATCGAGCCGGCAACATGAGTCCCGTTCAGCAGCTTCCATTCAGATTCACCGTGAGCCGTCTCCCGGCGATATCGGGGCAGGCACGCTATTATGCCGGTTCGGCGCTACCGGTGCCCGGCGCGCGCGTCGTGCTCTCCGGTGGGCTGAACGACACCTTGCTGACCGACGTGGCCGGCGCGTATGCGTTTGCGGGCCTGGTTCGCGGTTCAAGCTACGCCACGCGTCCCGAGCGAGTCAGCCCGGCGAGGGAGCCGGCGGTCTCTTCGTTCGACGCGGCGATGGTGCTGCAGCATGCCGTCCGGCGCGACACGCTCGATTCACTCCAGTTCCGCGCCGGTGACGTGAGCGGCGACAGCACGGTTTCATCCTTCGACGCCGGGCTGATACTGCAGTACACGGTGGGTCGCATCCGCCACTTCCCGGTCGGCAGCCGGCCCGGACTTGATACGGTTGACTGGGCGTTCCGGCCCCCGAGCCGCAGTTACTCGTCCCTGCCCGGGCACCAAGTCGGCCAGAACTTCCGCTCGATTCTCTACGGCGACCCGTCGGGCAACTGGCCGGCGTCCGAGGCGTTCTGCGCCTGGGAAGACCCGGCCGCAGAGAAGCGCTTCTATAGCGTCAACCTGCCGGACGAGCAGACGGTCAGGTTGCCTGCCGGCGCGGTCAGTGCGCCTTCGGTCGTCGGTGCTCAGGATGTCTCCGCTGCCGCACCGCTCGATGCGCGCGGCGAGCTGGTCTTCCCGGTGGTTGTGCCGGACGCACGCGGCGCGGTCTCGGCCGACATGCTGGTTCGGTATGACGCCGAGGCGTTGACCCTGACCGGCGTGCGCACGACCAAGGCGACGACCGGTTTCCTCGTCGCCGCAGCAGAACAGAACGGTCTGGTCCGTGTGGGCATGGCCGGTACATCCATGCTCCGGGGCGAGGTGCCGCTGGTCGAGCTGCTTTTTGTCGAGCGCGCACCGGCGAACGAACACAACCGTGCATTGCGTCCGACCGAGGTCATCTGGCTCATCCTTGACGAAGGCCGGCTGCCTGACGTCCAGTCCGAAGGCGCGATGGGCGGCAAGAGTCGACTGCCGGCCGCCTTCTTCCTGAGCCCGCCGGTCCCCAATCCCTTCCAGCACGGCGTGCGCATCAGCTTCGGCCTGCCGCGCTCGACCCTAGTGCAGTTGGCGGTTTTTGATGCGGTCGGCCGGCAGGTTCGCACGTTGGCCTCGGGCCCGCGTGCAGCCGGCTATCACACCGTGGCGTGGGACGGCCGCGACCTTCGTGGCCGGCAACTGGCAAACGGCGTATACTTTGTTCGCATGACCGTGGAGAAACAGCGGTTCGGCCGCCGCGTAACTCTGCTGCACCGGTAGGAAAGGAGCCGCCATGCAAATGACAGAACCAATCACCAAGGGCAAGAAGGTCGGGTTCGCCGTACTAGTCCTGTTATTGGCGACCGGGCTCGCACGGGCCGTC
>CAZQFS010000184.1:0-3039 GCA_964592755.1 uncultured bacterium | reverse complement strand
GGGCGGTGGCAGACTTGCGACTGCCGGTGGCGAAATAGGGTTTGTCCATGATTACTTGATTGGGGTTAGCTTCTGAGCCTGATGCTTGTGTGCGGCGCTGACGTAGACGTGCAGCCGACGCATCCGCCTGTCCTGCAGCCGGTTCTTCGGCAGCATCCGCTTCACGGCCAGCTCAAGGGGCCGGGTCGGAAACCGCTCCACGACCTGACGGTAAGTTCTTGTCTTCAACCCGCCGGGATAGAACGAATGACGGCGATACAGCTTACCTTCATACTTGTTGCCGGTGACGCGAATCTCCCCCGCATTCACGACGACCACGTGGTCGCCGGAGTCAACGTGGGGAGTGTACGCGGGTCGGTGCTTGCCCATCAGCAGCGTGGCAACCCGACTCGCCAGCCGGCCGAGGACAAGCCCCCGGGCATCAATCAGATACCACTCCGGGCGCAGGTCCTCTTTCCTGGCAACAGACGTCTTCATTTCAGCATTCCTCACACTAGAATATCACTTACTGCCAAAGTTGGTCAGCCTGAGAGCCAAGCCGCGGAACGGACTGACCGCGGTCTTGAACACGAATAATACAGGCTTTCCGGCACAAATCAATAGTAGACTTGGCGACCGGGTTGACCCGACTACCGGACCAGAACCACCCGGCGCTTACCCAGCCTGGGGCCGCGCACGAAATAGACCCCGGCTTCCAGAGCTGAGACGTCGTTCGCCCCGGCAGAAAGCGCCATGACATCTCGGCCTGTTGCGTTGAACAGGGCTGCCCGGCCCGGTGTCGAGGCCAGAAGCAGTACCCCGCGCGCCAGGCTCGCCCCGACGTGCGCTCTTTGCCGCTCGTCCGGCCCCGCCTCGCTCACGCCCAGTTGCGCGACAACCCAGAAGTCCCACTCAACCGAGTCGCCACCGGACAACAGAGCAAGGTGCGCGTGATGTGGCCCGGTCACGACGAACCGGACTGGCAGGAACCGCACGTCTATCCGCTGCCCGCCGCAAAGGAGAACAGGATGCGTGTCAGCGTAGGCTACCCCGGCAGTATCGGAGAACACCAGCGCCACGTATGACGACTCTGGCGTCATGCCGTAGTTGCACAGCGTCGCGCCGGGGTGAAACGTCCTCAGCGTGTCAACTGAATCGAGCGGCATACCCTGGATACTGGAGAAACCGATATTCCCGCGCTGGAGCTGCCGGACCGTGAAGCGCCACCGCAGTGAATCAGCATCACCATCGTCGGTCACCCAGCCGCAGATGCCTGAGTAGGGCCCCTCTGGGCAGAAGCGTACCGACCGGAAAGAGACCTCCGACGACCCGCCCGGAACCAGTGCAAACCAGACCGAGTCGCGGTAGCGCATCGAGCCAATGTCGGCAAACGACACGAACGCCCAGCCCGAATCCGCACTCGAACCGTAGTTCGCCACCACGAACCTCGGCACGTAATGCCAGATTGTGTCCACAATCAGGAATGGCAGGTAGACGATGCGCGCGATGCCGACGCCACCGTGGTGCCGCGGCCCGACCCGGTAGCTCCAGGTCAGCATAAGCACGCTGTCGCCGTGCGACTCGCAGACCACAGAATCCTTCACAACGTAGTCCCCGTGCTCAAGCGCCCAATCGCCGTTGCTCAGCAGCAGACTCTCGCCGCCATTGAGCTCGAAAGACTCTGACCAGGAGTACCCGCCCGCGCCGTCGCGCCAGCGGCCGAAGTGACACGTCCCCTGGGCCCAGTCGTCGGCGTGCAGCATCGCCTCGCAGTCGGCGTACATGCCCGGTGGAATCGTCTCCGGCGGGCCCGCGAGACTCTCCAGCCAGACCGGGAGCGGATTCAGGGTCGGGACTGCCGGCTGCACCGCCTCTGCCGTGACCGGCCCGACCAGAGCTATCAAGACCAGCAGAGACTTCATCTTCGCCTCCTATCTTGCCACGATCACCTTTCGAACCGCCCGGGGACTGACGCCGGGCGCTTGCGGGTCGCCCTGCACAAAGTACACCCCAGGCGCGAGCCTCGAAACGTCATTGGCGCCAGCCGAAAGCACGATGACTCTGCGCCCGGTCGCGTCAAAGAGAACCGGCCTTGTTTGGCCCGAGACCTGAGACCGCGAGCCTGCGGCTGGACTCAGCCACAGCCTGCCCCGCACCACCGTGGCACCGCTCGCGCCGGACAGCGGCACAACCCAGGCCAGTGCTCCATCCTGCACCGGCCTCGCTCCCGGTGTCAGCCGCAGACCGGCAAAGTCCGGCACGTAGCGCCAGAGCTCGCGCGACCGATTGCCTTTGAGCGCGAAGAATTGGCCGCCATAGTCTGTCGCCAGGTCGGCCCCGGCCTTGACCTTCTTCTTGCCGCCGGAACCGGTGGTTGGAATCGTATCCAGCTCCAGCCAGTAGTCCTCGTCAACGAAATAGACCCAGAACTCCTGGCTGTTGCCGCCTTTGAGAGCATAGATGTCGTCCGGCATGACCGCACAGCCGCCGTCCTTCGACTTCTTCTTCCTGCCCGACCTGCCCACCAAAGGCATCCCGGTCAGTCGCTCGCCCCAGGAATCCCGCTCCAGGTCATATTGCCAGAGCTCATTGAGTCTGGCCCGGTGGGCGTAGACCGTGCAGTCACCGTCGTACACAATCCACGACCCTTTCTCCCATTTCTGATTTGTGCCCGAAACTGGGGCCGGCGGCATCGTGTCCCACTTGTTCTGGCTGATATCGAACCGGTAGAACTCATTCTTGTAGCCCTTCAGCAGATAGACGTAGTTGCGTTCGTCGCCTTCGACCCACACGAGGTCCGTCCCGCCCCTGACCTTCTTGTTGCCGGGGCCCAGAGGGACATCGGCCAACTGGCGCCAGGTATCGCGCACCACGTCGTAGCGGTAGAATCCGAGCGTGTTGTTGCCTTTGGTTGCGTAGACGTACCGTTCGCCGTCGGTGGTCGCAGCCGCACCCTTGCCCGGCGCCTTTCCTTCTCTGCCTGATGGGACCGTCGCCCGCGGACACCAGGTATCGGCGACCGGTTCGTAGGAGTAGAAGTCGCCGGTCTTGCCTCCCTTC
>CAZQFS010000183.1:0-3061 GCA_964592755.1 uncultured bacterium | reverse complement strand
CCGCGATTGTCGGCCGCGAGTGCGAGCGTCTGGCCGAGTACTACGCGGCGAAGTTCGAGCCGGGCCTGGCTGAGTACGCCCTGCGCCTGGCGAATGAGTATCTGCCGTTCCGACGCCAGCCGGACAAGACAATAGACATCCTGGAGCAGGCGTTTGTCAACGCGGTCGCGCAGGACAAGACCTGCGGCGAGCCGGAAGTCCGGACTGCGATTACCGAGTTAACCGGGATTCCGGACCCGGGCCAGGCCGCCGAGCACGAGCGCACGTCCGGGCTGGAGCGGGCGCTGAACTCGCGGGTTCTGGGTCAGGAAGAGGTCATCAAGACGCTCTGCCAGCGCCTGGTCGTGACGCGCAACCGGGTGCAGCTCAATCCGGAGCGACCCCTGGGCGTGTTTCTCTGCACCGGCCCGAGCGGCGTGGGCAAGACCGAGCTGGCCAAGGCTCTGGCTCAGTTCACCACCGGCAGTGAGGACAACCTGGTGCGGGTAGATATGTCGGTGCACAAGAATCTCTTCTCTTTGCTCGGCGCGCCGGGCAGCGGCTCGACCGACAACCCGGCATTCCTGCCGCCCCTGACCATGGAGCTGCGGCGTCGGCCTTATGGCGTGCTGCTGCTTGATGAGTTCGAGAAGGCCGAAGAGCAGGTCTGGCTCACGTTCCTGCAGGCGTTCGACTATGGCCGGCTCACGGACCTGCAGGGCAACGTGCTTCACCTTGGGGCCTATGTCGTGCTGATGACGTGCAACATCGGGTTTGAGCAGGGCGCGGAAGAGAGCACCAGGGTGTTTGGGTTCAGCTCAGTAGAGGCGGACGCCTGGCGCAGCGCCAGCACCAAGGCCCGCAAAGCGGTCGAGGAGGTCTTTCGCAAAGAGTTCCTGGGACGGCTGGACGGAGTGCTCGTATTCCGGCCTCTGACCACCAGAGTGGTGGAGGGGTTCATCCGGCAGAAGACCGCGGCGCTGGAGCGGCTTATCGGCAAGAAGCTGAAGCTGCAACAGGAGGTTGTGGCCCTTGTCCGTGGCCGCGGCTTCTCGCCGGTCTACGGCGCTCGACCGCTGAACGGCGCGCTGGACAGCATCGTTGGTCAGGCCCTGGCCGAGTTGAAGATGACGTCGGACTGGGACCGGGCAAATACGGTCGAGCTGTACATCGAGGCCAGCGCAGCCAAAGCCAGGGTCAAAGATTAGCCGTGGCTCATCTGTGGCCCGAAGACTTGACCGAGCACCTGCTTGCCCGGTCAACTGAGCGGTCCGGTCTTGCCCGGGACAAGGCGCATGCGGCAGTTGCGAAAGTCCGCGCCGCAATCGAGCAACAGGCGCCCGACGACTGGCGGTTCACCACCAGCCCGCACGGTGTCTTCTCGATTCTCTACGAGCCGGAAGATGTCAACTGCCGGTTTCTCGGCCGCTCGTTCCGTGACCACGAAAACGAAGGCGAGAACCTGCTCACCCGGCTTCAGGCCGAGACCGTTTCAGTTGAGGAGCTGGCGGCCTGCGCCGACGCCTGTCGCCGGCTCATCCTCAGCCCGGACTGCACCATCTTCCACGAGCTGAAGACCTGCTACTGCGGGCCGATGGACATCTCTGAAGAGAAGCTGCTCTTCGCCAAAGCAAAAGAGGCGCTGGGCCATGTTGTGCTCCTGGACGAGAAGCGGATTGCGCTTCGGCCCAACGCACTGGTTATCGGCGACGAGCTCTGGGTTCGCCAGGGCGAGTTCTTTGACATGTCGGCCGGCGACAAGGCCGACTACCGCGAGCATCTCATCTTCCAGCGGCTCAGGCCCGCGGGTATTGACAAGTCCTGCCAGCGGGTCTACTCGTTCAACCGTCAGGCACATGTCCGGTTCGAGCGCGAGGAGACCGGTGGTTCCTTTGCGCCGGTGCGCACATCGCGGGAACCGGGCCAGCGGAGCCAGAGCTACTGGCTCCTGCCCACCCGCCTGGATGCCCGGTACATGGACCTCTGCAATGCCCGGCGCGCGTGGAAAGGCGACAGCGAAGGCCACCGGCTCAGGCGCGAAGACATGCTGCTTCTTGCCCGGATAGAGAAACTCCAGGCCAGGCTCCGGTCGCTGCGCGCTCCCACCTCCCAACCCCTAACCCCTAACCCCTAACCCCTATCCACTAACCACTCCCAATGTTCGCCGGCCTCGACTTCTGCCGGGTGCGATTCAACCTGCAACTGGAGCGGCCGTACCGGTTCCGTGGCTTTCTCGGCGCGACCCTGCACAGCGTGCTGGCGATGAATCTCAAGGCGCTGGTCTGCCCGGCTGCGCGCCGGGCCCGGTGCGAAGAATGCTCGTCTTCGGACAACTGCGTCTTCTCCTACGTCATTCTGTCACCAAGACCCCGGCAGGGACATCTGCACTATGACAACCAGAATTACCCGCACCCCTATGTACTGGAGCCGCCCCTGGCGAACGCGACCGAAGAAGACGGCCGGCTTTCGTTCAACCTTGTTCTTGTTGGTCGAGGCAAAGACTACCTGCCGATGTTCGTCCGGTCCTTTGAGCGAATCCGGCTCGGGCAGGGCCGGGTCGAGGCGCGGCTTGCGACCATCGACGACACCCTGAAGCCCGGGGACACAATCCGAGATTCGAGGGCGAATCTCGGTTATGTCCCCGCGTCCCTGTTCGTGTCCGGCCGCGGGTTCGTGCGGCCGCTGACGGTCATGCGCTACGAAAACATCCGGGCCCAAACCGAGCGCGAGACCCGGGAAAGGCTGACCCTCAATCTGCTCACACCGACCAGCATACGCCGGCACAACGAGCAGGTTCACGCCCTGGATTTCGACGTTCTGGTGCGGGCGCTGGTGCGGCGGTTCACCAACCTGGCCGAATACCACTGCGGGTTCAGGCCCGATGTGGACAAGAAAACGGTTCTGGGCCGGGCCGCACAGGTCCGGGTTGAGACATCGAGCCTGAGATGGGTCTGCGCGGGCGAGCGCTGGTCAAAGAGCCAGGGCGTGCGCCACTCGCTCGACGGCCTGAAAGGAGACATCACCTTCGCCGGTCCGCTTGAGCAGTTCCTGCCCCTGATTCGGCTCGGCGAATACCTGCACG
>CAZQFS010000182.1:0-3103 GCA_964592755.1 uncultured bacterium | reverse complement strand
CGGGCCGGACTTCTTCCTGGTCTGCGCCGTAGGTCATGTACAGGTAGTTGGTCGTGGCCGGGAACTCGCCGGCCAGCGTGTCGATCCGGCGCACGCGCGGCACTACGCCCAGTTCGATGCGCCGGGCACGGAGCTCGGCTTCGCTTGAGCGCAGAACCCGCGCCAGGGCGCGGTCAGAGAACCCGAGGCGCTTGAGGTACTGCATGTCTTCGCGGCCCACTACTGCAAGGGCCTTGCCCGACAGTCCCTGCTCTGCCCGGACCACGCAATCCAGTCGCGCAATGAACCACGGGTCGATGCCTGAGAGCTTGTGCAGCTGCTCCGGGCTTACGCCTGCGGTCAGCGCCTGCACCAAGGCGAAGAGCCTGCGGTCCGTCGCGTTCTCAACCTCGTCCAGCGGGTCTTCGATCTGGGTCCGCGGGTCGGTCAGGCCGTCGAACCCAAGCCCCAGCGAGCGCACCGCCTTCTGCAGTGCTTCTTCAAAGGTTACGCCGATGCCCATCACCTCGCCCACGCTCTTCATCTCGGTGCCGATGCGGCGCGACGCAGCCCGGAACTTGGCCAGGTCCCAGCGCGGAACCTTGACCGTGATGTAGTCGAGGGCCGGCTCGAAGAAGCAGCCGGTCACGCCGGTCACCGCGTTCGGGATGTCGGCCAAGAGCTCGCCCAATGCGAGCCGGGTCGCGACCCAGGCCAGGGGATACCCGGTCGCCTTGGATGCAAGCGCGCTGGAACGGGAGAGCCGGGCGTTGACTTCGATTACCCGGTACTCGCCGCTGGAAGCGTGGAGCGCGTACTGCACGTTGCACTCGCCGATGACGCCGAGCCCGCCCGCGATATGAAGTGACAGGCTGCGCAGGCGGTGGTATTCGTCGTTGGTCAGGGTCTGGGACGGCGCGACCACGATGCTCTCGCCGGTGTGGATGCCCATCGGGTCCATGTTCTCCATGTTGCAGACCGTGACCGAGTTGCCGGCCCGGTCGCGTACGACCTCGTACTCGACCTCTTTCCAGCCGGCAAGGTACTCCTCAATCAGCACCTGGGGCGAATGGGCCAGGGCTTCGTTGACCCGGTGGCGCAGTTCATCCGCGTTCCGTACCATGCCCGAAGCAAGGCCGCCGAGGCTGTACGCGGCCCGCACCATAACAGGGTAGCCGACCTCCTCGGCCACGCGCAGCGCTTCATCGAGCGTGGTGGCTGTGCCGCTCTTCGGGACCGAGATACCGAGCGCGCGCATCTTCACGGCGAACCTCTGCCGGTCCTCGGACTCGACGATCGCCTCGACCGGCGTGCCCAGCACCTGCACGCCGTGCCGGGCGAGTGCGCCGGACCTGAATAGTTCTACGCCTGCGTTCAGGGCTGACTGGCCGCCGACGTTCAGCAGGATTCCGTCCGGCCGCTCCTGCTCGATGACCTTCTCCACGAAGTCGGGCTCGACCGGCACCAGGTAGATTTCGTCGGCCAAGCCGGGCGTGGTCTGAATGGTGGCGACGTTCGGGTTGACGAGGACGGTCTTGATACCTTTCTGCTTCAACGCCTTGATGGCCTGGCTGCCTGAGTAGTCGAATTCGCCGGCCTGGCCAATGCGCAAGGCACCAGAGCCGAGAATCACCACCTTCTTCGGCGGGTTCATGGCTCCGGCCTCACAGTTGCCTCACGAAGTCGTCAAAAAGGTCCCGGCTGTCCAAGGGTCCGGGCGCGGCTTCAGGATGGAACTGCACCGCGGAGAATGGCCTACGACGGTGGCGGATGCCCTCGACCGAGCCGTCATTGGCATTGGTGAACCAGACCTCCCAGTCCGAAGGCAGGGACCTGGCGTCGATTGCGAACCCGTGGTTCTGGCTCGTGAGCCGGCAGTGGTCAGTGCGGGCTTCGCGGCAGGGCTGGTTCTGGCCGCGATGGCCGTAGCGCAGCTTGTAGGTCTTCGCGCCGGCAGCGAGCGCCAGCAACTGCGTTCCCAGGCAGATGCCGAACACAGGCCGCCCAAGGGCCATCGCCCGCTTGAGGATGCCGACCGTGGTCCCGCACTGCTCGGGATTGCCCGGGCCATTGGAAAGCACGATGCCGTCGAAGCGCTCACCGGTGTAGTCGTAGTTGTACGGCACCTGCCAGACCGCAAGCCCGCGCGCCACGAGCTCCCGTCGAATCGAGTACTTGGCGCCGCAGTCCACGAGCACTACCCGCTTCTTGCCCGTGCCGTGGAGCCTGGGTTCAGAAAGAGACACCTGGGCAACGATGTCGGTCTTGTTCGGGTCGAACAGAGGCACGTCATCGGCGGCGACGTCGAGCGGCCGGATGCGGCCGAGCATGGTCCCGCGCTCGCGCAACCGCAGGGTCAGGTGGCGCGTATCCACGCCTTCGATGCCGGACACCGATTCCTCGGCCAGCCACTCGTGCAGCGACCTCGCCGCGTCGGGACGGCTCTTGTCATTGTGGCAGGACGAGACCACGAGCCCGGCCACCTGGATGCGGTCGGACTCAAACCGCGACGACGCTTCCGGGGACATGACCGGAATTCGTCTTCGAATTCCGGATTGTGTCCCCGGTCTCGCGGGCACTCCGTAGTTGCCAATCAGCGGATAAGTCATGACCAGTATCTGGCCGCGGTATGAAGGGTCGGTCAGGCTTTCGACATAGCCGACCATCGAGGTGTTGAACACGACCTCGCCTGAGGCCGGTGCGTGGTGGCCGAGACCGGTGCCGGTCAGTTGCGTGCCGTCCTCAAGTTCCAGGACACAGGCTTTGGGGACACGATTCCGCATCGTGTTTCTGTCAGGACGGTTGACGGTCGTGTCCTCGCGGGGTGGCGATAGCATGGACGGTCCGCATTATAACCGCTGACCTGCCCGGCGCAAATGGCGGGCGACGGCGCAGTTGGAGAATTCGATGGGAAAGCACCGGGGGCACAGTGCCTATCTCCTGACCGTCAAGGCCGGGTGGGACCCGGATACCATCGCGGTCACCACAAACTCGAGGCGGGGTGTGTCGGATGAACGAGGCGAGAACCGGGGAGGTGTCAGGGCTGGTCATGTCGAAGCACCGGCCGGCCCGTGTATGGGGCCAAGAGATCGTTACCACCCTCCTCGACGGCAACGTCGGCACT
>CAZQFS010000181.1:0-3115 GCA_964592755.1 uncultured bacterium | reverse complement strand
GTACCCGCTGTGAGGGTCCATGAACGCCCGGTGAATCCGCGACCATGCTGGGTTGTTGCTCTGACACCAGTGCCAGATTTCGCTAGGCGCAATCCAAACCGTATCACGAATGATGGGCAAGACGTCTGCCACGATGTGCAGTTGGTCTTCCGCATCGTAAAACGGAAACAACGACGTTATGTAGTAGCTGCAGGCCGTATCCACGCCACCGCCGTAGGCTGGCGGGTAGCCGAGCTCGGTCTCGGGTCCCCAGTTGGTCCCGTTGTTCGTTGACAGGCGGTAGTATCCAGCGTAGGGAAAACCGTCTGCCTGCGTCCACGTGATGCAGACCTTGCCGCTTGTCCTGGAAGCGGCGATGTTGTGTGTCGGGAACGTCGGCGGTGTTGAGGTCACTTGCATGGGCGAGTCCCAGTTGCACCACGTTGTTATCCGCGAGTAGTAATGGTTGTCGCGCGACACGTCGTCCACGAACGCCAGGTGGGGAGTCTCACTCTGTCCAACGGCAACAGGCGGCCACAAGTAGTCATTGGGCCCCTGGCAGTACTCGAAGATGCCTGCCCCAGACGCAATGTCCCGCGCGACTACTGGGTAGATGGGGTAGCTGCCCTGGTGACAGGACACCACAGCGCAACCGGCAACGGGGCTCGCACCAAGAGAGCCGAAACCCGAGCGGGCTGCGAAGACGTTCACCGCCGACAGCATGAAATCAGGGTCAATCCAGTTCCAGGCTCGCGAGACGTAGTCGTAGAATTGGTAGCGCATGTTGCGGTCTGCCTGGTTGCCGATTGTGTCGTTCGAGTACATCCAGGTAACGTGGAATCCGTATTCGTCGGAGCCAACGCAATAGCGGTAGACAGGCCCATTGAACTGCCAGTCATAGACGGTCCCGCCGATAGTATCAACCGTGCCCAGGACGAATGCCCGCGGCTGGTCAATGGGACGAGCCTCCATGCCACGTGCTGACCGAACCGCACCGGTGGCAACGGACGGACCGGTTACTACGTCACTGTCAGCAGCCCGGGCCGGGCCCGAGGCAACCAGCGCCAGGCACATAACTGCGAGACATCCGAACCTCACCATTTCTGCCTCCCTGCGCCCCGAAGGGCACCTTGTTCCCGGCTGGCAGCTTCCGGCCGCAGCCGGTCTGCTTTGCTTACTTGGCCTGCGGCCTGGCCCGATTCCGCACAGGCCTCAGACCCACGCTACGGTCCAAGTCCTCGATGAAAGAGCTGCGCTCTTGGTCGGTGCCGTTGCAGCACCGCAAGAACCCCATGAGCGTCGGTCAGGCGCCCCGGAGCGTATCGCCAGTCTCGGCAGTATACTAACCCCCAAGGCGAAGTCAAGGGAACGCATTGCCCCCAATCCCGAGACCGACTGCCACGAACGACACGACGTCCGAGCAGAGGACCAGGAGCCCGAAGTGCACCTATTGCTTCGTGCCTTTCGGCTTCTCGTGGCTCAATGTCGGGTTCCAGGATTGCCTCGTAGGGATTCCGGCCGAAACGGGGTCACAATGCGACCACCCCTGACTCTGAAAGGAGACGGTGCAGCAGCTTCGACTGTGCATGAGAAACGAACAGTGGCTGAAGGACTGGCCCGGCGCTATGTCCGGGCCGACCGAAAGATGAGGCAGGCAGCAATCACCCGGACGCGGCTAGGGTCGGGGTCGAGGATTGAGGAGTAGTACCTTGCCCGAGCCGGTGAAGTAGATGCCATGACAGGAGGTTGACGGACTGACGCGGCGGCCAAGGGCATCGTAGAGCGGCGCAGTGACCGTTGTGCCGTTTGCGGGTTGGAGGGCCGGCTCCTCGGCCGTTGTGGGGTTACAGGCAAGGTAGAAAGCACGGAGCGCCCCGGCCGCGTGCTCGCAGCAGGCCGGCACAAGCCAGGGCGACCAGGCATTGGCGAGGTTGTTGTCGATACGGTCCCGGCCGCACGGGTAGCTGCCCGAAGGGTAAGGTCGGTATCTACCCCAGCCACCCGCAGTGTCGGGATGCGCATAGTACAGGCTCGGTAGGAAGCCCACGGACTCCGCATCCGTGTTGGAGAAGACCGCGGCCCCCACCATCAGGCTCTCCAGCGACGCCTCGGGTATGCGGCTCGGCTGGGCAAGACGGAGTTCGTTGTCCGTGACCTCGCAGTACTGCTCAAAATCGTCGAAGTAGCCCGGCCAGGAATGGTTCTCGACCAACCCGGCAGTCCCGAGGCCATGCGGTGAGATGTGCGAGTGGGCCGGGACAAACAGGTCCTGAAGATTATGGATGATGTGGCCGAGCATATAGTAGGCATCGGCCTTGTTCGCGGTGTAACGGACCACTGCCGCATTCCAGTTGTTGGGGTTGAGCGGGTCGTGAACCCACTGGACGGCATTCAAGTGGCGGCGGGCCGTCGGCCACCACGCACCCGGCACCTGGGGCGAGTAGCCCGAGTAGTCGCAGTAGGAGCCGTTCACCTCATCTGAGTCAAAGTCCTCGTCGTGCGTGCCGGACTTGAGCTGGTCACGGTAGGACGCGACCTCTGCGGCCATGTCCGGGTAGCGGTCGGCGCAGATATCCACCGAGCGCGACATCATGTCCTGGTGCTCAGTGTAAGGCCAGAAGTCCCACCAGCAGAACGCCGAACCCGCTGCTAGCAGCAACACCGCGATGGCCCGCAGCCGACTAATCATGTGACCGTTCCGCTACTGGCTTTCCCGGCTGGGCTCAAAGGCCGTCCTCGAGAGCTTGACGTATCGGGCGGAGACCTCCGCCGCAAGGTAGAGTCCTCAACATGCATCGCTGCCCGAGCCGAAGGCCTCAAAGCCGAGGCGCATCCGCCGGACTCGTGTCCGGTCCACGCCAGGGAGATGGCTCTTCAGCTCATCGGCGATGTCTAAGGACAGATTGAGCCATGCATCCGGCCTGGTCACCGGCAGAAGGTGGAGACGGCCTGAATTCTTCCATGGCGCTGCGCCAGCCGTACGCACGAGCCGGGTCTCGCCCAGTACGACGCCCGCGCTGTCAAGGAACTCCAGCCTGATTGCAGAATAGGCGTAGTAGCCCGGCATCGTGACCCGGGCGGTGAACTTCGCTCTGGTCGAGAAGGTATGGTCAAATCCGGTCAGATTATCTTCCTG
>CAZQFS010000180.1:0-3257 GCA_964592755.1 uncultured bacterium | reverse complement strand
GTTTCAACTCTGCTGTTCCAGGTCGAGTAGGGAAATCCGCCCATATCAATGACTTACATCCTGGTTTCCCTTACTCGTTTTCGTAACATACGGCTGTTCGGCGTCTTGGCACGCGCACGCCGGTTTTGGAGAATCGGCCCGTTTCACAGGCCGCAATCCTGGCGTCCGGCAGGTCAGGTTGTCTAAGTCGCGTAGTTGCGCCTTCTCGAATTGGAGAATCGCCAGCCCGTTCCCGCGGGGAGGGGGGATTTGCCAAGTTGCGGCTTGCTGCATGCCGAGGCCGTTCCATAACTATCGCTGCCGCGCGACTTGCCTTGGACACCAAAGCTCAGTTTGGAAAATGCGTCCACGCTCGGCGCGAAAGCGGCGGCTTCCCAGGCGCGACGGCAATCGTCATCCAGGTCCACCTCCGTCAACTGCTGGCTCATCATCGGGTTGCTGGTTCTGTCCGCTCGTGGTGAGTTTGGAAGAAGGAGAGCACTCCAAATTGTCAAGGAACAGAGGACAGCGACAGGCAAGTAGGAACAGATGATAGGTAGCAGGAAAGGTCGCTGCTCGTGTCGCTGCCTTGATGCCCGAATGATAGTAGTGCATTAGTCTTCCCTGGTCAAGCCCTGCCGGCCGATAGTCTCGACTCTGCCGGCACAGCGTTCGCACAGGCGATAGTAGCGAATACTGTCTTTGCGTTCCTTGGCGAGAGCGGCCAGTTCCGCTTTGAGTTCCGCCAGTCGGCGTTCGTCAAGGTCGCATTCGAATACGCTGTACTGGACATGCTCGCCGTGGTCTTTCAGTATTTCGCACACCTTTGCCCGGCGGGCGTCGTCAGGAATGTCGTAGCTGACCACAATCAGCATCTTGGTTCGTTAGTGGAAGATGAACGGACGATACTGCTCTTCGTCCTTGAGGAAGCCGGCCAGTCGCTTGACCTGGCCCTCCATTGCCGCCCGCAGGCTGACGCGGTCCGAGCGGTAGTAGACTGGTGAGCCGAGATTGTCCATCACCGCGGCGACCAGCCGCCGCCGCGTCGGCTGGTCCAGAAGCGTACCGTCCATGCCCAGGCGCGCCTTCTTCCGCAGCAGTTTGATGACCGCGCGGTCCACCACCGGCTGCCGGAACTCCTCGACCACGTCAAAGAGCAGGCTGGGCCGGCCCGAGCAGTCGCGATGGATGAACCCGACGTTCGGGTTGAGCCCGGCCAGGATGATGAGCCGGTGCATCAGACCGTAGAGCACGCCGTAGCCGTAATTTAAGAGCGAGTTCACGATGTCGGTCGCACCCTGCTTTTCGCGGCGTTCGAAGCAGGCATCCGACGCCAGCAGGGCACGAACCAGGCTCCAGTAGGCCGCGCCCGCCTGCCCCTCAATCGCGAAGAGCCGACCACCGAAATGCTCGTCCCCAGGCAGGGCCGCCAGTTGCTCCAGTAGTTGCCTGATTCTCTCCACCGCGGCCTGGATGCCGGCACCGAATTCCGACTCTCGGCGACCGCGGTACTTGGCATAGTACCGAAGCAGGTTCATCTGATTGGTTATCTTGCCCTCGACAAATGCCCGTGCCAGGGTCTGGCCCTTTGCCGACTTCTGCGCCTCAAGTTGCAGCAGGGTGAGGGGATGGGCCGAGTGCTCTGACCCGACCAGGTAGGAGTAGGGCCGGCCCCGTTCGTCCACAAAGCTGATGGTGACGTTCTGGCCCGAGCAGAACCGGACCAGGTCGCTGGAAAGCCCGACCCCGCTGGACGCGACCATGATGCAGCGCAGCCGGAACAGGGGAACCTCGCGTGCGCGACGGCCGCGCTCTTTGACCACCACCCGCTTGCTGGTCTTGCCGACGAACGAGCCGGGTCGGTCCACGAGCAAGACCGAATCTTCTTCGGCTGAACGCTCGTACTGCCGGCGTTTGGCCTGCACGGCCCGCGTCGGCTCGACCGGCAGCTCAGGGCCGGGAGCGGTGTCCTGGTCTCGGCCTTCGGCCGCGGTCAGCAGCAGGCTCGCGAATCGGTCCCGCTCAGTCTGCGTCCTGGGCAGGAGGAACTCAAGCCCGGCCAGCGTGCTCCGCGTCTCGCGGAGTCTTTCGGATGGAAACGTCTTCAACCGGGCCACCAGTTCGTTGAACAGCGTTGTCTCCAGCAACTGAAACTGCTCCCGGGTGTCGCCTGCGCCGTAGTAGTTGCGCCAGCCGATGAGCATCAGGTTCAGCGCCCGAACTGCCTGCCCGAGGGTTCTGCCTGCCCGCACCCCCTCGCGCAGGCGACGCTTCATCTGCTCCAGCTTGCCCGGCGCTATGGTCTTCCCGCCGCCCTGGAACAGGAACCCGAGGAAGACAAAGCCCTCACTGACCTGACGAATCTCTGCCGGCTTGGTGTGCAGAAACAGCTCGTCTGCCAGGTACTGCGTTGCGTGCTGAATCGCTTCTGCCGCCCGGTCCCGGTTCGATTCGAGGAACAGAAAATCGTCTGCGTAGCGCACCAGCCGGTACTTCGCGCCGGTCATGGCCGCGTCAAACGGGTGCAGGTAGATGTTGGATAGAAGAGGCGAGATGACGCCGCCCTGCGGAACGCCTTCGGGATTATCATGCCAGCCGCCCGAGTACATCGAGCCTGAGCGCAGCCAGAGTTCGACCAGGCGCAGCAGCGGTCTTTCCCAGACCCGCTCTGAGAAAAGCCGCAGCAGAACCGCCTGGCTCAGGGAGTCGAAGAAGCTCTCGATGTCCGCGACCGCGACCCAGCAGCAGCCATCAGCGAGCAGCGACTCGACCCGGCCCACGGCCCGAAGTGGGCCCAGTCCGGGCCGATACCCGAAGCTGCAGGGAAGAAACCGGCTCTCGAACAACGGCTCCAGGACCATCCGCGCCGCCTGTTGTGCCACCCGGTCTTTGACCGAGGGAATAGAGAGCCTGCGTTTGCCACCGTCGGGCTTGGGAATCACCACGGTGCGGGTCGGCTCTGGTACATAGGTCTGGCCCAGGAGCGAATGGGAGAGCGCGGCCAGATTCTGCTTCAGGTTGCGCTCAAACTCGGCCAAGGAAACCTCGTCCACGCCGGCGCCGCCCTCGTTCGCCTTGACCGCGGCCCAAGCCCGGTACAGCGTGTTCAGGTCACAGACCCGGGAGAACAGCCGGTTCACTTCCTACATGTCACTTGTCTCTTGTCACTTGTCGCTCTCCGCCACCTCATACCGTCCCATTCCCATGCTCGTCCCGTTCCCGACGTGCAGGTATTCGCCGAGCCGAATCAGGGGCAGGAACTGCTCAAGCGGACCGGC
>CAZQFS010000179.1:311-3346 GCA_964592755.1 uncultured bacterium | reverse complement strand
CCAGTCAGCAGTTTGCCGGCCTGACCCTGGTAACGATGTCCTGGCCCACCGACCGAATCCGCTTGACGGGCAGCAAGGGGGGGGTATAATTGGCAGTCTGGAATTGGCCGGCAGGTCGGCCACTACTCCAGCATGCGGCATGGGCAGCCGGGAGATGTGGTGACGAACGGACCATTCCTGACAAGACGAGGCTATTATGGCAGAGCAAGCTCACAGCTATCCGCCGGCCAGCGGCCCCGTGCTGCTGGACGGATGTGCTGTGCTGCGTTGCGGCAGTGTTGCCCGAGCCGGCGGACCGCGGTCGTCGTTCCGGCCGCGTGCCTTGGCAAGTACCAATAAGAGTTCTGGCAGGGGGGGAGCGCTCGAAGCTCTCCCGTTTTCCGACTGTGACAGGCAGCAATCGAGGCGCTCAAGGAGGTGCGGCACAGAAGACGAAACGAAGACCGACATCAATCTAAGCTACAACCCCATAACAAGTGAGAGCCTAAAACCCCGCGGGGTGGAAAGGAAAGGAGCTTCCATGAAGAGGCTTGTGACTCTTGCTCTCTTGTTCGTTATCGCAGGGATTGCGCTGGCCGAAGAGCCGAACGCGTGTCACTGGGTCGAGAAGAACTCCTGGTGGTACAAAGACGGAGCCTGGGTGTCGCAGGGCAGCGGCAACCCGGCTGCCCGCGCGCGCTGCTGGATGTTCGTGGGCGACTACCACGACTCCTGCAACAAGCGTGACTGGCAGATTCCCTTCAAGGCCGAGGCCAGTGTAGCGCAGTGGATCGTCATCGACATGAACGGTGACGGCTTCCACTGGGGTGTGAGGAAGCCCGGTGACTACAGTAGTGACTGCGTGTGGTTGAAGTTCCGCAGCAACTACGACGTCCGGGTCAGTTTTTCCGGGTTTGAGAATCTGATTTCGAAGACCCCGGATGACTGCATCGACGACACCATCGAGGTGTGGTATGCCTTCAGCGACGATGCCAACAACCCGCCGCCGTTCGGCGACCCGGCCTGGAAAACGCCGGAGGAGATGAACCAGTGGTGCATCGACGTGAGGGACAGCTACGACCTGCACTGGACCGGCTGGCTGAAGCACATCTGGTGCCGCATCCACGTCAGCCCGTGCAATACCTCGTGTGAGTACGTCGACCCGAACTGGGCGACTATCAACCTGACTCTGCAGCGCATCAAGCCCTGGATCGATCCGGCAACCGGGAACTTCTCGCGCATGCCCCTGTTCCCTTACCAGTAAGGGAACTGGATGAGCATAGCTCCCCCTGCCAGACGGCTATGCTTCGTCATCGGGGTGCTCTGTGCGAGCACGCACGGCTCGCTGTCAGTAACCCCGCAGCTCACTGAGCTCACCCTTGCCGGCGGGGCACGCAAGCGGCTGATGTTCACCGTCGTCAACGAGGACCAACAGAGCACCCGCAAGGTCCGCTACTACCGGGCACCTTTCTACCAGAACGAGGAAGGTGCCTATGCTATTGCGACCGACACGGTCATTCCCCAGACCTGCCACGAGTGGTTCAAACTCGATACGGCCGAAATCGTGCTTGGACCCGGGGCGGGCAAGGAAGTGTTTGTCGAACTGGTCGTGCCCAGCGGGGTTCGGGGGACCAGGTTCGGCGCGGTGGTGTTCGAGATGCTGCCCGTGCCCGTGCCCGGTTCCTGGGCTTCGGCCGGGCTCGTGGTTCGGATGCCGGCCTTTGTCGAGGTCACGGTCGCCGGCAGCTCGGGCCGGAAGAACGTCGAGGTCACCAGCATCAAGGTCGAACAGGCCCGGACCGTGCAGAAACGCCTGCCGGTTCAGATCAAGGACGACGCGCTCGCAGTCATCGTCACGGTGCAGAACACGGGCGAGGTATCCCTGCCCATCCGGGGCAGACTGCTGTTCCGGGACGAACAGCGACGCCGGTACCGAGAGATGCCGCTTGCCGGGGGCGGGACTCTACTGCCCGGTGCGAAAACGAGCCTGATTTCGGTCACGCCCAGAGTGAAACCAGGCCAGTACGTGGTTGAGGCAAGCCTGAACCTGGGCAGTGTCAGCCCGGCCAAGGCCAGTGTCCCGATTGAGGTCGCCGGCGCGTCCGGCCGCACAACCGGTTCACTCAGCTCTGCTCCGGCCCTGGACCTGACCGTAAGCAGCGAGAAGATAGAGCTGAACGCACCGGCCCGTTCCACGCGCACGAACTACCTCGTCTTCCGCAACGAAAGCAGCCGGGAACAACTGCTGGTCGGAGAGGTGGCCTATCTTGCCCCGGACGGTGCGGGCCAGGTCATCGAGAGCAGCAACCCAGGCCGACATCCTGACTGTCGGAGCTGGATTACACTCGACAAGGACACGGTTCGCATCCCTCCCCATTCAAGCGAGGCTCTGCGGCTGACAATCAAGGTTCCGGACACGACTCCGGGCGCCAGATATGCCTGCCTCTATTTCGAAGACACCACTGGGGCCTCGGGAAGCAGGAAGGGACCCCGCGCCTCGGTTTCGATTCCGGTGTTGCTGACCGTGACCGGCAACTATCCGCGCAAGGCAGAAATCGTCCGGGTGAGTACCAGCACCACGCCGCTCGGCGTGCAGGTGAGGTTCGCAAACACCGGCGCCGTTCACCTGCGGCCCAGGACCAGGATTCTGGTCCGGCAGGCAAGAATCCCGGGCGCGAGTTCGGATGATAGCTATTCGACCCTTGGTTCGTTTGCGCTCGACGACGACGTCCTAGTCCTGCCCGGCGACACAGTTCTTCTGACCGGAACGTACTCAGGCGACGTCCGCCCCGGGTACTACCGGCTGGACGCAAGCGTCGAGTGCGGCGCGGGGCTGAGTTTGTACAAGTCTGAGGAGGTGGTTGTCAGATGAACCGACTGAGCATCCCGCTTCTGCTGCTGTCCGGGCTCATGGCTTCTGTCCCGGGCCAGGAAGCCGACAGCGCACCCAGGGCCCGGGCGGTTGCCGAACAGCCTTCGGTGACCAATGTTTTCTTTGAGACCGACCTGGTGCAGGCGCTGGCGAGCCCGCAGCGCGACACCCGCGACCCGGTGCG
>CAZQFS010000179.1:0-301 GCA_964592755.1 uncultured bacterium | reverse complement strand
TCGAGCGGTTCAACCTCTGGTACGGCCAGGCCCAGGCGCTGCACGACATCTCGAACCAGACCAGGATTCCAATCGTCACCGACGGCAGCGTCGCCGGCGTGGTTTCGGTTGAGCTTGTCAACCTGCCGCTCGAAGAGGCGCTGGCCCGGCTGCTCTACCCGCTGGGCTACGCGTTCCGGCGCATCGAGGACTACTACCTTGTCGGCAACGTCAACCCCGAGAGCCCGTCGTTCTACCTGCTCGCGGTGACCGAAGTACTGCGGCCGAGCTACCTCCGGGCCGAGGACGCCTACAAGCTCCT
>CAZQFS010000178.1:0-3404 GCA_964592755.1 uncultured bacterium | reverse complement strand
TCATTTCATCAGTGCTGCTTTCTTCACGCTGCGGAACTCGGGCACATCCAGCCGGCAGAAGTAGACGCCGTTGGCCACTCTGCGCTCGCGCGAGTCCGGCATGGACAGCATATTGACAACATGACTAACTGAATGGAGACCGTCCCCTATTGTCCTCTCACCTTCTCGTCGCAAGCGAAGCGAGGGTGTGCTGCCTGGGGACGCGGGCAACCTGACTACTTGATGTAGAAGCCGAGCCCGACCGAGAAGGCGCCGAGCCAGTTGTCGGTGTAGCCGCCTGAGTCCGGATTCTCCGGGTCGAGCTGGCCGCCGCTCGCGCCGCCGCCCAGGTAGCGCAGGTTCAGGAATCCATCGAGCCAGTCGTTGAAGGCCATGCCGTAGCGGGCCGAGGCGTCGAGGATGGCGCCTTTGAAGGTGCTCTCGACATTCGAGCTGCCGGTAATGACCTTGCCCTGGGCGTAGAAGCCGTCGGCTTCAAATCCGAGCCAGCTTGAGCCAGTGAGCGGGAAGCGGGTGCGGACGCGCAGGATGGGCACCGGGCCGACGTCGGTGTAAGAGCGTGACATCGTGCCGTCCTGGCTGGAGAAGACGATGGCCGCGTCGCGCAGTTGGAGAGAGACGCCGAAAGCCAGCTCGCGGTCCGGGTCAGGCAGGAGGTCATATTGCCAGCTTATGCGATAGTAGTCGAAGCCGTAGCGCAGGTTCATGGGCGTGCCGGCCGGAAAGGTGTCGCCGTCGAGCACGAGCATCTGGCGCAAGGTGGCCTGGGTGCGAACGTCAATCGGCTGGATGAGGAAGTCAAAGGTGTGGCGCGGCTTCAGGTGTAGTTCTGCGGAGAGGCGGCGGAAGGGGAAGAGGATGTTCGCCTTGCCGTCCTCCACGTAGTCAAACTGGGTGCCGGAGTCGCCGCGGCCGAACTGGATGCGGTTCGAGAAGAACCCGAAGAAACCCAGTTCAACACCGCTGCGGAACTCGTAGTTGTTGTCCGGGTTGTTCAGCCAGGTTGCCTGCACCGGCATCAGCACGGCGGCAGCCAGCAGGGCAAGAGTGCACAGTCTCATTTCTTCTGTCCTTTCAGTTTCTCGGTGTAGCTCGACGGATGGGCGAGGAAGTCTAGTGTCAGAGCCATGCAGGCGCGGACGCCGATGCCCAAGGCCTTCTCGTCAATGTCGAACCGGCTGGAGTGGTTAATCTCATTGATGCCCAGAGCAGGGCTGGAGGCGCCGAGGAAGCTGAACATGCCGGGCACTTCTTCCAGGTAGTAGGCGAAGTCTTCAGCGCCGAGGTTCAGGTCCCAGTTATCCACGACTGACGCGAACTCTGACTTGAGCAGTTCGCCCGCGCGACGCGTGAAGGCAGGGTGGTTGCGCAGTACCGGGTAGCCGTGCTTCACCGTGAGCTCATAGCGCGGCTCGACACCTGCCTGCTCGGAGCGAAACTCGCGCAAGAGTCCATCCAGGCTTGAGCGCATGGTCGCCTCGATTGTTTCTGTGACTTTGGTCTCGAATGCACGGAAGCTGCCGGTGGATGTCACCTGCTCCGGGGTCTGGTTGAATTGTGTCCCGCCGTGGAGCGTGCCGAACCCGAGGACCCAGGGCTTGTCTGGTGCGATGCGGGCCTTCAGGTCCGCCTGGATGGTCGAGACGAAGCGGGCGGCAAGGGCAATCGGGTCGATGTTCTTCTGCGGGCACATGTGGTGTCCGCCTTTGCCTGTGATGGTCAGGCTGAAGTCACAGGTGTGGGCCAAGAATGGGCCCGGGCGGAACCGGAACTCACCCAGGGGCGCCTGGCCGAGCAGGTGCAGGCCGACGATGCCGTCCACATCATCGAGACCGCCTTCAGCGATGATGCGAATAGCGCCGCCGGGCAGGGTCTCTTCCGAGGGCTGGAAGATGACGCGCACGTTACCGGTCAGTTCCGCGCGATGCTGCTGGAGCAGGCGTGCCGCGCCGAGCACTATGGCCATGTGGCCGTCGTGGCCGCAGGCGTGCATGTACTCCGGGTTCTGGGAGCGGTAGTCGCGATTGTGCGCGGTTTCGGGCTCGGCGATGCGCAGCCCGTCCATGTCGGCACGCAGGGCGATGCAGGGGCCGGGCTTTGTCCCGTACACGGTTGCGATGACGCCGGTCGAGGCGGCCGCACGGTTCTCGATGCCGAGTTCGTCGAGCAAGGTGATGATATGTTTCTGGGTCTCGAACTCGCGGAAGCCGGGTTCAGGGTGCTGGTGGAACCAGCGGCGCTGCTCCACAACCCAGGCGAGCAGGTTTTCGTCGAGCGTCATCGCCTTCAGCTTACGTGCGGCAGCAGCACGTGTCAAAGTCTTGCTTTGGGCTTCTGCCCGGCTATGCTCAAGCCGTGCAGACGCGAGCCGAACTGATGCGCCGCGAGTACGTTGCCCGCATCAACCGCGTGATGGACTACGTGAGCGCGAACCTCGACGGCGACCTCTCGCTTGAGCGGCTGGCGAGGGAGGCGAGTTTCTCGCCTTTCCACTTCCATCGGCTGTTCCGTGCGATGACCGGCGAGACCCTGAACGACTTCGTGCGGCGGGTGCGGCTGGAGCGTGCCGCCTCGATGCTCGGCAACAACCCGTTCAAGTCGGTGACGGCCATCGCCCTGGACTGCGGGTTTTCCAGCTCGGCCGCGTTTGCACGGGCGTTCCGGGACCGGTTCGGGTGCAGCGCATCCGAGTACCGCAAGTCCGGTTCACTCCAGAGCAAGAACGGCAAGGTCCGGCGCAAGGCGGGCAAAGCACGGCGTCCGCGAGTCGATTATACTGCTGCCATGAAACCCACAAAGAGCCGTCTGAAGATGCAGGTCGAGGTGAAGCAGTTGCCCGAGCTGAACGTGGCGTATGTCCGTCATATCGGGCCCTACAACGGAATTCCGGAGGCGTTCAAGCGCCTCGGTCGCTGGGCCGGGCCGCGCGGGTTCATGAACGGACCGCAGGCGACCGTGCTCGGAGTGTACCACGACGACCCGGAGGTGACCGAGCAATCGAAGCTGCGTTCGAGCGCGTGCGTCGTGGTGCCTGAAGGGACCGAGGTGACGGGTGACATCGGCACGATGAAGATACCGGGCGGGCTGTTCGCGGTGGCGCGGTTCGAGATTCGCGAAGACCAGTTCGGCGAGGCGTGGAACCAGCTCGTGAGCGAGTGGTTCCCGGAGAGCGGCTACCAGCCCGACGACCGGATGTGCTACGAGGTCTACCGCAACGACCCGCAGCAGCACCCCGAGCACCTGCACGTTATCGACATCTGCGAGCCGGTCCGACCGCTGTGAGAGTGCTGCTGCCGGGCAGCAATTCAGTCGCTGTTCGCCTTTCACGCATGGTCGAAGTCTCTGGACTATCGCCTTTCGGAGTCAGGGATGGTCATGTTGTGCCTCCGTTTCAGGTAGATTCC
>CAZQFS010000177.1:0-3528 GCA_964592755.1 uncultured bacterium | reverse complement strand
GCCAAGAACCTCCCGGACCTTGTGCTGCTCGGCCTGCTGCGGCGCTCCGCGTGAGACTATAGACGCAGACCGCAGCGATGCTTGACCGGCATAACACCAGTGATAGACTCGGTTCACCGTGTGCCGGGTCTACCTCGGGTTCGCCCTGCCCGTGCCCGCGGCTAGCCCCGGGGCTAGGCTGTGCTGGCCTATGTCAAGCGCGGACGTCTACGCACTCAGGCATTACCCCAGCATCTAGCCTAACCAGGACATGTCCTATCATGCCTTCCTTCTGTGCCTTCCTTGGAGTCTCAAGACAGCATCCAGCTTATATCTTGACAACCTGGAATCCCGCGATGTCCTCGGAATCATCCTGCCGGACCCGCCCGCAGCCGGTGGCTAGAACTTGTACCACAGGTAGATAGCCAGCGCGACGAGAAAGACGGCGACCGTGGTCACCGAGAGTGAAATGCCGAGGGTGAAGGCGGCAAATCCGAGGTTGACCGTGAAGGTCGGGACGCCGATGGGCAGCGCCTTGAAGAAGAAGTCACGCACCGGGCCGACCGGAAACAGACCGGACAGGAAATAGGATACGACACTGCCCGAAATGCCGGCAATGAGCACGGCAAGCAGGAGCAGGCCGACCGAACGGCCGCCGGCAGCCGGAGCGCGCGTTCTCATGAGATACGGGGCGATAATAGCAGGCCGGAGCCGGGAATCAAGCGTTTACTCCAGCACCAGGTCGGCCGGGCGGCCGCATCGCGAGCAACGGCCGTCAGCAACACCGATAACGCGGCCGCGGTAGTGGCTGCGTTCGACAAGTCGGTTGCCGCACGCGGGGCAGAACGTGTCGCGGTCCTTCGGGTCGGTCTCGACGTTGCCGAGATAGACGTAGGCCAGCTTGCGGCGGGCGATTTCCGCGGCACGCACCAGCGTGGCGACCGGCGTGGCGGGCGCGTTCTCGCGGTGGCGCGGGAAGTAGCGGGAGAAGTGGAGCGGCGTGGGCGGGTCCAGTCGGGCGACGAAGTCCACCAGTTCCTCAAGCTCCTCTTCGGTGTCGTTGCGACCCGGGATGAGCAGGTTGGTGAGCTCGAGGTGACAGTTGCGCCGGGCCGCGGTGATGGTGGCAAGCACGGCTGCCAGGTCGCCCTTGACGTAATCACGGTAGAACTCGGGACGGATGGACTTGAGGTCAACATTCATCGCGTCGATTACAGGCAGAAGCTCCCCGAGCGGCTCAGGGCTGACCATGCCGTTGGTCACGAGGACGGTCTTGATACCGGCGTCCTTGAGCAGCCGGGCCGAGTCCGAGACATACTCAAACCAGACCAGCGGTTCACTGTAAGTGTAGGAGACCGCCCGAGTCTTGTGTCGGCGGGCCAGGGCAAGCAGTTCAACCGGGGCGATGAACCGGGCCGGTACGACCTGCTGGGATATCTCGCAGTTCTGGCAGAACGGACAGAGCAGGTTGCAGCCAAAGGTGGCGACCGAGAGGATATCGGTACCGGGCAGGAAGTGGTAGAGTGGCTTCTTCTCGACCGGGTCGCGGCCGAGTGAGACGACCTGGCCGTAGTTCGTCGCGTAGAGGGTGCCGTCTTCGTTGGTCCGACCCAGGCAGCGGCCGCTCTTGCCCGGCGCAATCAGGCACCGGTTCGGACAGAGCCGGCAGCGCGCCCGGTTCTGTTCAGGAACCCAGTAGCGGGCCTTGATGCGCATCGCCTCAGAATACAGCATCACGCGACCCGGTGCAAGCCATGAAGCCCGGAATCCGACACTGGACCACGAAAGGCACGAATGAATGGGCACGCTCCAGACTCCCGGCCTTCTCTCGGACCTCGTGGCTTTCGTGGCTGTCGGTCCCGGATTTGGGGAGACGTCGGTCTTGACTTTGCCCGAGAGCGGGCTAGTTTTGAGACTGCCATATTAAGGAGCCAACTGCATGAAGCCTGATTCACTGAAGCTGACCGACCCCGAGGTCTTCGACGCGGTGCACCGGGAGACGAGCCGGCAGCACAATAACCTGGAGTTGATTGCGTCGGAGAACTTCTGTTCCGAGGCGGTGCTGGCCGCGCTGGGTTCGGTGCTGACAAATAAGTATGCCGAGGGGTATCCGGGGAAGCGTTACTACGGCGGGTGCAAATGGGTGGACGTTGTGGAAAACCTGGCCCGGGACAGGGCCAGGGCCCTGTTCAACTGCGAGCACGCGAATGTGCAGCCGCATTCGGGGACGTCGGCGAACATCGCGGCTTACTTGACGCTGGCCAAGCCCGGGGACACGATTCTCGGGCTGAGCCTGTCGCACGGCGGACACCTGTCGCACGGCCACCCGATTAACTTTTCCGGCCGCTACTTCAAGGTGGTTCAGTACGTGGTTGACCCGAAGACCGAGATGCTTGACTATGGTGCGATTCGGAAACTGGCGCTTGAGCACCGGCCACGGGTGATCGTCTCGGGTGCGTCCGCGTACCCGCGGACGATTGACTTTGCCCGGTTCCAGGAGATTGCCGATGAGGTGGGGGCCGCGCAACTGGCCGACATCGCTCACATCGCCGGGCTGGTGGTTGCCGGACTGCATCCTTCGCCCGTGCCTGTGGCCGACGTCGTGACGACGACCACGCACAAGACTCTGCGGGGGCCGCGCGGGGCGATCGTGA
This sequence comes from uncultured bacterium, assembly GCA_964592755.1. Classification (GTDB taxonomy): domain Bacteria; phylum Hydrothermota; class Tepidihabitantia; order Tepidihabitantales; family Tepidihabitantaceae; genus CAZQFS01. The sequence continues at coordinate 895 of CAZQFS010000177.1, read as the reverse complement.
TGTGCAAGGCGAAGTACGCCGAGGAGTTGGACCGGACCGTGTTTCCGGGCACGCAGGGAGGTCCGCTGGAGCACTGCATCGCGGCCAAGGCGGTTGCGTTCAAGGAGGCGATGTCGGATGAGTTCAAGGCCTATCAGCGTCAGACCGTGGCCAATGCCCGGGCCCTGGCCGAGGCGCTGGCCGAGCGTGGTTTCCGCATCGTCTCGGGCGGCACCGACAACCACCTGATGATGGTTGACCTGCGGCCCAAAGGGATAACCGGCCGCGACGCCGAGCGCGTACTAGGCCGGGTGCGTATCACCGTCAACCGAAACACGATACCCTATGACCCGGAGAAGCCGTTTGTCGCCTCCGGCATCAGGCTGGGGACGCCGGCTTTGACCACGCGCGGCATGAAGGAGCCGCAGATGCGGCGCATTGCCGAGCTCGTGGACCAGGCGATACTGGCCCGCGACGACGAGGCCGGGACCGAGAAGGTCAAGGCTGCTGTGGCCGAACTGGTCGGCGAGTTTCCGCTTTATGCCGAGCGCCGGGCCGAGTATGCGGCCCTGGACGGAGAGTGACCCATGCCGTCGCTCATCGACAACATCATCGCCCGGGAGATTCTCGACTCGCGCGGCATCCCGACGCTTGAGGTGGACTGCATCCTCGACGACGGCACCATGGGCCGGGCTTCGGTTCCATCCGGTGCGTCGACCGGCCGGTTTGAGGCGCTTGAGCTGCGCGATGACGACCCGGCCCGCTATCTGGGTCGGGGCGTGCTCAAGGCCGTGGCCCATGTCAACGGCCCGATTCGGGAGAAGCTGGCCGGCATGCGCGTCACCGACCTGAACCGGATTGACCAGGTGCTGATTGAGCTCGACGGCACGCCCAACAAGTCAGGACTCGGGGCCAA
>CAZQFS010000176.1:0-3572 GCA_964592755.1 uncultured bacterium | reverse complement strand
ACGCCCAAAGGCCCGGCCATCTTCCGCAAGAAAGAGCACACCGACAGGCTCTTCAACTCGGCCAAAATCTACCGCATGGACGTTCCGTTCACCAAAGACCAGGTGAACGCGGCCATGGTCGAACTCATCAGAAAGAACGGACTCGAAGAATGCTACATCCGGCCGATTGTCTACCGCGGTTACAAAGAACTGGGCGTCAACCCGTTCACCTGCCCGGTTGATGTTGCGCTGATTACCTGGTACTGGGGCAAGTACCTGGGGCCCGAAGCGCTGGAGCAGGGCGTGGACGTGATGGTCTCATCCTGGAACCGGATGGCCCCGAACACCTTCCCGGCCATGTCCAAGACCTGCGCCAACTACATGAACTCCCAGCTCATCAAGATGGAAGCGCTGACCTACGGCTTTGTCGAAGGCATCGCGCTCGACGTCTACGGCTTCCTGAGCGAAGGCTCGGGCGAAAACCTCTTCCTTGTCCGCAACGGCGTCATCCACACCCCGCCGCTCCACGCGACGATTCTGCCCGGCATCACCCGCGATACGATCATCACCCTCGCCCGTGAGCTGGGCTACGAAGTCAAAGAGACGATGATGCTGCGCGAGATGCTCTATGTCGCCGACGAGGTCTTCTTCACCGGCAGCGCCGCTGAAGTCACGCCCATCCGCTCGGTCGACAAAGTGAGAATCGGTGAAGGCCGCTGCGGCCCGGTCACCAAGCGGCTGCAGCAGGCGTTCTTCGCGGTCATTGACGGCGCGAGCCCGGACCGCCACGGCTGGCTCACCTTTGTGAAGTGAAGATTGCGCTCGGCGCAGACCATCGCGGCTTCCTCTTGAAAGAGAGGCTCAAGCAGCAGCTTGAGCGCAGGGGCCATCTGGTTGCCGACCACGGCACCTTCACCGCCGAACGGGCCGACTACCCTGACTACGCCTTTGCCGTTGCCCGTGCCGTTGCCCGGCGTCGGGCAGAACGCGGGGTCCTCATCTGTGCCACCGGCATCGGCATGTCAATCGCGGCCAATCGCGTACCCGGCGTGCGTGCCGCCCTGTGCCTGACGCCGCTCATGGCACGGCTTTCCCGGGAACACAACGACGCGAACGTGCTCTGCCTTGGGGCCGACCTGGTCTCGCCGCGCAACGCGGGCCGGATTCTTTCTGTCTGGCTGAAGACCGCGTTTGCCCGCGGCCGTCATCAGCGTCGGCTGAGCAAGATTGCGCGCTGCGGTCGCGGCTAGTTGCGCTGCAGGGCCGCGAGCGAAATCATGATGGAGGCGACCGGGATGCCGACCGCGCTCAAGACCGTCGCATAGTCCTGCCACCACTTGAACGTCTGGCGCGGCACGTGGATGATGTCGCCCGGTTCAATGAGCTGGTCAGCCTTCAGCGACAGACGCCGACCGTTCCGCACCACGACCGCAGCCGACATATGGGCATAGGTTGTCGGCCCGCCGGCCTGGCCGATGTAACTGCTGGCCCGCTGATTGGGCGTGAAACTGTACGGGCCGGGCTGGGTCACCTCGCCCTCGACGTACACCAGGGTGTTAATCGGCGGCACGACCAGGACATCATCGTTCATCAGCTCCATGTCGCTCATCGTGTCACCCTCAAACATAATCCGGCGCAGGTCAAGGCTGAGCCGCTTGCGCGCGCCGGCGCCACCCACCACCAGCCGTTCGACATAGGCGTTCGAGATATCGGCCCAGGGCGTGATGCCGCCCGCCTTGCTGATCAGTTCAGAGACCCGGTCCCCTGCCTTCAACTCGTAAATCCCTTCGCTGACCCGCTCCTTTTCGGTGGTCAGGGCCGAGGTGCGCAACCGGTACTGCCCGCGGCCGAAGACCGCGCCCTTGACCGTAACCAGACCCTCGACGGTCGGTATCTGGATTATGTCCCCTGACTCCACAAACGGGTTGGCCAGCAGGTCGCCTTTGTTCTCGAACCGCTCGATGTCCACAATCGAATGGACCTTACCGTTACGGATGAGCTTGATGCTGGTCTTGGAGCCAAGCGGTGAGACCCCGCCGGCCCGGGCGATAATCTGCGACACGCGCTCGACCGGCGACGCATTGTACGCCCCAGGAAACTCAATCTCGCCGGTAAGAAACACAATGCCGGAACGAAGTCCGGTCAGGGTCAGCTTCACCTTCACCTTGCGGAAGTAGCGGCCGATGGCGGCGGAAAGCGTGTCCTGGGCATCCTTGAGCGTCAGCCCGGTAATCGTAACCGCGTCGGCAACACCCACGTTGGGAATCGAGACAAACACCTTGCCCTCATACGTCACCCAGGCATCATAGGAGTAAGTAACCGAGCCGGTAACGGTCACGAGCAGCTTGTCGCCCGGCATCAGGACATACTCCTCAGAGATAATCGGGCTTTCCACGCCCACGAGCGAGGCGACCGGCGAGACCCCGAGCCCGAGCGCACTCGCTGCTGACGCCGGAACACCCGCACCCGTCATCCCGGTCGCGACCGGGAGCTCCTGACCAGCCACGTTCATGGCCAGACCGAGCACCACTAACACGCAGTATCGTCTAAGCACGCGCCATTCTAGGAGCGGTTCTGCGTACTGTCAACTGCAGAGGCGACGAGACGTTGGAGGGTTGCGCTGAGCGGCTGAAGCCCGGCTCTGCTTCGCGCGGCGGCGGCGACGACCACAACGGCCAGAAGCGATAGGGAAAGACCCCTCGACGTCCTGAAAGGCTATCGCCATTCACGCCTGACCCCTGCTTGCCTTGTAGTTCAGACGCGGTTTTCCGTGCGGCGAATGCCGAACACAAAACCGCGGCCGCAGCCGCGACAAGCGCCGGCTCAGAAGCTCTGCTGAACGCACAATCGCCTGCTCGCTCAAGCGCTCAGGCAAACGCTCGGCGACAAGCATCGTGCGACGCATCGGCGCTCGCGCCCGGCATCGCACCAGGCGTCGCCTGAAGCCAGGCTCGGAAGCACACCCGCACGAACGCACGACACAAAGCCCGGCCGAAAACCCGTTCACGCGCTCGCCTGAAAACGGTCCCCGGGACGGCCTCCGGGCAGCCGGGGGGACGGGCATTTCCGCTAACTCCGTGCCAATTGGGCACTTACGCAAGAACGGCGGCCCTGACCCGCTAACCCGTTGTGACACAACGGCTTAGCCAAGAAGAGAGAGTGCTGGTATGGTGTGAACGGAATACCTTCTGAACGAAACAGAGAATCGTCGGCTCCGAGGGGATTCCATCCGGACCAGCTTGGTGTCTTTGAGTCTTTGTGGTGAACGGCCGTCCGCCGCGATTCCTGTCTGGGCACGCGAATCGGCATCCGAAAAGGCAGCTCCGGGGCTCTTGTCCCCAAGGCTCGACGCCAAGTCCGGCCACTTGACCCCTTACGTAATCAACTCTGCTGTTCCAGGTCGAGGCGGAGACAAGCGACAGGCGACAGGTGACAGGTGGGCATGGCGGCCAGCGGCACGGCAAGCTCAGCCTGCCCCATGGGCGCTCGCGTCAAGCGCGGGGCTGCAAGTCCGGCCACTTGGTCCCTTGACCACTAGACCACTTGGCCACTCTCCGCAATCAACTCTGCTGTTCCAGGTCGAGTAGGGAAAT
>CAZQFS010000175.1:1017-3742 GCA_964592755.1 uncultured bacterium | reverse complement strand
GTCCTTGGAGGCGAACCAGCGCGAGCGCCACTGCTTGGTGATGCCCAGCCGGAAGCCAATCGGGTGCGTCTTCTGACCCATGTTAGGATTTCACTCCTTGCCTCGTGGCTACCCGAACCTCAACGTGGACAGAACGCCGACGTATCGGCGTGGCCATGCCGCGCGGTCCGGGGTTCCAACGCTTCATCGTCGGGCCCTGGTTGATGAGAACCTCGGTGACGACAAGGTCGGATTCCTTCAGTTTGGCCTTGCCCGCCTTAAGAATGGCATTGGCCACGGCCGAACGCAGGGTCTTCATGACCGGCGTCTTAGTCGGTTTGGCCAGGAAAGCCATGGTCCGGAGTGCGTAGGGTACGTCTTTGCCCCTGATCAGCGCCGCCACAAGACCGAGCTTCTTGGCCGAGCCCGGCTGGAACCGGCTCTTTGCCACTGCCTCGATCATCATGTCTTCTTCTCCTCGGCCTTCTCTTTGCGCTGACCAGAGTGCTGCCGGAAGGTGCGCGTCGGCGCGAACTCCCCAAGGCGGTGCCCGACCATTCGTTCCGTGATGTACACCGGCAGGAACCGATTGCCGTTGTGCACGGCAATCGTGCACCCGACGAACTCGGGCGGAACTATACTGCGCCGGGCATAGGTCTTAATGGTCCGTTTCTCACCCGACTCGACTACCTTGCGAACCTTGCGGAAGAGCTTCTGGTCAATGTACGGACCCTTCTTGAGCGAACGTCCCACTACTTCACTCTCCTCTGGACGATCATCCGGCTCGACTTCTTCTTGCGGTTGCGAGTCTTGTAGCCCTTTGCCGGGATGCCTCGTTCCGAACACGGGTGCCGGCCGCCTGAGCTCTTGCCCTCTCCACCGCCCATCGGATGGTCGATAGGGTTCTTGGCCACGGCCCGGCTGCAAGGACGGCGACCCATGTGCCGTGTCCGTCCGGCCTTGCCGATTGAGATATCCTTGTGCTCAGGGTGCGAGACCCTTCCAATCGTCGCCTGACAGGCGAGATGGAACCGCCTGATTTCGGTTGAGGGCAGCTTGATGACGGCCAAGTCCTCTTCCTTGTTCAGAATCTGGGCCGACGTACCGGCTGAGCGAACCAAAAACGACCTGCTGTTCGGATAGAGCTGCAGATTGTGAATCTCGACGCCAACCGGTATGTCGGACAGCGGCATCGCATTGCCCAGGCGCACCGGCAGATTGCGGCCGGCGGCAACCTGGTCGCCCGGTCTGAGTCCTTCCGGACAGATGATGTAGCGATACTCTCCGTCCGGATAGCTCACCAGGGCGATTCTCGCCGAGCGGTTCGGGTCGTACTCAACCGACACAACCCGGCCGGCCAGTCCGGTCTTGTCGCGCCGGAAATCTATCGGCCGGTAGTGCCGCTTCTCCCCACCGCCGCGACCGCGTGCCGTAATCCGGCCCGTGTTGTTCCGACCGGCGGTCCGGTGCAGCCTTTCCAGCAGGGACTTGCGCGGCTTGTCCCGCGTCAGAAGCTCGCGTGTCGAAACAACGTAGTATCGACGCGCCGGTGTCGTGGGACGATAAGACTTGAGCCCCATCAGCAGCTATCGCTCCAGCGCCTCAATCTTCTCACCCTGCTTCACGCCGACAATCGCCTTCTTCCAGTCGGGCCTTCGTCCGGAGTACCTGCCCATCCGCCGCACCTTGCCGCGGAGATTGATGACTCGGACGTCGGTTACGTGCACCTTGAACAGCCGTTCCACTGCGCGGCGGATATCAACCTTGTTGGCGTCGGTCGCCACGCGAAAGGTGTACTTGTTCTCGGCCGAGCGTATGCGCTCGGTCTTCTCCGTTACAATCGCGCCCACGATTACGGCGGTCGGCTCGTGCCTCATGATGCCCCTACCGTCCGAAGCAGGCTCTCAAGCCCGCCTTCAGTGAACACGACCTGAGTGTGGCGGAGCACATCGTACGGACTCACCTGACGTGCCGGCAGCACGGTCAGACCCGGGATGTTCCGGCTGGCCCGGGTCATCGATTGAGACACCGAGCCAATCAGAAGCAGCACCGTGCCGTTAAGCCCCAGTGCCGACAGAATGGTCTGGAGTTCCTTTGTCTTCGGAGCCGTCAGTTCGAAATCCTCGACCACGCGAACAGCAGCTTCGGACATGCGTGTGCTCAACGCCTGAAAGAGCGCCTGACGTCGGACCTTCCGGGGCAAATCTACCCGATAGTCGCGGGGCCTGGGGCCGAAAACAATCCCGCCCTTGCGGAAAATCGGCGAGCGGCGTGAACCGTGTCGGGCCATGCCCGTATGTTTCTGACGGTATGGCTTCTTGCCTGTGCCTGAGACTTCGGTCCGTGTCTTGGTGCAGGCGGTACCCTGGCGCTGATTCGCCAGATGACTCCGGACCGATTCCCACAGCAGGCCCGGCTTGCCCTTGACGCCAAACACCGACTCAGGCAACTCCACCTGCCCTTTGACCGCGCCCGCGACCGTCAGGATATCCATCAGCCCTTCAGTACCAGAACTACGCTGCCTCGGTGTCCGGGCACGGCACCACGAACGTACAGGCAGCCCCGTTCCGGCTCGACCTTTACGACCCTGAGGTTTCGCACCGTAACACGTTCAACGCCATAGTGTCCCGGCAAAGTCCGCCCGCGGAGAACCCGGCCCGGCGAAGTTCCGGAACCGACTGAGCCGATTCGGCGATGCGACATCGAGCCATGCGACGCCGGCCCGCCGTGCCAGCCCCACCGTCGC
>CAZQFS010000175.1:0-1007 GCA_964592755.1 uncultured bacterium | reverse complement strand
TTCCGCCGGCAAATCCCCGTCCCCGCGTTGTACCGGTCACCCGCACTTTGTCGCCCGGCTGGAGCAGTTCCACGCCGAGCTTCTGTCCCACCTGGTATTCGTCGGCTTTGTCCACACGGACTTCGTGCAACACCCCGGTGGGTTCCTGGCCGGCCTTGCGGAAATGGCCGGCATAGGGTTTGGTAAGACGTCGTTTGCTCGGTGTCCCGAAGCCCAACTGCAAAGCCTCGTAGCCGTGCTCGGCCCGAGTACGCCGGGCAACGACCACGTTCTGGCCGACATGAATCTCGGTCGAGGGCTGGACCACGCCCTGCTCGTCATAGAGCTGGCACATCTCGCCCTTCCGACCAATGAGCATAATCACGCCGACTTAATCTCCACCTCGACCCCGGCCGGCACCTCGAGCTTCATCAAGGCGTCCACCATCTCCGCGGTCGCGTTTGATATTTCAATCAGCCGCTTATGCACGCGCAGCTCGAACTGCTCCCGAGATTTCTTGTCAACGTGAGGCGAACGCAGCACCGTAAACAGGGTGCGCTTGGTGGGAAGCGGCACCGGACCCGAAACCTGGGCCCCGGTCCGCTTGGCAACGTCCACGATGTCCTTGGCCGACTGGTCAAGGACACGATGGTCGTACGCCTTGAGTTTGATTCTTATCTTCTTAGCACTTCTAATCAGACTCATACAGACGAAAGAACTCCTGTCGAACTACGTTCGCACGCTTAACGGCATTTACTTGTTGTAGGGGGCCGCCCGGAGCAGCCCTTCGCCACAGTGACGAAAGCTGCTAACTATAGGCAAATCCCGGCACTTGTCAACAGCGGAGCTGTCGGCACGGGACTTCTCTGAGCCGCCTGGGGACCAGAGAGCGATTTCACCTACGGCACTAAGTGTCTTAATATAGCCGAGCATCACCGCCTGTCAAGCACGACCGCGCCGCACCGCTTCCTGCCACAGCGGCCTGACCATACCGCGATGTCCCAGTCCGTTGAAGCTGAGTTCTGTTG
>CAZQFS010000174.1:0-3833 GCA_964592755.1 uncultured bacterium | reverse complement strand
GGGCAATCCGAACTTCGCCGCGCGAGTCAGTGCCGACATCATGAGCGCTGTCGTGAAGGTGGTGGCCCTCGACTGTCGCCACGTTCTCATCCCACAGTCGCTCGATGTGTATGAGCGCGCATTGCCGCTCACAGAAAACCAGATGCTCCAGTGCCGACAGCGGCACCAAGTCGTCTTCGGCGTACACGGAGCGTGGGCTAGACCTTCTCCTCCACAGTAACGCCCGGCGGCAGCTTGCCCTTGTCCAGGGAGACATCGAAGTCACCGTAGCCGCGCGGGGGGTTCCCCTTCGGAGTCACCTTGAGACGGGCGAAGAGTTCGTGGGCAGGGGCATTGCCGTACATGCTCTCGTGCTTGAACACGACCAGCTTCCTGGTGACCATCTCGCCTCGCGCAGCCGAGTGGTCGTGCTCGAACATGTTCTTCAGAGCATCCCAGAACAGGCCCAGGTCTTCGTCGGAGAAGCCGGTTTGGGCAGCCAGCGGTGCAGACACGAACCCGTGGCAGCGGTAGAGCCCATAGGGAATGGTGAACTTGCGGCCCATTGTGCGGTTGTCGCCCGACTGCTTCTCGGCCTCGGCTTCGGTCGCAACGGCCATGCGGGTGATGCTGTGCTCCAGCGGCACGACCTGGCCGATGCTCCGGGCAAAGGAAAGCTGCACCGGCCCGCGCACCTGGCCAGCGTTCTTGCCAGTAGACATCACCGCTCCGAAGCAACGGACGTCGAAGTAGCTATCACACATGTACTGCCGCGCTGCGTCGGTCCTGTCCTGGCCGTCCTTTGCCTTCACGGCCTTCTGTTCGTGGGCGGCGTCAATGAGCTTGTTCAGGACAGCCTTCTCTTTGATGAAGATGTCGTAGCCCGGCTTGTCGCTCTTCAGAAGTTGGACGTAGTTCCTCACCTTGCGTTTCAGGCACACGTCGGTTACCAACCCTTCACCGGTCTCGGGGTCAAGGCGCGGTAGGTTCCCGGCATCAGGGTCTCCGTTCGGGTTCCCGTCTTTCACGTCGAACAGCAGGACAAAGTCATAGCGGTTCTTGATTGGCTCAGACATTGGTTTCTCCTTCTTGGGTAGCGGATTTCTGGGTAAACAGGGCATGCCTCTGGTGATAGTAACCCACCGCGAAGCGACCCTGGTCCTGAAGCGAAAGATGCGGCGGGAAATCGGCAACCCCGTCCATAATCTCACCGATGAGACGGTCGAGGTTCACAGCCCGCCCGCGGTTTTCTAGCTTAGCCAGGTGGTGGTTCTTCAGCTTCATGGGCACGAAGAAACCAGTGACCGGCGTACTTGATGCGGCACCATAGAACCGGTCGCGGATAGTCGCATTGAGTCTCGCCGGGTACGCAGACTCCTCCTGCAGCTTCTCAAGAACTGCGAAGAGGCGACCGAGGCGATACCCGATGTTGCTGTTTGTCAGGTCTAACGACATACCTATCTCCTTTGTATTCTTCTTGTAGAACCGCGTGTCTCTGACAAGGCACGCCTTTATGAGCGATGCCCGTGGATACGTCACGTTCTGCTGCGCCTTGCCCTGCCACTTCTTGGATTGCTCAGCCTTGATGCGACGTATGACCGATGAAAGCAGCGTCGCAGGATATGGAATCCTCCCATCAAGTATCGTCCTCATCACGTCTCCCGATAGATTCGGCTGTATTCGCTCGTCTTTGCCGTCGAGGGCCGTGGACCTGAGCAGTGTCGCCAAGGGCAGACGCTCTGGCTCAGTGCTTCGGTGTACGATGCTGCAGTCGTCGAAGTGCTGCTTGATGTTCCTTGCGACTTCCCCTACCGTACCGGCGTACCAGAACCGGACCGCGAGTCGGGACGCGTTCGGCGCGAGTCCGAGAACAAAGAACTCTGTGTCGTCTTCAAGCAGCGGCATCGCCCCGGATTCCGGCGCGCCATACAGCGCCCGGATGGCCTCCGTGTCCTGCGCGGATTCGCCCTTGGGCGGTTCGCCGAAGAAGTCGGCAAACAGCATTTCAAACCGGTGAGTTCTCTCGGCCCAGAACACGGCGGTGGTATCACCGACCAGCATCCTTTGCCGGGAGTTGCGCGCCAGCAACGTGTTCAGCGCGGTCGTGTAAGCGTGCTCGGCCTTTGCGCCGACCGGCGCGTTTAGACCCTGCTCCTTGCCTTGGGATGCGAACGCGGGAAGGTTGAACGACACGATGTTACCGCCCGTGGTCTGTGCACCACGCACGCCCTTGATTGGTGAGTGCAGGCGGGCCGGGACGTCGGACTGGCCGGTGACGAGGCACTGCTGTTTCTCACCGCCAGCCGTGACCGCGAGGGCAGCCGAGACGACCGCCGTCACTGCGTCACGCTGGCAGACGAGCAGGTTGTCGTTCTCCAGCTTGAAGGCGATGTTGCCGCCAGTCTCCTCGACTTCTTTCCAGAGCGGATGCTTGTAGACAGCGTCGGAATCGGACTTGTCCAAGAACTTCAAGACAGCAGCCACGCCGTCATCTGCAACCGGCTCCGGGAAGGTCTCTCTGATTCGGGCAACAAAAGCCCGGTGCTGCTCACTCGCTCGCGCGGCCAGCTTCTTCTGGTCCTTCTTCGGGTCCGGCTTCGGCCTGCCGAACACATAGGCGGGATTGTCCCAGAGCAGGTTCGCGGCCACGCCGCTCGACCGCTTCTCAGCCTTGGGCACGAGGAACGTTCGGGCCACCTTGTTCCTGCCGTCAGGTGTCCTTGTGTCTTCCAGCCCCTTGAAAGCGCCGGTGCGACTGAGCACGACGAGGAACGACATGCCTTTGTTCTCGAATCCTTCGGGTGCGACGTCGGTATCACCCGAATTCGCTAGACGGTCGTAGTATTTCGCGAGTGCTTGTAGTATCACGCGCGCACCTCCTCGCTGGCTGGCGGCACTACCATCCGGCCTTCTTCGAGCTTCGCGTGGAAGAACCGTGGCATCGGTTCCTTCCCGCTGTAGTCGTAGTCGAGGAACATCCAGCCGAGGTCGCGGCTTTCACGGATAGGCTCCGGCGTGCTGCCGTTCAGCACCAACTTGAAGTCCGCACCGAACTCGCGGCAACCGAGATAAGGCCGATGGAAGCACTGGCCGCTCGCAGCCCTACGCTCGAACATGTCCTCGAACTTCCTTACGTTGTCCGTCGGCCCGGCCTTGCCGGTCATCTCGAAGCGGGCGTGGATTGTGTACGCCACGTCCCGCAGGAATAGCCCTGCCCGTTGCTGCCGTTCGTCCTCAACATACAGACAGGGCGAGGTCGGTGACATGGTCTTGCCGACTTCGTTCCGACGTACCGACTCCCATTTGATGGGATTCAGTACGTCTATCTGCGTCACGCGCCACACGATTGCGGGCTTCCACGATATGGCCTCCAGCACGCCGCGGGCTGCGGCCGGTGTCATTACGTCGTAGGAAACCCTCTCTGCCTTCATCTCCGGCCGGGTGAAACATGCGTTTATGCCCCAGACCTTGAGTTTGAAGGGCTTGCTTTGGTTCATAGCAGACCTCCTTTACACTACCAAATCATCAGGACTAAGTTGCTGTCTGTCGCAGACAAGGCCGATGGCTTCGTCGTAGAAACCGAGAGTTGTCTGGATGTAGACGCCGGGATGTGGCTCTGAGACCTCGCCGGACTTCTGGAGCTTCTCAAGCAGGTAACGCGGCACGTTGACTACATAGCGCTGGAGTCTCCTCATCAGCCACCGTTCGGGACCAGTCTTGGCGAGCTTACCCAACAAGCCCACGCTGTCTCCATAGCGAACGAAGACCGGAGCGTATTCCGACTCATCTACGATGTGGAACTTGCTGGCTGCCGTTCGGAAGCTGAACCTGCACTCGTCATCCTCCAGGTCTTT
>CAZQFS010000173.1:0-3898 GCA_964592755.1 uncultured bacterium | reverse complement strand
GTTGGCGAGGAGAGAACTCAGCATTTCCGGACCTCCTTTGGTACCTTCGGACCGACCGGACGCGCCCGCCCCGGATGTTCGATGATGTCCAGGGCGGTTTCCACAAGCGTGACCGTCCGATGGTCGGCAAGCCGGTAGAAGATGCGTTGTCCGTCGCGCCGCGAGTGGATAACCCCGGCGCGTTCGAGCAGTTGCAGGTGGCGGCAGATGACCGACGGGTCCTGGTGAAAATGCGGGGCTATCTCGCAGAGGCACCTCTCGCCCTTGGTCAGCAGCCCAACGACGTTCAATCGCACATCGTTGCCGAGGGCCGCGAACAGAGACTCCGGCATTGTCCGGCTCGACTGTTGCATTATTGCACAATTATGCAATAATCGAGGCCAGCTGTCAAGCTCTGGCCCCGAAGTCCTGACGTATCAGGCAGCCTCTCGCCCAACGTCCTTTCGGACGATGATGCAGCCGGAGACCGGAAAGGGGGCATCGGTCAGTCTCTCTTCAGCATTGCGTCAAGTCGGACGCCGATTTCGGCCTCCGTCATCTCGCGGGCGGCACGTGAGGACTCTCTGCCGGCGGGGTCGAGGAACACAAGCGTCGGCACGACGGTAATGCGGTAGTGACGCGCGGTCGCCTCGTCAAGGTTGATGTCGATTGTGCGCAGCACGACGCGGCCTGCATACGACGCAGCTACCTTCGCCAGCACTTTGTCCATGGCGAGGCAGCTCTCGCACCGGTAGCCGAGGAAGCGGAGCAACGTTGGCTTGGATCGGGGCAGCCAGTACAGCAAGTCGCTCAGGCTCCGGACTACGCGCGCGGCATCGGCCACCCGGCCGGCCACGAGCAGGGTCTCAGCAGTGGCGATGCGGTCGGACGCGAGAACGCTGCCTTCGCTCCAGCCATCCGGCAACCGGGCAGTATCCTGAACCAACCCGGCCAGGGTGACCGACCATTGTTCGCCGGCCTTGCCGGCAAAGCCGGTGGCCGAGTCGGTGGCGCCGGCCGCAAGGCTTGATTCGGCCTGGTGGACAAGCCCGGCAACCGGCTGGAGGCGAACGACGAGCGAGTCTGCCGGCAGGGCGAGCACGAGCGCAAGCATCAGAGCTATCTTTTCCCCCTAGAGGCGCAGCCGGGCGGCCTGGAGAACCTGCCGGGTGGCGAAGTCCTGGATTATGACATAGGCGCCGATGTTGTCCTTGTTCACGACGTGGAACGGCGCGTGGCGCGCACTGAGCGTGTCGGGAATCGCGAGTGAGCGCTGGAGCGCACGCGTCTCCCCGGCGCTGAGGCGGATGGTATCGGTGAAGACCAGGTCGAGTACGACATTGCGGAACCAACTGGTGTCACCCGGGCTGTTCTCGTAGAGCACCGGCCCGAGTTCATACAGCCCGACACCGAGTCCGACATTGGGGCCGAATCCGTCGACCGCGTCAATTTGCACAGTGACGGTTACCGAGTCGTTGCCGGAGCGGGTGGCCTGCAGGCCGAGAAGCATCGGGCTGGGAACACGCAAGAGCGAGTCGATCAGCCTGCGGTACTCGCCCATGGTCTTCTGCTCGGTGCGGCCGTCGAGGTAGAGCCAGCCGCCGAGATGGAATGACGGCGCGTAGTAGAGGCGGCGAGCCTCCGCGGCCGGATTGATCAGCGGTTCCCAGTAGTAGGCGAGGGAGTCGTCGGTGGCGTGGTACTCAACGTGGACGATGCTGTCGCCGAGGCTGTCCACGAGGGAGTAGAGCGCGGTTCGTTCGGGACGGGAGCAGACGCAGACCGTGGAAATCATCTCGGCCGCGACCCGGCGCCGGGCGGTGCGTAGCGTGAGACTGACGGTTGTGGTTTCATCGCTGGTGATGCTGCATTGAGTCGAATCCGGCAGGAACCCGGAGCTACCTGCCCTCACCAGATAGGTGCCGGCCGGGACGAAGCTCAGCGTGAACGCGCCGAGCGAGTCGGTCGTCACCGGCGCGGTGGCAGGGAGCGTGGAGACGGCGGCGCCGGCAACCGGCGCGCCGGATTCGGACTCCACGGACCCGACGAGCGTCCCGCTCTTGGTTCGCCCCGGGCAACCACCGAATGACAGCAGGGCAAGCAGGGACAGCGAGCAGAAGAGCGGTCTGGGCATGAGCCTCCTAAATCTTGAAGTTCAACTCGAAGCTGGGCAGGTGCGCGGTGTAGGTCACGGCCGGGTCCTGGTGGTTCACGAGCGAGTACTTGAGCTGGACCGAGTTCTGCAGCGTGAAGCGTTGGGCAACTACGAGCGAGCCGATCGTCTCGGTCGCATCGAGTCGCTCATCCGACTGCAATGTCGCCGGGTCGTCGATACGGGTGTTGCGTCGCCATTCGGCGTCGATGCCGAGGCTGGTTCCGTACCACGGCTCGCAGCGGATGCTCCCCGTCACCACCCGGAAGTCGCCGGGGTACTTTCCACCCGTGAATTCAGCACCGACCATCGGTGCGAGCTCGCGCAGAAACTTGACGTAGCCGGACGCACTCGCGGTCACGCGGCCCAGGACGATATTCCGGCGGGCGGCAAAGAACCGGAACCCGTGGCGGTCGCGGCCGACGGTCAGGGCGCGGTAGAGAGGTACGAAGTTTGGCTCGAAGCGCAGGTAGCGCACCTGCAGGTCAAGGTTCTCGCGGTCGCCCAGGCGCAGGCCCGCGCTCACGCCGGCGTCGCTCAACTCCGGGTCGGCAAGGGCAAGGTTGTCGTCGCGCATGCTGTACGCGAATTCTCCCACGACCGCGACCGGCTCGAGCACCGGCAGGTTCATGTCGATGCTCGCGACGTCGCTGCGCAGCGGCGGGTTCGCCGCCTGACCGGCCGAGCCTTTGTCGTCGATGACGCGCAGGCCGGTGATGCCGAAGGACGCGGTCGAGGTAAGCCACGGCACGAGTGGGTCGTAGCGCAGGCGCGCGCCAGCCAGATACTGGGCGTAGGACTTCCCGGCGCTGGGTAGCGCGGTGCGGGCAAAGAGCAGGGTCGCGTTCAACGGCCCGGGCGTGAGTACGAGCCGGGCGCCTTCAAGCCGGTAGTCCGCCGAGAGGTCCTCAAGGCTGTTGCCGCGGAGGCCGCCGACCGCGACCGCGCAGCAACTGGAGCCGGAACCGAGCGGGTTGTCGCCAGGGTCCCAGCGCATCAGCGTCAGCGGGGTGAAGCTCGCGTCGTAGGAGCCAGCGGTCGCGCCGACAGCTCCCTGCTCGAAGCGCGCCCACCACCAGCCGCCCACCAGCCGGCTCGACACCAGGTCGGGCGGGAACAGGGTTGCGTCCGCATCCTCGTTCGACATCCTCAGGGCCGCGCCCAGCTTGAGTTGCTCGGTTAGGCTGTACGCGGCACCAAGGTCCAGGCGCGTGCGGAAGTCGAAGCCGGTCTTGAGGCGCTCGCCGCTGATCCCATCGATGGAATCGCCCGGCGCTCCAATCAGGCGGAACCGCATCCGCGCCAGCGCGCTGAGGTCGAGGCGGTCACCGACCGCGAACGCGCCGGTCAGCGAAAAGACAAGGACTATGGTCGACAGCATAGCTACTCCTCTGAAGGCTGCCCGGCAGCGTTGTGCCTTCGGTCCATACGGGCAGCGGAAATCACGAACGCGGGGACTCTGATGCGGCCGGACACGGACCGTTCTGTCTCCTGCTCCGATACGCCGCAGCCGCCCGCAGCGGGACAGGCGAGGTTGAGTAGCTGCCCGCCCATCACAAGGCAGACAACGACGATGAGAACTGGCCCGAGCCTCGAGGTGGTACCGAAGAGCGTGCCGGCGAGAGATGCAACCGTCCCGAGCGCGGTGAACGTGGCGGCAATGCCCAGGAACAGGAAGAGCGCCAGCAGCAGGGCGTAGCCTTTGGATCGGCCGGTCGCGTAGCCGCCGACAAAGCCGATGGCAAGCGGAATCGAGGCGAGCACGCA
>CAZQFS010000172.1:0-3971 GCA_964592755.1 uncultured bacterium | reverse complement strand
CCAGTCAGCAGTTTGCCGGCCTGACCCTGGTAACGATGTCCTGGCCCACCGACCCGCGGGGTTTGACAGCAGCGGCGCGGTTCTCTATCATTGGCCGTGCCGCGCGGACTCGTCATCATGCCGACCTACAACGAAGCGGAGAATGTCGAGCGGATTGTCCCGGTCGTGCTTGCGCAGTCGCCCGAGCTCGACGTGCTCGTGATTGACGACAACTCGCCCGACAAGACCGGCGACATGGTCGAACGGATGGCGCAGGCCGACCCGCGCATCAAGCTCATCCGCCGACCCGGTAAGCTCGGCCTCGGAACCGCCTACGTGCTGGGGTTCCGCTACGCGCTCGAACAGAACTACGACTACTGCTTTGAGATGGACTCGGACTTCTCCCACCCGCCGGAGAAGATCCCCGAGATGATCGCGGCACTTAAGAACTATGACCTGGTCATCGGCTCACGCTACTCTGACGGCATCTCAATCGTGAACTGGCCGATGAAACGGCTGCTCCTCTCCTACTTCGCCTGTGCCTACGCCCGCCGCGTTACCGGCTGCCCGGTACGTGACCTGACCGCCGGGTTCAAGGTCTACCGCACCGACATGCTCAGGAGACTGGACCTGAACATGCTCAAGGAGGACGGCTACGGTTTCCAGATTGAGATAGACTTCCTTATCTGGCGCAAGGGCGGCAGGCTCAAGGAAATCCCCATCGTGTTCACCGAACGCCGGGCCGGAGTGTCGAAGATGAACAAGCGCATTGTCCGGCGGGCATTCTTCCTCGTACTGAGACTCCGACTGCTGCGGATTCTGGGCCGGGTGTAGCGAGCGCGCTACTTCGGAGTCGGTATCACGCAGATGAACCGGAACGGCTCGTCCGCGGTGTTGACGAATCCGTGAACCTCTCCGGCCGGGACAAACACGAAGTCCCCCGCGGTCAGTGGCCGCGTCTCATCCTGAAGCAGGGCGGTACCCTGACCCGAGAACACGAATATCTCGTGCTCGTGGTCGTGCCGATGCCGCGGTATCGATTCGCCGCGCTGCCTGACCTCGATGACCCGCATGGCGAAGTGGTCTGCCCCGTCCCTGGCAGAGATGAGCCAGCGAATCGTCGCCTGCATGCCGGGCATGGCCGGCATTTCCTCTTTGACGTCGGTATAGTGTCCAATGAGCATGTGCAATTCTACCCGACGCCGGCGCTGAGACAACATGGCCGGCCTTGCTCCCGGAACCCGACACTGGGCCACGAAAAGGACGAGAGGCACGAAGGAATGGGTGGACTCCGGACTCCTGGCCCTCTGCTCGGATTTCGTGTGCTTCGTGGAAGTCAGTTTCGGGATTTGGGTTGCTGTTATTACTTGACACCAGGAGTCATCGCGCTATCCTACAGGCGACGGAGTTCCCAGTCGTGCCCAGACTCAGCGACAACACCACCCAGACCGGCAGTCGCATGCTGGAAACACCAGGAAACTGTCCTCGACGCCGAGGTGGCGGAAATGGCAGACGCGCTAGCCTCAGGAGTTAGTGGGTTCACGCCCTTGGGGGTTCAAATCCCCCCCTCGGCATCATACGCATCCAGGCCACCCGGAAGGAGGCGACCGAAATGAAGCAGCTCTGGGACGAGATGATTGACAGCGCCAAGGACCGTAACGGTGTCCAGCACCGGCTGAAGATAGCATCATTCGACAACACTGAAGCCGACCCGGCCGACCCGAACCTCAAGGGCCCGTTCGGCATCGCCGGACTGCGCGCCTCGGTCGAGCATGCCGGCGGCTCCATTGACGTCTGGCTGTCGTGCAGCCAGACCCAGCAGGACTACTTCTCCGGTGAGGCCGAACAGGCCGCGGGTACTCCGGCCGACGACCGCACGCTCCAGATGCGCCGGACCCAATTGCTCGACGACCTCGCCATGAAGGTCAAGCTTGCCTTCCGCGCGGGCCAGCTCATGCCCGGCGACGAGATTCACGTTCGACTCGGTCCCGACGTTCGCGTTCCGGCCTACGGTCCGGAATGGCGTCGCGCCCTCAGAGAAGACTGAAGCCGCCACCCTGCCGGCCGTTCTCTCGCGGCCGTCACTCCCTTGGCTCGAAGGCAGTCCCCCGGGTTCAGACCGCGTCGCAGTCCTGAAAGAGGCTGCCGGAGCAGGAATCCTGCTCCGGCAGCACACGTCCCGACTCTCGGTCAGCGGGAGAGAACGAGTTTGCCGAACGCCCTGAGTCCCGCTCCATCAAGGCGATAGAAGTAGATGCCGGGCGAGATAGTCTGGCCCGAGCCGCCGCGGCCGTTCCAGTTGAACGTCACTCGTCCCCGGTCTGCGGCCTGGCTCGCCGAATGCACCAGCCGTCCGCTGCCGTCGAAGATACGCAGCGCGACCGTCCCGCCCGTGCGCGGCGCGGCCCAGATGACGGTGGAACCGGTGAATGGGTTGGGCCTGGCCGTCACTTCGCCATCGACAAGGGAAACCTCGACCGGCCTCTCCTCCACGCCGGTACCGTAGTTGAACCCGACAACCTTGAAGATACGGTTGTTGCCGCCGGTCTGGTCTTCCATGATGGAAATCCAGTAAGAACCGTCACGCGGGTCGTACTCGATGCCACGGATGTTCCACGAGTTGTTCAGGAACCGGTAGCGGTTGCGCAGGGCGAAACTCACCCGGTCGATTTCGACCATGCCGATTGAGTCAATCGCGGTTCCGCCGGTGTTGAACCAGGTGAAGATGTTCAGGACCGAAGGCGGATTCACCGGACACCGGCTGTCAAGAGCCAGACAGCGCGAGCCGTAGTTGCCGGTCAGCGGGTGGGCAAGGGTATCCAGGATATTGCCCAGCGTGTCATAGACAAAGACCCGTTGCGCGGTCTGGCCCACCAGTCTGCGGTCGCTGACATAGAGCTTGTGCTCGGCGTCGTGCTCCACAATGCCGCACGGGTAATCGGCCTGTGGCACCGCGAACTGACGCACGACCGTACCGGTGGACGTTATCTTATAGACCACCTTGCGCGGGTTGGCCACGACCCAGAACGTGTTGTCATACGCGCAGTAGTCGAGGTCGGTGCATGAATCCTCGGGCAGGGTCACCGTGCCCATGGCGGTCAACATGCTGTCTGAGGAGTACTTGTAGATTGTGGGCGACATGAAGTACATCGCGTAGAGCAGGTTGTCGTTCGTGCTGTACGCCATGCCGTACAGGCCCCATGCGGTCGGCATTCCCGAGCAAACGCGCGGACCCCAGATGATCGTTCCGGGCGGGCTCGGCGGCGTCCCGACCTGAAACGTGAACGTGTAGGTCCAGTCGTGCGCCCAGTTGGCCGAGTGCACCTTAAGCGTACAGGTGACCCATGTTCCAGGCGGAATCGTGGACTGGGCTGTCGCGCCGAACCGGTCCGCGTCGTTGTTGACCGTGGCCCCGGCTGGTATGGTGCCGTAGTTCGATGTTGAGTCGGTGATGACGAACTGGGCGTGGTTCGACTTCAGTTTGGCAGTCACGTTCTGCGCCTCGCCGTTGCCGGTGTTGCGCAGGGTGATGACGAACGTGCCACTTTCCCCGGGCTCAAATCGGCCGTTGCTATTGCCGCCCGGCGGTGAGTCACGGATGACATGCGAGACATAGACCACGTTTGGCTGAGGCTGTCCCCCGCCGCCGGCCATGATGGTCCACTGAACAGGCAGAATCGGCGTATGCGCCGCTCCCGGGATCGAGTGCTCAGCATGGCCCTCGGAAACAGTCAGCTTGACCTGACCCGGTGTCGCCGCGTTCACGGCCAGGGTCGCCTGACCCGATGCCCCGGTTCGCTCGGCGACGTAGAACTCACTTCCCTTCCAGGCACAGACCAGCGCACCTTCGACCGGTCGCCCTGCGACCCTGACCGTCACGTTCATGTTGTACGGTCCGGTCGGAATCGAATCCGGCGCCGTCACGGTCGGAAACTGAGGCATCCCGCCGGTCCAGACCGGCATTGACGGGTCGCCCAGTACCACATACATCC
>CAZQFS010000171.1:2669-4132 GCA_964592755.1 uncultured bacterium | reverse complement strand
GGCGCGGAACTTCAGGAAGTAGACGCCGGAGGAGAGGATTGAGGAACGAGGAGAGACGACAGGGGAACGGAGTGGAACGGAATAGGAGCCGGGTGCGTGCGGACCGGTCGCAAGCTCGGACACGGCGCGGCCTGCGGCGTCGAACAGGCTCAGACTGACCTCGGAAGCCACAGGCACATCGTAGCGGACGACCGCTCTGCCCCGAGCCGGGTTCGGACTGACTGACAAGGCCCAGTCGCGGACTGGCCCAAGTCCGGTCTCTTCCACACCGCTCGGCCGAATCGTGAATGGCCGGTCGCACTCGTCGTACTGCCAGCCCGGGCCGTAGGCAATTGCCATGAGCCAGCACGAATCGGCCCTGATGTCAGGGATAACCCACGCGTAGGGGGTGTCTGCCGGTGCCAGCCCGTGCGCAATCGTGTCCAGCCGGTACGTCGAGTCCAGCCGCAGAAACAGCGACACCGAATCGCACCGGGGCGGGGAGAACGTCTGCCACGAGACCTTGCAGGTCTCGCCGGCCTGGAAAACCTCGCCGCCCACCGGGCGCAGCACCTTGACCGCCTCGACCTCAAAGACTGAAATCTTGCCGTCGCCCATGGCCACGATGTCTTGGTAGCCATCGTAGTTCACGTCCGCGATGTTCACGTTCAGGGCGACAGGCGTCGGATGATGGCTGTTAATCCACGTCCACTCCCGACGGAACTGATTCACGCCGGTGGACTTGATGACGCCCAGCGCCCTGACAATGCTCCAGACAATCTCCTGGACGCTGTCCCCATCCAGGTCAGCGCACATGCTCCGACCGAGCGAGTTCATCCTGACCGAGGACACCCAGACCTCCTCGACCGGCACCCGCTCGTACTGATTGTCCCCGGTTGCCTGCCAACAGAAGAGACGGTTCAGCCAGGTACCACCCAGGTAGGTGGCGAACGCCATGAAGAACTCAGGTCTGCCGTCCTGGTCAACGTCATTGCCCGCGAAGACGTCGACCCCGCCACTCGGCAACCCTGTCTCTTCATACCAGACACGTTCGTACTGGTCGTTGCCCTGGCTTTCCCATACGCCGACCGGGCCGGATGAGTATATCATCCCTCCGATGAACTCACGCTTGCCGTCTGAATCGAAGTCACCATAGGTTGTACGCGGGCAGGCGCAGGACTGCGGAGGACGCCATGCCACCCGGACAGCGTTGTTTCCGGCACACTCCAAGACGAGGTTCATGGGCGTGTCATCCTGGGCGGTCAGCAGGTCACTCAGTCTGTCGCCGTCAAGGTCGCCTGGCAGTTGGACTGCCATCATCGTAGCACCCTCCGGCGAGATCTCGTAGGTCCACGCCAGCTCGGTCGGCATTGTCGCAGGTGTCGGTTGCTCCAGCGCACACAGAATGGACCTACATGTAGAGCCTTGCCAGATCCAGTTGTACCCGACAAGCTCCATGAGTCCGTCGCCATCAAAGTCACCGA
>CAZQFS010000171.1:0-2569 GCA_964592755.1 uncultured bacterium | reverse complement strand
GCTCACCTGCGGACGAGCTTCAGGCTTGCTGCGTTGACACCGGAGCCTACCGTGCAGTAGTAAACTCCGGGAGCTGCGAGAGAACCGCGGCGGTCGCGACCGTCCCAGGTGGCGACGGGACCAGCCGGCCCAGCTTTGAGCGTGAGCTCGCGCAACAGCCTACCGGTGACGTCTCGGACTTCGGCACGCGTGCCTTCCAGCGCGGACGGGACTTGCAGCCTGCATGACGCAGTGAACGGGTTTGGCCAGGCAGTGAGACGTGCGGGCTCCACCATGGCCGTGCCGCCCGCCGCGCCGTCGCCGCCTGTCTGTCGGAACACTACCTCGTATACCTTCAGACTGGTAAGGCAGGCCATTGGACCCGAGTGCCGGCTGACCGCCAGAGCGGCCCGTGTGGTTCTGTGCGCCTTCCGTGGAATCTCGACATAGAGCGTATCCCACTGGCTCGGCTGGATTGTTCGCGTCCGGCCCACGCCGCCGATGGAGTAGCACTGCGTTATCGGGACATCTTCGCCGTTGAACGCCACTAGCTCCAAGAGGTAGTCGCGGGCGCGGTCCAGGTAGGGGAGCTGGTAGGACAGCGCATTCTCGGAGTAGTCTACACTCGCATGCTTGTACTTCCGGTACCCGTCGCGCGCGGCGCAGTATGGAGAGCGGACTTCTTCGCCCAGCGACGCGTTCAAGTACGTCGGGTATCCGCGAGGTTCGCCGAAGTTCGGTATGTAGACGAAGTGACGGTAGCGGGCCCAGTGCTCTGGTCCGTCCTCGGTCCAGAGAGCATAGGTCGAGTACTTGACGATGTTCGGTGGCCACGGATTGACGATTTGGACGTGCGGCCACCTGTTGTCATACTGCGGGTCCGTGCTCATCTGAACGACCAGGCCGCCCATGTACTCGACCATAATCTCGTGCCTGTCGCCCTCTACCTCCTCCTGCCAGATGACGGTGGAGCTGGTGTGGACCTGCGGGTCTGATGACTCGAAGTCGGGGGTGCGGCTGACCGGCCGGTGTCCGAACCATTGGTCCGGCGGTGCGTTCAGCAGGTGCAGGCAGTGGTACACTTCGCCTTTGTCGGGGCGGTTCGGGTCCGGGCCGCGAAACGCGCAGTAGACCGCTTCGCCGTCGGCATCTACGGACGGCTGCGACGCGGGTTCGTAGGACGGGATCGATACGGGAAACGGGCCAATCCACGTTGGCAGCACGCCCGCGCGGATTTGGTCCGGAGTCACGGGGTCCTGCCAGGTGTAGTACTTGATTCTACCGTCGGGCGCACGGTAGGTAATGTGCACCTTGTCTCCCGGGGTGTAGTCAATGCTCGGCTGGAAGTCGAAGCTCTGGTCGGGGTACTGCTCGAGGATGATGTCGAGTCCGGTCGAAATAGGTAGAGTGTCGTAGGCGGAGAAGTGCAGGTATGCCCCACCCGCGTTGAAGTGCGTTCGTACTACGTACACCTCT
The DNA here is from genome assembly GCA_964592755.1 of uncultured bacterium. Lineage (GTDB taxonomy): Bacteria > Hydrothermota > Tepidihabitantia > Tepidihabitantales > Tepidihabitantaceae > CAZQFS01. Next base: position 1,114 of record CAZQFS010000171.1, on the reverse strand, counting down.
GGGTGACGGGCGACGTAGTGCTGAGGGCCGTAGACGGTGCTCGATAGAAGTCGCCGTAGCCGCCGCCGCCTTCGTACCAGTTATCGTCGCCGGGCAGCGGCGGGCGAGTGCGTGCCACCGAGAGCTGGAGGTGCACCACGTCCCAGTCGAGCGCGAGGAATGTCGCCCACAGATGGTCATCAGGCGGCACGTTGATAGAAGGGTTGCCCCTGCTGAACGGGTATTGGGCGGGTAGGTCAATCGCCCCTCGCCACGACGCGCCGTCGTCTTGCGAGTAGTCGTACCAGACCCCAGCTCTGTTCCACACGGCATGTACGCAGTAGTCGGCTGATTGCCCTGTTACGTTAGGAACAATCCGCAGCATGTGGCTCGTCGAGAATCGGGTGGCCTGCTCGGGGTACGCCGGCCAGCGCATGTCCTCGGCCGACGCCAAGGGAAAGGCCAGCACCGCAGCGGCCACGAAGCTCAGAACTCGATTCATGATAGACCTCGTTTTCTCTGTAGTTCACTTTCACAAGTGACGCCGGCTTCTTTCCGGCGCCGACGCACAGCCCCCATCGGGCCATGCATCCTCCAAATTCGGACCGGGCCGGACTCAGACCCGCCTCGGAGCTTGCCCAAGACCCCGAGGGCTCAGCTACCTGCGCGCATCTGACCGGACAGGTTGTAGAAGGAAGAAAGGGCTAGTGTCGGTTGGGAAAGAGCAGGGGAGGGAAGAAGAAGGCTCGGATGATAATACCCCCCCCCCTCGGAAAACCGAGTTCGGGGCAACGTGTCCGAACCAGCGAAAGGTCGGGAAACCCAGCAGCCCACGGCGCGCAAGCCTGCCCTGACTTCGGCTCCGGAGGGAGCGGAAAGCCAGAAGCTCAAAGGGCAGGGTCCTCAGGAGAGCCCTGCCGAGTGACTCGAAGAACGTGCGACAGGACATCAGCAAACTATCGTCTCCTTGCCAGGCATCTTGCCGCCTGGGTTTGTCATGGGCCTTCGGAAGCAAGTCTAGAGCGCCCCGGCTGAAAGTCAATAGCCGGTCGCCGCGAGGGCCGGCACCATGCCGCCGGCCGTGGGCGTCGGTCTACCTCTGCAGCACCAGCTTCTCGGTCTGGCGGTAGTCGCC
>CAZQFS010000170.1:1031-4216 GCA_964592755.1 uncultured bacterium | reverse complement strand
AGTCGCGCGGCTGCCAGCCGCTTGCGTCGCGCCACGCATGGACGATGCGTCTGTGGTTCGCGACCGGTTCGTAGCACTGCCAGAGAACGTGCGGGTTGCCGGTTGCCGGGTTGACCGCGACGGAAGGGTACATCTGGTGCCGGTCACCATTAGAAACCTCCTCGGTCGGTCCCCATGTCGTGTCGGTGCGTGGCTTGTAGAACACGTCATAGAAGCCCGAGGGCCCGCTGCGTCCGTACCAGATGATGTGCACACGGTTGTCCGGCCCGGCCGCGACCGCGGGATAGGCCTTGTAGCTGGTCGAGGTTTCAAGGTTCCTCTGCGTCTGCCAGGTTGTGTCCACGCGCTCGCGGAACGCAATCCAGGTCGTGCTGCCCGATGTCTCGAGCCAGGTGACCTGGACGTTGCCATTGGGTGTGGATGAGACGTTGGGGCAGCCCTTTTCATAGGTCGGCCCCTGGGTTGAGAGCACGCGGCTGATTTGGTCCCAGCCATCGTTGCCGCTGCCGGCCGGCACGCAGGTCTTTGCGTAGATGACCTCGTCCGCGTCCTCAGTCGAGCCGCCGGCCCAGACCGCATAGACGCGGCCTGAGGAATCCACGCCGAGCGACGGGTACTTGCAGTAGGTGCTGGCCGTGTACAGGTCGGCCGAGAGCATGGTGTCCTGGGTCCAGCCCGAGCCGGGGTTGTAGCGCTTGTAGTAGACCTGGAACCGGTACGTGCCGAGTCCGGAGTTCATCACGTGCCATGCGACGTGGATACGGCCGTCCGGGTCAGCTACGACCCGGCGCTGGCAGCTCCAGTAGGCGAAGTCCGAGTAGCTGTTGTCCGTCAGCCGGACCTCGGGTTCCCATTGTGTGGCCAAGGCCATTGTCGCGGCCACAGTCAGAAGAAGCGTTTCGCACCTCACTCGGACCTCCTGCTGACGGACTGCCTGATGAGCCTGACGATTTCGGCGATGTGCTGCGCCGGGTGGTCGCGTGCAACCTCCGAGACATCGTCCCTGGCTACGGTGATGCTACCAAGGTTACGGGGCTTCTTTCCGTGTTCGGTCCACCATGGTCCCGTGACCACCTTGCCTGTCAGCGGGTCCGCTCCAGAATGCGGCACGTGCAACAGGTACTTCTCATCGCCAACGTTGAGAATGTGGTCGCCCCTCATGAATGTGACTCCACAGTCGGAGCACACCCAGTAGTCCGCCGTCCGTGCTTCCGGTCGGGCACGGTTCGCTCCGACAAACCCAAAGCCCACCGCGAGGGAAGTCGTCCGCGCTTGCATGTTGCTCGAACCGCACCACGGGCACGGGGTCAGCGCAGTGAATGTCCCGAGGCGTACCGGTGTGACCTTGTCCAGCCACGCCACGATGTCGTGATGAAGCATCCGCTTCTCGGCAATCTGGACCGCGGTATCCACGATGTCGCCGCTTTCAGCTTCCAGGATGTAGCCTTGCTCTCGCAGGAACTCGAATACGAGGATAGTCGCGGTTCGCTTGTTGCCATCCACGAACGCGTGGTAGTTGATGACCCGCTCAAGCAGCACTGCTGCCTTGTCCAGCGCGCCCGGGTAGTACTGAGTGCCGTTCGCCAGCCCGGTCCAGGGACGCTCAATGGCAGCCTGCAGGAGCGAGACGTCGAGAATGCCCGGTGCACCGCCGTACCGGGCGATGATTCGGTCGTGAAGTGTGACGACCCTGGATAGCCAGTTGGCTACCTGTTCGCTAGTTCCCGCCACGCCTCGTCGTACTTCTCCACTATCTCATGGTGAGCGTCTGAGTCTGGATTCGCCAGGTCCTCAGCAGCACGGCCCACAAGGTCGCCCAGCGCTTGCTGGTACAAGGTCTGGAGCAGCTCGCTTCTCCTTGTGACCCCAAGCTCCTGCGCCACGCGGTCGCGCAGCTCCGGCCTGGCAGTGTCTGCGCCTTCATCGCGCTGAAGGCGCTGCAGCTCGATGTTGAACGGTTCCCAGACCTCGCGGTGACGTCGGAGATACCAGTCCTCCAGTTCCTTCAGTCCGGCCAGTTCGTTCACCTCGCGACTCAACTCCTCAACAAAGGCGCGCTCTTCTACGTCCGTGGGGTTCACGCTACTAGCCTACACACAACACGGTGTCCGTCAATCCGTACACCATGCGCGAATTCACAGGTGGGTCTGCTACCGACGGAGTACCGCGCCAACTCGCTCGGCCAGGGCCGGGCCAAAGCCCTTGACCCGGGCAATCTCGGCGGCCGAGGCGAGCCGCACTTTGTCGAGCGAGCCGAAGTGCTGTATCAGCGCCTTCTTCCGCGCCGGGCCCAGCCCGGGAATCTCATCCAGTTCGGACTCCACCATTTTCCTGCCCCTGAGTTTGCGGTGGAACGTGATGGCGAAGCGGTGCGACTCGTCACGGATGCGCTTCAAGAGCTTGAGCGCGGGCGAGGTGACCGGTATCGTGATTTCGCGGCCGTCCGCGTAGTAGAGCGTGTCGGTCTGCTTGGCCAGTCCGAGTATCGGGATTTCGGCGTCGAACCGGCCATAGGCCCTTACCGCAGCCGACAACTGGCCTTTGCCGCCGTCCACGAGCACAAGGTCGGGCAGGGGTCGGTTCTTTTCCAGAAGACCGCGTACGCGGCGGGCAAGCACTTCTTCCATCATGGCGAAGTCGTCCGCGCCCTGCACCGTGCGAATCTTGAACAGCCGGTACTGCTGTTTGGTCGGCCGGTCGTCGCGGAACACGACGATGGAGCCGACCGCGTTCGTGCCCTGCGTGTTTGAGATGTCCACGCCTTCAATCAGCCTGGGCACAGTGGTCAGTCCGAGAATCTCCGCGAGTTCGCGATTACCCCGTGGTACCTTCTCCTCGGGCGCGAGCTCCACGAGCGCTTTTTCGGCATTGGCCCGCGCGAGCTCGACCAGCCGAACCTTCTCGCCGCGCTCGGGCACGCGAATCACCACCTTCCGGCCACCGCGCTCGGCAAAGAGCGCCTCGAGCACTTCTGCGTCCTCGATGGCAGACGGCAGGATGATTTCCTCGGGGATGTCGTGAGTGTGCGTATGCACGGACCGCACCACGGTTGACAGCACCTCGGAGTCAGGCACGTCCCTGGCTGCGTTCAGGGGGTACTCCTCGCGGGCGACTATCTTGCCTTCGCGGATGCGGAACAAGGCGGCGACCGCGGCCTTGTCGGCCCGGGACAGTCCGATGACATC
>CAZQFS010000170.1:0-1021 GCA_964592755.1 uncultured bacterium | reverse complement strand
GGGGCGATCACCCGGACGTGCAGGACATCGAGCTTGTCCTGGAGCACGGCCTGCTGTTCCCTGCGGATTTCGCGCAGGGCCATGAGCTGGTCGCGCAGGCTGGCGGCAACCTCAAAGTCCTGAGCTTTGGACGCGGCCCACATCCGCTGTTCGACCTGCTCGACCAGCTCGTCGGAGCGACCGGACAGAAACGCGATGACGTCTTTCACCTGCTGTGCGTACTGCTGCGGGGTGAGCCGGCCGGTGCACGGCCCGGTGCAGCGGTTCAGCTCGAAGTTCAGGCAGGGACGAACCGATTCCCGATTGCCGATTTCCGATTGCCGGTTTTCCACTGAATCCTTGGCGCTCTTGGCGTCCTTGGCGGTTGGCCTTTCCGGCAGCTCCCGCTTGCAGGTGCGCAGCTTGAAGATGCGCTTCACTCCGCGCAGCGCCTTGCGCAGTTCCCGGGCCGAGGTGTACGGCCCGAAGAAGACCGAGCCGTCCTGCCTCAGGTTCCGGGTGACGAAGATTCGGGGAAAGGGTTCGGCCGCGGTAATCTTCAGATACGGGTACTTCTTGTCGTCCCGCATCCGCACGTTGTAGCGCGGCTTCCTGAACTTGACGAGATTCTCTTCGAGGACTAAGGCCTCGACCTCGGTGCGCGTGACAATCGTCTCCAGGTCGGCGACACGGCTCACGAGCGCGCGCAGGCGCGGGTCGTCCTGCGGCTGGGTATACGACTTCAACCGGTCGCGCAGGGACCGTGCCTTGCCGACATAGAGCACGCGGCCACGCGCGTCCTTCAGCAGGTAGACGCCGGGGCCTTCGGGAGCCTGAGAGACCTTGTCGGCAAAGCTCATTGCACGAGTGCCCGGTTTGCGGTCTGCCGTTCGCAGGTTCCGGCTACCGCGAACTGCCCGTTGGTCACTGCCAACTCGCCCTTTCTCGGGCGGTCATCCTTTGACCACGCCCAGCGGTTTCATCCGTGCCACCTTGTTTGCGATGCCGGCGCGGGCGCACACGTCCACGACTTTGTCCACGT
>CAZQFS010000169.1:0-4228 GCA_964592755.1 uncultured bacterium | reverse complement strand
AAAGGACTCCCTAAATCCAATGCCCGTTTTGTCTCATTTCTCGTGAAGCAGTACACCTGAGCTCTCAGCGTTCACGGTGATGCGGGTGAACGCTGCCGACACTCATGTTGTTTGGTCACGCAGTCTGACGCTCGACAAGCGTGCCTCGCACCCAGCGTGCGACATTGACCCGTGGTTCTTCTTCGACTGGGCGCAATGGGACAACTGCGCGACCAGTATGGCGGTCACACAGGAAGGCAACGTGATCGTGGCCGGGTTTGGCCTGAACGGCCTGACCAACAGAGATATCTGGGTCATGAAGTTCGACACCGCCGGCAACCGGCTGTGGTCAACAACCTACCTGAACGGCGGGCCGTTTGACGACGTAGCGTTCGACGTGGCTGTCGCGCAGGACCGCACCATCTATGTCGCCGGCCTGACTGAATCCGAAGACAACATGTACGATTTCCTCGTGCTGCGGCTGGCCGACACCGGCGACGTGCTGAACTCGTACACCTACAACGGTGTCCCTGAGGGTGACGACTTTGCCACCCGACTGGTGCTGGACGAGACCACGCCGCAGAACGTCTACGTCACCGGTGCAAGCGAGCACGCGCTGCGTGGCTTCCAGATGATGACCCAGAAGCTGAGTCATGACCTCGTCCCGCTCTGGGGTCACGATGGCGCCAAGTTCGGCTGGGCCGGGGACGACTTTGGCTACGACATCACCTACAACAAGTGTCGGGCATACGTCACCGGCACAGTATCGGGTGACATCCGGCTGGTCTGCTACTCGAACAGCAACGTCGCCGGGGGCGAGACCCTCTGGACCTTCGCCTACGGCCTGCCGGACCACCTCCAGGATTGGGGTGCGTGTCTGCACGTCGTGGACACGGACCACATCTATCTCGCCGGTCAGTGCGACCGCATCGATTCGACCTACAACTGGATGAGCATGTTCACCGCGCGACTGAGGACGTCGCCCGGCGGCGTGCACGAAGCCGGCAGCGTCGCCGCGAGACGGTTCACGCTCATGCCCAATCCGTTTCCGGGGCGGGGCGTACTTCGACTCGAAGTACCGGGCCGGCCCGTCTGCGAAGTTGTCGTCTTCGACGCCATCGGGCGCAGGCGCGCCTCGGTGGTCCGGAGCATTGAACTGCAGGATCGCCGGTCAGTCCCGCTGGACGTGAGGAATTTGGGTCCCGGGATCCTCGTGCTGAGGATTCACACGCGAGATGGCGCAGAACTGGCCCGGTTCAAGGTAGTCGTGCCGTAGCAGCCGGCTAGACATCTCGCATCGGGCCCTGTTGACTGGCCAGGATGTCCGGTTCAGTCTTCCACTTCTATCAGATAGGCTCCTGCGATGGCATCCCGGGCCAGCGCAAGCAGTGTGAAGCGGAGGCCACCTACTGCGTAGCTGTGACCTCCGTCCATTAGTCGCATGTAGCTGAGTTGTCTTTCGGCATCGTTGAATACCCACAGGGCTAGCGCGGGAAGGAACTGGGTGATGTCCTGCCGACCCGTCGCAAGCAGCTGGTAGAGCTCGGCGTACGTCAGCCCGACCGCAGGGAAATTCTGATACACAGGTGAGGTCGCGTCGGGCAGGTAATGGCCGGGCCAGAGAGCGAAGCGGAAAGAACCAGCCCACCTGGCTCGGGCGAACCCGGCAAGTATCTCGACTGCTTCTATTACAGCCCAGTCGGTCGTGTCGTCCGGCAGCTCGCTGAGTGTGTGCCCAACGACGAGTGGGAACACCGCAACATTGTCCCGGAGGATGCTCGCCCCTGACAGCGGGACGCCACGGTCGCGTTGGATCTGGGTCGCCATGTTCCACCCCCAGCCTCCAGAGAAGCCCCAGACCGTGTCCCCGCGCCGCAGCCCGTAGACCCGCTCCATGCGACGGAACTCCTTCGAGAAGCTGTCCGCGCTCGGGCCCCACGCCCCCATGCCGACCAAGGTCAGGCCGTCGCAGTGATATTCGGTGAACCCGTCTGCGCCTCCCTTTGGTAGCCCGTGACTCCCGGTGCAGTAGTACCGACGCAGGAGGAGATGGGCCTGCTGGTCCGAGAAGACGACCCCGCCAGGTCCTGTCACGCTACGCAGGCGCTCGACGCCAGCGAGCAGGTACTCGCGACGCAGGTTGTGGCGGCTGCCGAACCACGCGTGCTCCGGTCGTCCGATCCACTTCCACAATGGTAGCAGGAACAAGAGCATCGGCAGGAGCGTCCGCAGTCGCTGCCTTGCGAACTGCGACAGCGCGGACCCTATGCCAACGACGGCAAAGACCATCAGAAAGAAGCTATGGCGCGTGCCTCCGTACGGGTATAGGCGTGCAGCAGCCGCGCCGCCCACAAACACAAACGGCAGAAGCATGAGGAGTGCGAAGGCCCAGAGTCTGCGCCCGTCGACTCGGCGCAGCGCGAGCAACAGAACACCAGCTACGAACAGCGCGACGCCGACCCATCCGGCGGCTCGAGTGGACAGCAGGTAGTGAAAGAAGCTAATCGTCGCCTTCGCCAGAAACGCGAGTGGTTTCTCTGCCGTCTGCCGGTAGGATTCCTTGAGCATTACCTCCCGCACCCAAGTCTCGAAGCTCGAACCACGCAACGAAGCGACAGAGGCCCGGTACAGGAAGAACGCGATGCCTGCGCAAACCGCCTGCCCTCCGATCCACGCTGCGGCCACCCTTGCAGGTATCCTGCGTCCGACCATGTGTGTCAGGACGTAGATTCCCGCCGCGAGCGCCACCCAGGCCGCCGAATAGTCGTCTAGAATTGCGAGCGCCAGGGCTAGACTGTACAGCGCCATCATAATGGCGGACCGCTCCTGCAGCGCCCGCTCAAGAAAACAGAGGGCGGTCACGAGCAGCAGCAACAGTACCGTGTAGGCGCGTAGTTCGGCCGACAGGTTGACATGTTGGGTCGCGAAGGTGAGCAAAAATACGCCGGCGATCGCAGTTGTCTTGTTCACGGCACGAGCCAGCCACTGGTAGGCCACCCAGAGTCCGGCCGTGCCCGCCAGGACCGAGAGCAGCCGGAGCCATAGGTCCGAGTCACCGAGTTGGTGCCAGAGAAACAGGAGGATGTAGTATAGCGGCGGATGAGGGTTGTCAGACATCGCCGAGCGGAACGCGGCCCCGAGACTCGGTTCGTTGATGGCCAAGTAGTTATACACCTCGTCCGGATTCAGGAACATTTGGACTGCAGGTTGCAGGCGCGCCAAGAGACCGGCCGCAACGAGCGCGAGCACGACCAGCCAAGCGTGGCCCTGAAGCCAGTCCTCGAGCTTGTCCCACCGTGATAGCGGTACGGCAGGCGCAGGCGGCGTCTCAGGCTGGGGTGCTTCCACCGGCGGCTCGTGAGGCTGAGCCTCGACGGGTAGTTCCGGTGGCAGCGGTACGATGGGTGATTCTGAGGTCATGGACTAGAGCCCGCGCATGTATTCAGGCTTGAAGCGGTGGTGCTTGATGGCCGAGTCGAGCTCGGCGATGAGCCGGGCCTTGTCTTTGGGCAGGCGCCCGCCCAATGGGACGTAGTTTGAGGCATGGTTGGAGCGGAAGACCGTCGCCTTCACGTCCACCTGTTCAAGAAAAAGACGCAGCTCAGCCGCGAACTCCTCAGGCGACGGCAGCTCGAACTCACCCGCCTTCATCTTCTGCGCGAGAGGCGTGCCGGGCACAACCGTGACCGTGAGCGCCGACAGGTAGTTCGGGTTCATCTCCGAGACCGCGCGGGCCGACTCAACCGCGTTCTCCTGCCAGAGTTTCCTGCCACCCATGCCCAGCAGGTAGATGACCGACGACTTCATGCCCGCCTTCATCGCCTTCTGCACCGCCTGTATCATCTCGGATGCGGTCGCGCCTTTGTCGATGGCCTCGAGGATACGGTCCGAGCCGGACTCCATGCCGAGGTAGAAGATGGACAGGCGATGCTCGACCAGGGTGCTGAGTTCCGCGGCTGACTTGTGCATGATGTCACGCGCATTCGCATACACTCCGACCCGCTGCAGCTCAGGGAAGTGCTCCTGCAGGCTGGAAAGCACCTTGAGCAGGTAGTTCATCGGCAGGATGAGCGCGTTGCCGTCGCAGAGGAAGACCCGCCTCACCTCCGGGCCGTAGTGGTCGCGCGCCAGCCTGATGTCCTCGAGCACGTCCTCGACCGGACGCACGCGGAACTCCTTGTCCCGGTACATGGCGCAGAACGAGCAGCGGTTGTACGAACACCCGATCGTCGCCTGGACCAGCAGCGAG
>CAZQFS010000168.1:0-4265 GCA_964592755.1 uncultured bacterium | reverse complement strand
GCGGCAGGCCGCGGCGAAGTCGCGACCGCCGGCCTGGCATTCGAACGCCAGTTTCTGTACCAGGGAGTAGGCGCGGTCGCGGTCCACCCCGGCCCGAACCAGCTCCAGCAGTACGGCCTGAGACAGGAACGCGTGGGCCGAGCCCTTGAGGTTGGCGAGCATCCGGTCGGGTCGGACCACAAGTCCGGCGAGCACGCTGGTCGTCCTGCGCAGCATATAATGGACGAGAGTACAGGACTCGGGGATGATGACCCGCTCGTTGGCCGAGTTGGACAGGTCGCGCTCGTGCCAGAGCGGAATGTTCTCCAGTGCCACCCCGGCGTAGCTTCGCACCAGCCGGGCAAGGCTGGTGATGCGCTCACAGATGATGGGGTTTTTCTTGTGGGGCATGGCTGAAGAGCCTCGCTGGCCCCGGCCAAACGGCTCGGCAACCTCGCCGATTTCAGTCCGCTGAAGGTTACGGATTTCGGTCGCGATGCGCTCCAGGCCGGTTGCCACGAGCGCGAGTGTAGTCAGCATCCGGGCGTGCCGGTCGCGCGGAATGACCTGCGTCGAAACCGGCTCGACCTTCAGGCCGAGTCGGCTCATGACCTTTGCCTCGACCTCGGGCCCAAGCTGAGTGTAGGCCCCGACCACGCCTGAGAGCTTGCCGTACCCGATTTCGGCAGCCGCGGCCTTGACCCGCTCGATGTTACGATTGGTCTCTTCGTACCAGGACAGGCACTTGAGCCCGAAGGTAATCGGCTCGGCATGGACGCCATGGGTCCGACCAATCATCGGGGTGTTCCGGTGCTTGAGCGCAAGGCGGGCGGTCTCGACCCTGAGGTCGCCGAGCGCGGCTTCGATAATCGCCATGGCGGAGATACAGCGCAGCGAGAGTGCCGTGTCGACGACGTCGTATGAGGTCAGGCCGTAGTGCACATACTTGCCGGTCGAACCGATGCTCGCGGCCACGCTCTTCGTGAAGGCGATGACGTCGTGGTTTGTGACCTTCTCGAATTCCTCTATCTCCTTGAGCTTGAATGTCGCCCGCCGGATGGCACGGGCCGCGGTCTTGGGAATCAGTCCGAGCTCAGCCTGGACCTGAGCCACGGTCTTCTCGACCAGGAGCCAGGACTGGAACTTCGCCTCTTCGTTCCATAACGCGGCCATTTCCGGTGTGTCGTAGCGTGTTGTCACGGGTGTTGTTTCCTATCTCCGGCTGTGGTTCATCGCAGCCGGTAGAGCAGCCTTATCTGTTCGCCGCCGCGGTCAATCACGATATCGAGCGTACCTGACAGCCGGGCGTACTGCCGGGCGAACGCCGATGCGGTGCTGATGCGCTTGCCCTGCGCCATGAGAATGACATCGCCCGGCGCCATGCCAACGGTCTCAGCGATGCTCCCCGGCTTGACCTTGGTCACGACTACACCGCGGCGGTAGGCGAGGTTGAATCTTGCCCGCAGGGCGGCCGTAATCTCCGAGACCTCGGCGCCGAGTTCTGTCTCCTGGGTTCCGGAGCCGGCTTCGACTGACGCCTGGCCTCTTGCTTCGCGCACAAACTGTTTGACGTCGTTTATCGGTCGGGCAAAACCGATACCCTCAGAGCCGCCCGAATGGCTGAAGATGAAGGTGTTGATTCCGATGACCTCGCCCGCGGCATTGGCCAAGGCGCCGCCTGAGTTCCCGGGGTTGATGGCGGCGTCAGTCTGAATCATGTCGGTGAATACCCGGCCATCCCGGCCCGACTTCACGTCCCGGCGCACCGCGGAGACGACACCGACAGTGACAGTCGGCTGGGCGTCTTCAATCATGAACCCGAAGGGGTTGCCGATGGCGATTGACCATTCGCCGATAATCACGTCGTCGGAGTTGCCCAGCCGTGCCGCCGGCAGACCCGAAGCCTTGACTTTGAGCAGGGCCAGATCCCGGACTTCGTCCATTCCTTCGATTTCGGCCTCGAAGTCGCGGTTGTCCGGCAGGGTGACCTTGATGCGCGTCGCGTTCTGGACGACATGGGCGTTGGTGATGACGTCGCCGTCCTGGGAGATGATAACGCCCGAGCCCATGGACTTCACTTCCTGACGAAAGCTGCGGCGCGGGAAGAAATCGCGGAAGAAGTCATCAAGCCCGCCAAAGCCGAACGGGTCGTACGTGACGACGCGGGTCTGGGTGACCGTGACCGAGACAACAGCCGGGCTGACCTGACGCGCGGCCAGGACAATGGCGTTGGTGCGCGAGGTGGTGACGTCGTCAGCCAGCGACGCCGGGATGACGAAGCCGGTGACCGCGCTGCGCGGCCGGGCGCGGCCGGTAAGGATGACGACTCCGAGCGTAACCACGAGCACGGCAACAAGGAGACAGGGCAGGATGCGCTTCATGCCGGCTCAGTGTAGCATGATGCTCGACCGGCGTCAAGGTGCGGTGGCTTCAGTGTTGACATCCGGCGCCGGGCTGAGAGCGGGAAAGGCGTGGCGTGAAACTGCCGGTTTGCTCGCCGAGGGCCCGGCGTGAAGAGGCGGGTGGGAGGATCCGTACCCTTGCATAGTTGAGGAGCAAGGGACTGGCCGCGATGCGGGAACAACTGCGACGCTTCTAGACTCTGGTGCCGGTCTTTGCGCGACGAGCTGCTTCACGCAGATGCGAGACTCGCCGAAGAGAACCCCATCGGCAGACTGCGGTCAGGACCGATGGGGTGAGTGGCTCCCAAGAGCAGGCCGAAGCGCGGACCGACCGGCGGCTTCCCGGCCGGCTTTACAGGTGCTTGCGATTTCGGGACCGTGCCTTTTTGACCCGTGAGCCGCACAGGCTTTTACGTCGGCAAGAGCGTCGGCGATGGGGTCGTCGGTGGCTGGTGCGCACTTCCAGCGCACAATGCGGGTCACGACGCCGCTTGCCTGAGCGGGAAGCCTGATAGGTGCGAGCGTGTCTGTCGCGCTCATTGCGAGATACCGATGAGCCGACCCTGTCTCCAGCCGGCCTTTGTTGACAGACGCAGGCCACTGGTTATGATTCGGCCGTGAACGGGCCTTTCGGTTGCCCCTGGCTGACGTTCGCCGCGGCCATCGCGGTGGTGCTTGCAGCTATCGTCGCTGTGGTCTGGGCTGCTTTGGTCAGGTTGGAGGATTAGCCTGAGTTCTCTCGCAGTCCATTTCACCGTCCTCGTCGCGTACCTGGTGTTGTTGTTTGTCATCGGTCTCGTGTCCCGGCGAGGTGCCCGTTCAGCCGAGGGTTTTCACCTCGGTGCGCGCTCCATCGGGCCATGGGTCACGGCGTTCTCGTTTGTCGCGGCCTACTACAGCTCGGTCGTAATCATCGGCGGCGGCGGGTTCGGGTACAAGTACGGCATGGCGACGCTCTGGGTCGGCGCGACCAACGTCGTTGTGGGCACGCTGCTGGCGTGGATTGTGCTCGGCGCACGGACCCGGGCGATGACCTCCCGGCTCGATACGATAACGATGCCGGGTTTCCTTGCCCGCAGGTACAACGCGCCCGAGGCCCGGCTCATCTCAGCCGTGGTGGTTACGGTGTTTCTCATCATCTACAGCGTATCGGTGATTCAGGGCATGGGTCGTTCGTTCGAGGTGCTGGTTGACCTGCCCTACGTTCACGGTGTGTTGCTGTCGGCGCTCATCATCGTGGTCTATGTAGCCCTCGGCGGATACGTAGCCGTGGTCTGGACCGGATTTGCCCAGGGGATAATCATGATTGCCGGGCTGGTGCTGCTGGCCGTGCTCGCGGTCGCGCGCATCGGCAGCCTGGGTGCGGTCTTCCAGGGTCTGGGTCAGGTCGAGGGCGGCAAGTACCTTGCAACACCAGGCATCTGGGGCTGGCCCGGGCTGGTCTCCTACTCGATGATTGTCAGCTTCGGCGTCTGGGGCATGCCCCAGCTTGTCACGAGGTTCTACTCCATTAAGAGCGTGAGTGTTTTACGGCTGGGCACGGTCGTGGCCACGGTCGGTGGCACGGTGGCGCTCTTGCCCTATTTCAGCGGGGCGCTGGCCCGGCTGCTGTTTCCAGACCTGGCAGCAGCCGACAAGGCGATACCGAGCCTGGTCAAGCTGACCATGCCGGCCTGGGCATCGGCGGTCTTCCTTGCCGCGGTGATTGCCGCAGGCATGTCTACCTTTGCCGCGGTGCTGATTGTCTCGGTAAGCTCTCTGGTCAAGGACCTGCTGCGCGACAGCGCCGGGGTAAGACTGGAGCCAAAGTCTGAGGTGTTCCTCTCGCGTGCCGCTTCGGTTGTCGTCGGCCTGGCCGCGGTCGCGGTTGCCCTGAAACCGCCG
>CAZQFS010000167.1:0-4270 GCA_964592755.1 uncultured bacterium | reverse complement strand
GTTCTAAGTAGCATATCTACGTAGCTTGGGCCTTCGCTGCGGCTTCCGCGTGTGCGTTCGGGTCTGCCTGGGGGAGTGACTCGGGGATTCGTTCCCCGGGCTGGTTGCGAAGGCGGGACGTATGCTAGTCAGAAATGCGGGTTGGTCGCCGGTTGCGGCAGCAGGTCGCGGGCTGCTTCAAGGTGCGGGTCGGAAACCGGTTCCAGAAGCAGGCTGGTTCGCGTTGTCGCCTGCGCGCAGGTTGTCAGTTAGGACAGCGGGTCGGGTTCCATTGGCAGCAGCAGACTTGAGTGCGGTTGCGGCCGCGGGCTCGGCATCGGCGTCCTCAGAGGAACGGTAGTAGTGGCGGGACCAGAGCGAATCGAGCAAGGCCGTGTGTCTGATGGTTGAGTACTGTGGCACCTCGGTTGGCTCTCCACCTCTGGACCTGAGTGCCGTCGTATAGCCGGTCACGCAAACGCGCCCGGCAGCAACGACCGCCAGTGCACTGGCTCCTCGGCATCGCTGGTTGCAGGGCTATGCCGGACTGTCACCCAGTCGGCGGTAGCATCCGACCCAACCGTACCACCTGCAACGTACGGAACGCCGCTGCTTGAGATGGCGATTGCCGCCGCCTCGTCCTCATCGAAGCAGTTGGCATGGATGCGGTTGCTGACCGAGTCGTATAGCAGGGTCCAGACCCCGGGCACGGCAAAGGCCCGCAGCCGGGCGTGGGTGTAGCCGTCGAGCACGAGGACGGAATCCTCATCGTGGTAGGAGTACGAGACAAAGGCCTTGTTGTCTATAGGGTCGTAGGCGATGTCTTGGGGGTACTTGACGTGAATGTCGGCGACCAGGGTGTTGGTCGAGCAGGCGATGGCGAACACCTTCTCCCCGTTCCAGCTCGTGCCGTAGATGACCCCGGCCCGCGAGTTGTAGGTGAGCGCGTCCTGCCCCCACGAGCCAATATCCACAGAATCAACCACCTCCTGTCCAACACCCACCCCGGCCGCCAAACCGACCGCCACTATCACAGGCCAGAGTCTCATCGTCATCTGAGCCTTTGTCCCGACTGAACCCTGCTCCTCCCCATTCCGGTTGTCCAGCGCGGGCAGCGGCCGACGGATGCCGAGGTCGAGGGCGGACGGCAGTCTGAGGCTCACGGCTTGCGGCTCCGTCGGGCCGGGCGGTCGCGGGCCCAAGCCCGCAGCTCGGCGATTTCCTCGGCCTTGACCACTGAGAGGGGTCGGGTGTTGGCGACCTGGTCCAGGATGTGCCAGGTGAGAATGGCGGCGGCGAATCCTTGACAGGAGCGGTCCGGCAGGAGAGAATTGAGTGTTGTTCTGACCGGCCAGAAGCGATTGAAAGGACACTATTCCATGAGAACTGCTGCTTTGCTCACTCTGCTCTGCCTTGCGGCCTCGGCGAACCTGCTGGTCAACGGCGACTTCGAGCAGCCGCTGACGGTCGGCTGGCGGGACACGGTCAGCGATTTCGGCGGGGAGTACCGCATCGAGCGCAGCGACACGCTGGGCCAGCCCGTTCCTGGTCATGCTGCGCGAGTGTACAAGGCTCTGGCTGAGTTCGCCAGCCTGTATCAGACCGTGGACATACCGAGTACGAACGCAACCCTCGAGTTCGACGGCCGTTTCATCATCGACGCAGGTTCTTCGACCTGCTGGCCGGTCGCGTCGCTCTGGGTCAGATACCTGAACGCGCTCGGGACCGAGCTGGGCAACACCAGGTTCTACCGGCACAACCAGTACGCGAATTGGGTACGCAGCGACACGGTCAGTCTGATTGAGGTCACGGAGAACGGCGTCTGGCGTCACTACTCGCTCGACATCGCCGAGGAGCTTGCCACCCATCTGCGCGGCATCGTCCCGGCCCAGGTGCGCCAGCTCAAGATAGACCTTTTCTCCTACGCAAGCGGAACCTGAGGGGGACCGGTGGCGGAGGTCTCCGCCGATAACATCATGCTCAGTGCGAGCGGCGTCGAGGAGTCTTCGACTGCGGTTCCTGCGGGCGCACTTCGCGTGCATCCCAACCCGACGCGCGGCAGCACCAGGGTCAGTTGCAGCGTGCCCTCAGGCAGTGTCACCTGGCGCATCTGTGACGCAACCGGCCGGACAGTCCTCGGGCCGCGGCGCGAGCCTCGGGCATCGTCATTCCTTCTCGACCTCAGGCCCCTGCCGGCCGGCGTCTATGTGCTTCAGGTTTCTGGTGCGACAAGCAGGACCGCGGTCATCAACCGGCTGGCCGATTAGGTGAGCGGCGTGGTCGGCTCGGGCCGGTGGGGTGTGCTGGTCGGGCTGGTGCTGGTCGCGATTCTGTCCGGCTGCGGCACCAGGAAAACTCTCTGGCAGAAGACTATTGACTCCGGTGGTGACGAGACCGCGGTCGCCATCGCGGCAGACAAGCTGCACCTCTACGTCGGCGCGACGCTGCAGCAGAGCGGCGGGCAGACGGCCTGGCTTATCACCAAACTGACCAGAACCGGCAGCGAAATCTGGTCCCGAACCTACAAAGAGTCGCCGCAGGCCGTGCTCGGCGATATCACCGCCGATGAGATGGGCAGTCTTTTTGTCACGGGCCGGGCCCTGGTCCAGGGCAGCGAGCTCTGCCTTGTCGCCTGCTACGGGTTTGACGGCAGGCTGGTCTGGCAGAAAGGATTGGCCCTGGGTGAGCGGACCCGGGGCACCGGCATCTGCCGTCTGTCCGGCAACCGGCTCGCGGTCTGCGGCATGGCCGGCACGGACGCCAACGCCGACCACATGGTCGCCGTGCTCGATGCGAAGGACGGCAAGACCCTCTGGACCCGCAATCACGACATCTGTCCCGCTGACTTGGCGGTGCGCATCGCCGCCGACGCCCGGGACAACCTGGTTGCGGTCGGCCAGAAGACCGGGGAGGAGAACGCAGACATCGTCGTGGTCAAGATGAACGAGAAGGGCGATACGCTCTGGACCCGGTACTACGACTCAGGCGGTGAGGACACCGCGGGCGACGTCGCCTTTGACCCTTTCGGCAATGTTGTAGTCACGGGCACGGCCCGACTCGGGGACTCGACGCGCTGCATTATCCTCGAGTATGACGGCGATGGTGGGGTGATTCGCAAGGCCGCCTACGGCAAACAGGCGCTTGCCACCGGCCAGGCCATCAGCATCACGCCTGAGGCCGACATCTTCATCTCCGGCGCGCTCCTGGGCAGGACCAGTGAGGTGCTCGTCTTCCAGTACGTGCCCAACGCGGTGTCGGTCTGGGAACGGCACTACTCCTCGGGCGGCAGCGCGTCCGGCGCAGACCTGGTCGTGCTCAAGGACGCGTACGTGGCGGCAACGGTCGAGAACAAGACCCGCGACCTCGCGGTCTACTGTTTCTCCAAACCGGCCCCGCTTGCGGCGCCGAGCCGATAGCTGGGTCCTGTGCTCATCGCGTTTGAGGGCCGTGCTCCGCAGATTGCTGCCGACGTGTTCGTCGCGCCCAATGCCACGGTCATCGGCCAGGTGACCATCGGCTCGCTTGCCAGCATCTGGTTCGGCACGGTACTGCGCGGGGACATGGCACCGATTACGGTCGGCGCGGAGACGAACATCCAGGACCTGACCATGGTCCACGTCGACTACGATACGCCGACCGCTATCGGCGCAAAGGTGGTGGTCGGGCATCGCGCCATCATCCACGGCGCGACCGTCGGGGACGACTGCATCATCGGCATGGGCGCTATCCTGCTCAACCGCTCGCGGATCGGCGCGGGCTCAATCGTCGCCGCCGGCTCGGTCGTGCGCGAGGATTTCGTGGTCCCGCCGGGCAGCCTTGTGGCGGGCGTGCCGGCCGTGCTCAAACGGCCCCTCAACTTGGCCGAGGCTGAGCGCATCCGACGCAACGCTGCCGACTACGTGGCCCGGGCCCGGCTTTACCGGCACAAACTGGGTACGGACTAGGGTCTGCCGGACAGCCGGCTGACACGCGAACAAGCCAGAGTCGTGAGCCCCTGACCAGAGACAGGCTGGTGGCGCGAATCCTTGACTCCTGCTCTGGTTCGGCTATGCTAGATGTCGAACCCGGAATGGATGAACCGATTCGCGAGGTTCTACCCCTCGTCACAAAACCCATCCGCTACACGGGCGGCGAATACAACGCCCTGTTCCGCGAGCCTGACCCGGCGCGGGTAAGCTGGGTCCTGGCCCTTCCTGAGGTCTACGAGCTGGGGATGTCGAACCACGGCCTCAGGATTCTCTATTCCGTCATAAACCGCCTGGACAAAGCCAAGGCCGAACGGGACTACGTT
>CAZQFS010000166.1:0-4284 GCA_964592755.1 uncultured bacterium | reverse complement strand
GCTGCAAGTTCGTCTCCCGCGCGATGACACGGGGTGGTGGCGCGGAGTTCTGGGGAGTGTACAACACCGTTGTTGAGCGGAAGTGCTTTCGGGAGCGCGTGGTCGAACCAGACAAGAACAAGTTCAAGAAACTGCTCGACGAGGAGGAGCACTTCTACTGGATTGGGCATCTCAGGCAGTGTCTCAATGAGTGGGGGGTTATTCCGCGCTACTACACGATTGCACAACTCTGCAGCGTTCCTGATTCCCTGCAGGTTGGCGACTTGATATTCTTGCCCGGTTGGCAGCACGTGATGATAGTCGTCGGGATAGACCGGGTGAATGGAATAATCTACTTCGCCGACCACCACGGGAGCACCGGCACTAAACCTGGTTTCTTCACCCGCAAAGACCTTGTCCGGTACTTGACGGACGAGGAGAAGCTCGGCTGCTTCGTCGCCCACATGCCCAGCCAGATTCTGAACTGCATGGACCTCAAGCAGGTCGAGCGGTGGGATAGCACCTTCGGCGACAGGGCGAAGGAACGCCACCAGACCATCTGCTGCTGGCACGAGCGACTCGCCGCGGAGGCCCCGTGGACCTCGAACCCGACGCCCTATGCCTGTCTGAATTGGGCCGAGACCAGGGGCACGACCTGGGACACGCTGATTCTGCCGCGCGTGAACCTGGTCGGCTGCTCGTCCGTGGTGCTCGTACTATCCTGCACAAGCAATCTCCAGCACGGACCCAACAGGACCGTGGCGGTGCGGGGTTCCACTGATGATGGCGCCACGTGGCCGCACCTCATCGGCAGCGACTCGCTCACCGAAACGCTACTCCCGTGGGCGACGAATCAGCGCAAGGTCAGAATCGCCTGGATATACAAAGGGCCGGTTCAGCCCGGCAGGTTCTGGTGTATAGACGACATCGAGATTCTGGCCAAACCGACTCGCAGCCGCGATATATGCGTCTCGGGGATCAGCGAACCCGACGACTGCTACAACCAGGCGCCGATAGTCACGTCCGGCGCGACTGTGCGTCCGACCGCCATCATCTGGAACACCGGCAGCCGGGTCGAGAGCCTGTCGTTCACCTTCAGAATTGGGGACTACTACAATGACACGAGGTGGCTGAGGCTGTACCCAACTACGACACGTCGGTCCAGTTCTTGCCGTGGACCGCAGTGCCGGGCACTCATGCGGCGGTCTGCTACTCCAACCACGCCGACGACGAGTTCCGGGCAAATGACACTGTGACGATGACCTTCCGCGTCGTCGCCGACACCTGGGTGAAGATGTTTGAGGTGTATGCCGGAGGGTTGAATCCGGGCGCGTGCCTGACAACGGTTGACAGTAACCAGATATTCTGCGTCACGGGCAAGAACCGCTTCTTTGCCAAGTACCTGGTGCGGAAGAACCTATGGAAGTCAAGAGCGGGCACTCCGGTGAGCATCTGCGCCGGAGGCAGCATCACCTACGCAGGAGGAAGCTACTTGTACGCTCTTCGAGGCGGACACTTCAAGACGTTCTATCGCTACTCCCTGGCCGGTGACCGCTGGGCGGTGATGCGCGACGCACCAGACCGAGTAGGGCCGGGCGGCGCCCTGGCGTGGGCGGGTGGCAGCTACATCTATGCTCTGCGAGGCAACGACAAGCGCGACTTCTGGCGCTACCAGGTGTCAGCCAATACCTGGACCACGCTGGCCCAGACCCCGGCCAAGGTCGGTCGCGGCGGCTCGCTGGTCTGGGGCGGCGGGGACTACCTGTACGCGCTGCGCGGCAGCAACACCCGGGACTTCTGGCGCTACCAGATTTCAACCGGCCAGTGGTCGTCGCTGGCGTCTACGCCGGTTGACGTCTACAACGGCGCGGCCCTGGCATACTACCCGATTGGGAACAAGGTATACGCCTTCTTCGGTGACCAGACGCGCCACTTCTACGTCTACAGCATCGCGTCGAACACCTGGACTGCCCGCCGCCAGGCTCCGGCGCCGGTGCGCACCGGCGGGTGCCTCGCCTACTGCGACTACTCCATCTTTGGCGGCGTCGGCATGGGCCGGAACGACGACTTCTGGCGCTACCCACCGCCGGTCGGCGGAGATGAAGCCGAAGAAGGCGGCTCCTTCAGTGAGGACGCAGTCCAGGCTTCGAGGACGAGTTCCGGTCATGTTCCCGGACCGGGCATGACCGACGGGCCGGGTGAGATTCTGACCCTGGACCTGACTGACAAGCGCTGGCCCCGGTTCTCACCAGACGGCAGCCAAGTCAGCTTCACCGCGTTTGACACGCTGCGCGACTGCGAGGCCCTGTACAAGCTGACCGGGCTCGGGAACGAGCCGATTCCCCTGACCCAGCCTGACGACAGTACGACCTATGAAGACCCGGTCTGGTCGCCTGATGGCTGCTGGCTTGCCGCTTCAGGCGACAGCGGCCTCTATCGGCTCGCTGCCGACGGCAGCCAGAAGTTCCTCCTTGCTTCAGGCCAGGTCAGTGATGCCCGGTGGTCGGATAACGAGTGGCTCGTCTACACCAAGTGGGACACCGTGGTGAACGTACACCGGCTGTACAAAGTCAGAACCGACGGCACTGAGGAAACCTGCCTGACCCCTGATGCTGACGGCTATCTACAGCCCCGGCCCTTGAGCCAGAACGAGGCGGTCTGCGTCAAGCTCAAAGACGAGGTCTACCAGGTCTGCCGCGTGTCGCCGGGCGGGCAGGAGAGCTGGCTCTCATCCGACTACATGCAGAACTCGGACGTGCAGATCTCACCGGACGGGCAGTGGGTGACCTACGAGAAGCTCGACGAGTCGGGCTACTGGCAGGTGTACAAGATGCGGGTTGACGGCAGCGAGGAGATGAGGCTGAGCGACGGTACGTGCCCGTGCCTGACCCCGGTCTTCTCGCCTGACGGCCAGAACGTCGCCTACACCAAGTGACCGGTGGACTCGACCGGCTCCTATGAGTACAGCCAGATATGCACGCGGTCTGCGACCGCGGCCGGGGCTGAAGCAGCCCTGACCGAGGCCGATGCGGTGAGAGAGAATCCGTCCTGGTCCCCGGACTGTGCGTACATCATCTACGAGCAGGAGGTAACCGCGGGCGGCGCCGACCCCAAGCCGCGCAAGTACCGGCAGATAGGACGGGTGCGGACCAGGCTCCGATTCGCCGGGACCCACGACGCCCAGGCGCTGCCCAGGAGGTTCATGCTCTATCAGAACCGGCCCAATCCGTTCAGCGCGAGGACCGCGATTCGCTATGCGGTTCCGTGGCGGTCGTATGTCGAGATGGTTGTCTTTGACGTGACCGGCAGGATAGTGAACCAACTGGTCGGTGCCGAGCAGAAGCCGGGCTACTACACCGCGGTCTGGCGCGGCGAGGACTCACGGGGCCGGCGCCTGCCTTCAGGCGCGTACTACTACGTCCTACGGGCAGACAGGAAGGTGCTGCAGAAGCGGATGCTGCTGGTCCGATAGCCAAGCAAGCACAGCGATTGCGGGGCTGGCTTCAGCTCCGTTGCAACCGCGCCGGTACACCACGTGCCAAGTATGGTCGGTCGCCGGAAGCCACCTCCGGGCAGACCTGACCGTCCTGCCGTTACCCCATGACATAATCGCTCTGCGGGCACAAGACACGTCCGTTTGTCTTGACTCCCGGCCGCCGGCAACTATACTCACCATCCGGCACTGAGGCACGGCCCGTCCGCCTCAAGACCGGAGCAGACAAACCCGAGAGAATACTCTAGCGTCCGAAGCTCTTGCCCAAAGTCATTCCGCAAAGGAGGTAATCACGATGGCAGATGAGCAGGTGTTCCAGCCGCCCAAGGAGCTGGTTGAGAATTCGAACATCATGGCTTTCATGAGGAAGCACGGCATCAAAGACCTTGACGAGCTCCTCAAGCGTGCTGAGGACCTGACCTGGTACTGGGGTGAGGTCGCGAAGGAACTGGAGTGGTTCGAACCCTTCAAGAAGGTGCTCGACGACTCGAATGCCCCGTTCTTCAAGTGGTTCGTCGGCGGTAGGTTCAATATCGCCCACAACTGCCTCGACCGCCACATGAAGACCCCGGTCAGGGATAAGGTAGCGTTCATCTACGAACCTGAGCCGCAGGACCAGAAGGTAGAACGCTGGACCTATAGCATGCTCTACAAGGAGGTCAACCGGCTGGCTAACGCGATGCGGAAACTCGGCATCAAGAAGGGTGACCGCATCACTATCTTCATGCCGATGATTCCGCAACTGCCGATTGCGATGCTTGCTTGTGTGCGCATCGGTGCGATTCATTCGGTAGTCTTCTCGGGCTTCTCAT
>CAZQFS010000165.1:0-4373 GCA_964592755.1 uncultured bacterium | reverse complement strand
GAACCCGTG
The DNA here is from genome assembly GCA_964592755.1 of uncultured bacterium. Classification (GTDB taxonomy): domain Bacteria; phylum Hydrothermota; class Tepidihabitantia; order Tepidihabitantales; family Tepidihabitantaceae; genus CAZQFS01. Next base: position 4,364 of record CAZQFS010000165.1, on the reverse strand, counting down.
TAACCGGCTTGGGAAGCCGGGGCTCTACCCCTGAGCTATGGCCGCATAACAGCACAAATAGTAGACCCTTGCCCCGTCCTGTCAAGAAAACGCGCCGGTGCGAATGACCGGCGACTCTGAAGCAGCAGCCTGGCCGGGTTGTTCTCACGGGCCGAGCACCAAGGCCGCCTTGGCAGACCCGGGAACCTCCGGCCGGACTCAATCAACCCTTGCCAAACACCAACCTGAAGGCATAATTAACAGTCAGGACTCAGCAGCACTACACGAACAAGCAAAGGAGCCCTCTTTGGACATACCCCTTGGCCAGATAGCAGCCGCGGTCAAGTCTCAACTGCAGCGCATGCAGGCGCAAGAGACGAGCTTTGCCGACGCCCGGTTCTATGATGAGGACCGGGCCCAGAACCTCACCCTGTATGACGGTAACCTCGAGACCAACTTCGGCGAGCTCGAGCGCGGCATCGGCGTGCGCGTACTCAAGGACGGCGCCTGGGGTTTTGCCGCCACCGCAGACCTCGCCGCCATACCAGCCTGCTTCGACCGCGCTCTGGCCAACGCCCGTGCTGCCGCGCTGCTGCCCGGGTTCCCCAAAGACATGGGCAAGGCCCAGCCGGTGACCGGCAGGTACCGACCTCCGTTCGAACGCGACCCGCTCGACGTGCCGATGTCGGACAAGCTCCATCTGCTCTCCGCCATTGATGCCCGGCTTAAGGACGGAGGCGTTGCCCACCGTATCGTCTCAGCCCGATTCCAACGCCGGAAGGTCTACTATTGGAACAGCGAAGGCACCGAGGTCGACCGCTGGGTACTGAACACATTCGGCACCATGGTCGTCATGGCCCCGGACCGGCAGGGCCGGACCCAGCGTCGCTCCATGGAGCTGTTCTGCAGCGGCGACGGTACGCGCGGCTGGGAGTGGCTCGCCAGACCCGAGGCTTTCGGCGCCCATGCCGAGCGCATCCGCACCGAGCTCGGCCAGGTTGTCGCGGCCGACCCTCTGCCCCCGGGCAGACGCGACATCATCCTCCTGCCCGGCCAGGGGTTTCTACAGGTGCACGAAACCATCGGCCATGCGCTCGAGCTCGACCGCATCCTCGGCTACGAGCTATCGTTCGCCGGTGGCTCGCACGTCCGGCTCGAACACATCGGCACGCTGCGGTACGGCTCGGACAAGCTCAACTGCCGCGCCGGCATCACCACCAACTCGCCGGGCACGTTCGGTTACGACGACGAAGGCTCGCCTCAGCGCGACTACTACCTCATCCATAAGGGAATCCTCGTGAACGTCCTCTCCAGCCGCACCGACCTCGCCGAAGCCAACGCCAAGGCGGGCCGGACCGTCATCAAGGAATCAGGGACTGCGGCCCGCGCCTGCGCATTCTACCGGACACCAATCGACCGAATGACCAACATCAACATTGACGCAGGCAGCGACGGCACACTGGAAGACATCGTCAAGGAAACCGAAGACGGCATCATCGTCGACATGCCCGTCTCCTGGTCAATCGGCTCGAACCGTGAACACTTCCACTTCGGCTGCGAAATAGCCTGGGAGGTGAAAAACGGCAGGCGCACCCGCGTGCTGAAGAACCCGACCTACCACGGCCACACCCTGGAGTTCTGGAATTCGCTCGACAAGGTCGGGGGCCAGGCCACCTGGTGTCTGATGCAGGTCCCCAATTGCGGCAAAGGAGAACCCAACCAGATCATGGAGCTGGGCCACGGCATACCGGTGATGCGTTTCCGCAACGTCGCGACCGGAGAAAAGGAGTAACCATGCTTGAACCACGCGTCCGCGAACTGCTCACCTCTTGCCGCGACCGCGCCCGCAAGGCTGGCGTGAATGCTGAGTTCTCATTCCACCGCGAGAAGTCAGGCCTCATTCGCCTCGGCAACTCATCGGTCGCGCTCTCCACCTCTGAAACCCTGACCCGTCTCGATGCCCACGTCCAGGACGGCCGGCGCGTAGGCAGTTACAGCCTGTGCGCCGACATAACTACCGCCGCCCAGCTCGACGACGCCCTCAGACGTGCGGGCGAAGCCTGCCGGTCCGCGCTGGAGAAGGACTACGACCCCATCTTTGGCCGGGTCGAGGAGACCATCGACGACTCGACCGGGTTCGACCCCGCGCTCGAAGACCTCTCCCCTGAGACCAAGGTCGGACTCTGTGCTGAGGTCGTGAAGACCTTGAAGCCACGCGGCAAGTACGACTTCTCCGGCTCTTGGTCCACCGGTTCGACCGAGATGTACTACATCACCACGGCCAACGACAAAGAGGCCTACCGACGCCTCACCGACGGCCGGTTCGTGATTGTGCTCAAGGAACAGAACAAGAAATGGGAGCTCTCGGTCGAACGCACGCAGAAGAAGGCGGGAGAGTTCACTGCGGCCGAGGTCATTGGCGCGCTCAACGCCCTGTTGCCGGTCTACGAGAAGAACCAGCCGTACAAGACCCCGGTCGGACGTCAGCGAGTCCTGTTCGGCACCCAGGCGGTGTCTGAGCTGCTGGGCCTGGCCATATGGGGCGGATTCATCGGCCGCATGTGGGAGGAAAAGCGGGCCTTCACCGCGGCGTTGAAGTTCGGCGACCGGGTATTCCCTGATGCCATATCTATCCACGATGACCCGGCTGACCCGAACGTCTTCTCCATGCCCTTTGACTTCAAGGGCAAATGCCGGCGCCGGTTCACAGTCGTTGAGAAGGGCGTCTTCAAAGGCCTGCTCTACGACTCGGCCACCGCGGCAAAATACAGCAAACAACCTACCGGCCATGACCTTGGCTCCAGCGACCTGGTACTCAGCACCGGTACAGCGCCCGCCGGCATACCAGCCGGGTGTGAGCTCGCCCAAGACGCCATCTACATCCCGCACCTGCACTACGTTCACATGCCGGACCCGACCAAGGGCCAGTTCACCTGTTCATCGCGGTTCAACGCGCAGCGCATCCAGGCCGGCAGCTTTGCTGCGCCATTGCTCTCATCGCGTGTCACCGACGAAATCCCCAGCGTGCTCGGCAGTGTCGTTGCCATATCCTCCAAAGCAGTACCGTTCAACGTGTCGGCTACCTATGCCCGGCGCTCGCCCGAGGCGTTCAGCGTGCCTGAGTACATCCTCTGCGACAACGTCCGCATATCCGACGTCGCCGATAGCTTCTAGACCGGTCATGGACCGCTGCGGGCCGGGCGAGACGCTCACCCCGCACCGTCTCCGCCGCGCCTGGTAGCTGCCAGCCTCCAGCCTCACTCGGCGCCGGAGACCCGAAGACCGGTGCCGCGTGATTGGCAGCCACAACAAAGAAAAAGAAGGCCGACTCCCCCGGCCTTCCTCGTTCTTCAACAGTGTAACTTAAAAGCGTGCTCGGGTCGTGCGAATCTCGTAGAAAGGAGGTGATCCAGCCGCACGTTCCCGTACGGCTACCTTGTTACGACTTCGCCCCAGTCATCCGCCCCACCTTGGGCCCTGACTAAGTCGGGGACTTCGGGCGTTGCGGACTCCCATGGCGTGACGGGCGGTGTGTACAAGACCCGGGAACGTATTCACCGCTGCATGCTGATCAGCGATTACTAGCGATTCCATCTTCATGCAGGCGAGTTGCAGCCTGCAATCCGAACCATGGCCGCTTTTGAAGGATTGGCATCACCTCGCGATGTAGCTTCCCTCTGTAACGGCCACTGTAGGACGTGTGTAGCCCTGGGCATAAAGACCATGATGACTTGACGTTATCCCCACCTTCCTCCTCCTTGACGGAGGCAGTCCCCATAGAGTGCTCCATCACTGGTTGGCAACTATGGGCAGGGGTTGCGCTCGTTGCGGGACTTAACCATACACCTCACGGCACGAGCTGACGACAGCCATGCAGCACCTGTCGAGGCTCCAGGGTAAACCCCGGTCGCTTCCCTTTCGGGTCACTACCACCTCGATGTCAAGCCCAGGTAAGGTTCTTCGCGTAGCATCGAATTGAACCACATCCTCCACCGCTTGTGCGGGTCCCCGTCAATTCCTTTGAGTTTCAACCTTGCGGCCGTAGTCCCCAGGCGGTTCATTTAACGCGTTGGCTCCGGCACGGGGAAAACTCCCCACGCCTAATGAACATCGTTTACAGCTAGGACTACCAGGGTATCTAATCCTGTTTGCTCCCCTAGCTTTCGTGTCTCAGCGTCAGGAACGTACCAGAAACCTGCCTTCGCTATCGGCGTTCCTTCCGATATCTACGCATTTTACCGCTACACCGGAAGTTCCAGTTTCCTCTTCCGTCCTCTAGGCTGGTAGTTTCCACAGCAGTTTCGCGGTTGAGCCGCGAGATTTCACCATGGACCCGCCAGTCCGCCTGCACACCCTTTACGCCCAGTAAATCCGGACAACGCTTG
>CAZQFS010000164.1:0-4383 GCA_964592755.1 uncultured bacterium | reverse complement strand
GGATGCCGCAGGTGTCGCCTGAATCCACCACCACCTTCATGTAGTACAGCTTCACCCTTACCTGGTCGATACTCGGGCTGACAGCCGAAGACTCGGCCAGAAGATGCGGGCTGGCAAGGTTGGTGTCGGTGGCAGACGCCAGGGTGACCACGCTGTCCCGCACCCGTGCCTTGATAACCTTGTCCCCGGACACCTCTTCGAGCCAGCAGGTTACGCCCACTCCCCCGTACACACATGACGACTTCTCCGCCGTTGCCGGGGCACCGTTGCTCGGGTTGGTGCCCGCGGTCCAGTCCGGGAACATGGCGCCCTGGCTCACGTCGCAGGTCGCGCGGCAGATGTTGAACGTGTCATCCGCCCCGGTCACCGCGATGCGCTGAGTCCACACGCAGTGGAGCAGACTCCCGCCCTCGATGACAGACATGGGTGCCCGCCCGTCGTCGGTCACGAGTTCCAGGCTCGACCAGGCCGGCGGCTGGTTCCAGTTGCCGCGACCATAGTCCTTCAACTTGCTGGCCACGACCGAGTCGGTACCATGCGCCCAAGTAAGCAGGACCGTATCGGAGTACGCTACGTTGATGCACGGCGAGCTGTCCGCCAGGTTGCCGGCAATCTCGACGGTGTCGAGCACAACCCGGCCGGTGTCGCACTTGGCGAACATCAGCCGCGACTCATTGCCCTGCTCGTCGTACACGACCCATGACAAGGCCGCCACCTTGACGCCATCCGACTTGCCCGGATACAGCGCCACCGTCGGCTGGCCAACGACCTCGCCTTCGACCCCGGCGTACACCGTCTCCTGTGACACCCACTCGTACCAGTCCGGGTACCACCAGTTGCAGTACAGGCTGCAGCCCTTGACGTAGGCGGCGCAGAGGATGCTGTCTGAGTCCAGCGCCAAGGCCGGTTTCTCGCCGAAGCCGGGACTCCCGGCGCTCACCCAGTTCACGCCGTTGTCGGTGGACAGGTCCATGGAGACAAAGCTGTCGGCGACGAAGACGCGGTGCAGGTAGTCGCTTGCACTGCCAAGCTGCTGCAACCCTCGCGCAACACTAACGGGCGCATGGGCCGCGACATACGGGACCTCAAAGACCGGGCAGAGCATCAACCGCACCTGCGGGTCTGCGAAGCTTTGGGATCGGCGGAAGACGACGTCAGCTTGCTGGCCGTAGCTGTACAGCGACGCGGAGTTCTGGCCTCTCCCGGGTATGCGGAGCGGCGTGCTCCAGGTCGAGGCTGGATGACGTCGGTTGGCGTCGGACGAGATCGAGAAGAACGTCGCACCTTGTGGAAGGTCGCTGCCCGCTCCGCTAGCCTCGAAGGTCATGGCCAGCCTGTTGCCCCAGCGCCACATGTTCGGCGACCGCAGAGTCGAAAACGGGCGCCAGTTGGGAAAGACCTCGTAGATGCACTTGGAGGGGTTGTCGGGGTAGTGACCGTAGGTCCTGGCTGCCCAGATGCGCTTGCTGCCGCCTTCGGCACGCATGAACGCCGTCAGCGTGACATCGCCCGAATCGCCCTGGTTCAGCGCCTCGATGACTTGCGTGGATGGACAGCTATCGTGCGTGCCCCCGAGCGGATAGGTGACCTGTCTGGGCAATTGGCCGGCCGAGTTCTCCTTGTAGCCGACGTAGATGCTGTTGTTGTTCGGGTTGGTGTCGTCGTTGCCGAGCGCATGAAACGCGTACATGATGTCCGGACAACTGCCGCCCCATATGCCGTTCCAGGCAATCGAGGTGTAGTCGCCCCGGAACTCCCTGTCCAGCCAGACTCTATTGTCCACCTTGTTTGACCAGACCCTGATGGCCGCATACCACGGCCACCTGCCAAGGGGGAAGTCCTCACTCTCATCATCGCAGGAATCGGTCCACGCAACCTCCGCGTGAAGACTCTCGTCTCCGTTATGGTTGTCGTGAACCACGACGAGAGACGGATTGCGAATCGTCCAGTGGGTCCAGCTGTTGTCCTGGTCGCCACCCTCTTGGAGCGCAAGCGGGGGCTCCCAATCCGGCCAACCGACCCACTTCATCTTGCGATACTTGGCATGCGTGTAGCCCTGCGGTCCGAGCGATTCGCAGTAGGCGAAGGCTATCGTGTCGCCAAGGAACGCGATGACAGCGTCGCCGGCTCCATCCTCAGAATCAGGCACGGATACCACTGCGGCGCTCTGCCAGGTCTGACCGTAGTCGCTGGTGTGCCGGGTGAAGACCGTCCGCTCGCCATTGACCTTGTGCGAGTAGGCGACGTGAATTCGGCCTCCGGGCGTAATCCACCACCTGCGAATCACGGCCCAGCCGTTGTTCGCGCAGAGCGCGGCGCTGGTGTCTGCATCGAACGTTGACGTTGGCCCGACGACCCAGTTCCCGAGTGTCAGGCCAGTCGCGCCCAGAAGGGCGCAGAAGACAATCGCGTAGCACTGTCGTTTCATTGAACCTGCTTTCTTGTTTGCTGCTGAACGAACCTGGCACCGCTCCATCTCCCGCGACGGATGAGCGCTGCCGCAAGCTCCGCCGCGTGCTTTGACATTCTCGCTCCTTTTCTCTTCTGTCGGCCTCTACGTACGATCCTTGACGTGGCCGACCACAACAACTAGAATCTTCTCGTGACCTGCCTCGTGCTTCTCACCGTCGTCTCACTCCTCGCCCTGCGTCCAGGCGACCATCGGGCACCGCCACCGCCCGGAGACTCCAGCAGCATGGTCGTTATCGCCGAACTATTCTGCCATCCACTCCGCTCCGTTCCGCACGGCGATGCGGACCGTGATGGCCGACGCGAGTTCTACGGGCAGATCTGCCTTGCCCCGGACATCTGGGCGGTCTGTGCGGTTGAGCACCAAGGAAACAACCAGTTCGATACGACCGAGATATCACTGCCGGAAGAAACCCGTCCTGAGGGCATCGGTGATGCTGACCGCGACGGCCTGTTCGAGCTCTACGTCTACAAGCCGGGTCTCCCCTCTCAGTTGTACGTCTTCGAGAGTCCGGACTCATCCTCGCTGCCGACGGATTCCGTGTGGGCATGTGGGGTAGGCGGGGAGGTAACAGCTCTTCTTCCCCAAGTTGCTGACCTCGATGGTGATTCTGCGCGAGAGATAGCAGTCGCCCAGGGTGCTGGCGTGCCGCTCTACGAGTGCATATCCGACAATCGTTATGATCTGCGGTATGTTCTCCCAGACTTCGGTAGTGGGGAACCGACTATGGCTCAGTGCAACGACATGAACCGCAACGGGCGGCCGGAGATGGCAGTCGCGTGTCGCGGCGGACTGGTAGCTTTCTACGAGGCCGCCGGCGACGGCTCAGCGATACTACTCGACACGGTCCGGTTGTTCCGAGGCGTCGGAAACACCATTCCCCTGGCTCTTGCGCCGACGCAAGACCTTGATGGCGATGGCCGCACTGAAGTCCTCTCATCCTACTACGACTGGAACCAAAATCGGTCCGTACTTGCGGCGCTGGAGTCGCCTGGAGATGACTCATTTGCTGCAGTCTGGGCCGAAACGACCTCGGGTGGGTCGCTGCGTGGTTCCATAGCAGTTGGCGACATTGATGGCGATTCGGTGTTCGAGTTCGTGGTGGTTGACTATTCCTCCATTCGGCTCTATCGCTGCACGGGTGACGACCAGTACGAGTGTTTCTGGCAGACGGACACTAGAAGCGTCTGTGCTTTTGCCACTCTGTATGACGTCAACTCCGACGGCCAAGACGAACTTATCTACGACTACCGTGACAGCGTCCTCATTCGCGAGTGGCTGCCGGTCGGGGTCGAGGAACGGGTCGCGGAAGCGTTGAAACGAATCACCGTTGCGCCATCGGTCGTGCGGGGGAGCGAGGTCGTCCATGTCGCCGGACTTCCGCCGTCAGCCGCATGCGAGGTCGTCGATGCCTCCGGCCGCGTCGTCGCGACTCTGGCGTCAGGCGTCTGGCATCCAGCGTCTGTCGTCGCTGGTACCTACTTCATCCGCATCCGCGTCGGCAACCAGGCCACCGTCCGCAAGGTGCTGGTGGTGGAGTAGCGCGCCTGCCGGCGCAGCCTCAAGCCACAAGCCTCAAGCTCCAGCCAGCGGAAACCACTGGGACAGTCCCAGTTTGCGTCGGACGCAAACCGGTCAAGGTACAGTCCCGGGTTTCCGCGGCATTCGGCCGTCGGATATTCCTATCTTCTCCAGATTGTCAAAGAGCAATCCCTAACTCCCTCCGTCCGTGGCCGATTCACCTGGCACCCCTTCGTGTGTTGGTGCCCTTGGTGGTGAACGGCCCTGTTCCGCTTGCAGGCACCCACTTCGCCTGCTACAATCATGTGGGCAGCATGGAGCGCAAGCTCCAATCCTGAAGTTCTTGGCCGGACGACAGGCGCTGCCCTTTTCGCTTTCAAGGGCCAGCCGAG
>CAZQFS010000163.1:0-4385 GCA_964592755.1 uncultured bacterium | reverse complement strand
GGAGCTGCGGTCTTGAAGTTGGAACGAAAGTTGCGGAACCGGAGTTGGAGCGACAGGGACCTTGACAAACGAGCAGCGGCCGGGTACTATTAGTGGCTATCGAGTAAAACTCCGTGGTTGTTTCCTAGCCTTATCACAATTCTCTGCACCGTTGTCGAGACCGGACTGGTGTCCGGAACGGTGGCCGACCGTGTGTCGGGCGCGCTGATTGGCGGCGCGAATGTCGTGGTGGTCGGAACCGGACTTGGCGCGGCAACGTATGAAGACGGCCGGTTCACGCTGGGCCCGATCAGAGCAGGAGCGTACCGGCTGGTGGTCAGCCACGTGGGGTTTTCCAGCGAGACGCTTGCGGTCGAGGTGCCGGCGGGCGGCGTGGCGCGGGTGAGTTTCCGGCTCGTGCCGGAGGTGATTGCGATGCCCGGCGTTGAGGTCGAGTCGCCGCGTGCACGGCGCGAGCGGACCGTGACCGTGCGCGAGATATCGAACGAGCAACTGGCACGGAACGCCGGCGGGTTCGTAGCCGACCCGGTGCGTACCCTGAGTTTCCTGCCCGGGGTCGGCCACTCGAGCCGGGGCGAGTGGAGCGGCGCGTATGCGGTGCGGGGTGGCGAGCCGGACGAGAGCTCGGTCTTCTTCGGCACGACCGAACTGCTCTGGCCCTATCACCTGCTCGGGTTCTCCTCGGTCATCAACTCAGACCTGGTGGAGCGGATGGCGTTCTATCCGAGTGCGTTTCCGGTCCGGTTCGGCGGAGCGCTGTCGAGCGTCGTCGTCGTGCATCCGCGAAGGGTCAGGCAGAGCAAGGGATTCTGGGCCTATGACCCGATGAATGCCAAGGCGGCGTACGTGGCCGAGCTCGGGGACATACGTTTTCTCGGCTCGTACCGGCGTTCGTACTACTATGTGCTTTTCGGGCCGATGGGCGGTGGTTCGTACAACCGGCCGAGCTTTTCCGATTTCACCGGGCAGGCCGAGCTGTCACTCGGCAGTCAGAGTCGTCTCAGGACGACCGTGGTCAGCGGTGCAGACCATGTTGTTTCCGACCTGCAGGGCGAGACCAGGGAGATGGCCGAGTCTGGAACCTCTTTCTCGCTTGAGCTTGAGTCGGAGCTGGGTCGGACAAGCACGAGTGTCCAGGTTTTCTCCAATGCGCACGATTTCGGCATGACGCCCGCGGCCTGGTCGGGAACCGCGCAGAACGCTCAGCGCGAGACGGGTGTGCGTCTTATGGTCGCAGGCCGGCCTGCGCACCGGGTCGAGCTGACTGGTGGCGCAGAGCTGAGCCGGGTTGGATTTGCGGGGAGTCTTCTGAGTTCGGACGTGCTGAGCCGTGCCGACCACGGCGCGGCGGCGTTCGTCGGCATGAGTCTTGCGCCGGTGGCACGGGTCGGGCTGGACCTCGGACTGCGCTGCGAAGACGTGCGCTGGGCCCGGGACAGGGTTCTGGAGCCGCAGGCGCTGCTCAGTCTGCACGCAGGCCCGGGCATGACGTTTCGATCAGGGTACCGGCGGGTGCACCAGCACGCGTACAGCTTCCTGCGGAACTCGTGCGCGTCTTTTGTTTTCGACCGCCGGTACGACGAGTTCCGGTTGTTTGAGTCGGGTGCGCTTGGCGCCAAGCGCGCCGACCATTATTCAGTCGGCGGCGAGCTCGCGCTCCTGACCACAGGTCGGGTCACGGTTGAGGTCTACCGCAAGGACTATTCCGGGCTGCCGACCTGGCAGACTACGAATCAGGGTGAGCTTCACGAGGTCGGCAACCGGGGCCTGGGTCGGACCCAGGGGTTGGAGCTGACCCTGGAGCGATTCAGGCTGGCCGACCTTACCGGCTGGCTGACCTACGGTCTTGCCTGGTGCCGGAAACAGCAGGGGGATGACACCACGCTCTACTGGGACCGGAACGACCGGCGGCACAGCCTGAACCTGATGCTGGAGCAGAAGTTCGCCCACGAACTGGTGCTGACCGCGACGTTCCACCTGCACACCGGCGCGCCTTACACACCGCTGCTCTACACCCGGTCTCCCCAGGAGGTGCAGGGTTCTGACCTGAACCGGGGTCGTTCCCGCTACGTTATCGAGGGCGAGAAGAACTCTGCCCGCGTGCCGGCCTATCACCGGCTCGACCTGAAGCTGTCCAAGGAGCTGCCCCGGCTGCCCCTGAGCCCTTATCTCTACATCGAGCTGCTGAACGTGTACAACCGGCAGAATGCCTACTACCTGGTGCAGTTTGAGGACCGGAACGGACGAATTGTCACCGGACGTTCCGACGGCATTCCGCTCATGCCGCTCATCGGCATCGGCGGCAGGTTCTAGAGCCCGGGTTCAGGGTCGGACTGCGTCGGGACCGGGTCTGGTAGCCGCCCCATCCCGCGATTGGCGGCCACGAAGCCCGAGCAGAAGGCCAGGAGTCGGAAGCGCCCCTATTCCTTTCGTGCTCTTCGTGGCTCAATGTCAAGTTCCGGGGAACCGGAGCCGCTTGACTGGACGGCTGAGGCTGGTAGACTGCGGTCTTAAGGTACATGAGCTCGAATCGCCTTACCGAACGGGTCGAGGACGCTTCCGCGACCGGCCCGGCTGTGCGGATGCAGGTGAGTGAGGAGTGATGCACGAGGATACCGGTGCGGCGCTGGTGGTGCTCGAGCTGCTGTTCCTGCTGCTGGTGATAGCGCTGCTCAGGTCGCTGCTGGTTCCGGGTTCGGGTTCGGTCACGTCGGTGGTTGCGGCATGGGTGATTCTGGCCGGGGCGAGCTACCTGGTCGGTGAGTTCGAGACGACCGCACGGGCGAACTTCGGGCTGACGGTGCGGACTCAGGCGGCCTTCGGCATGGCCTATGCCGGGTATGGTATCCTCCATGCTCTGTGGCCGTGGTGCGAGACACTGACCATACGCTTCTGGCTGGCACTCTGGCTCTACCTCAGTCTGGCCGCGCCGTTCATCGGACTGCTGCTTCGGTTCGCAATCAGGCAGCGGGTGTTGCTGGTGGCCGACCCTCACCAGCGGCGGCTGGGGCTGCTGCGGTGGTGGGGGTTCGAGTGCTGCGAGTCGATTCTGCTCGAGGAACTGGAACAGTGGCTTGCGGCCAGTTCCGATGACCGGGGGCACGTGACGGCCTACAACCTGGTCGTGGTGGACACGAGTGACCCGCGCACCGAGCACGTGGTTGCCGGCCTGTCCGACCGCTACTTCCTTGATTTCATCGGGATTCCGTCTTTCCGGATGGTGAGCTATCTGTTCGGTCCCCATCCCCGGCTCATCGCCTCCTACTCGCTCAACGGTGTTGCCCGGCGGATGAAGCGGGTGGTCGACCTTGTGGTCTCGGGCGTGGCGCTGGTTTTGCTCTGGCCTTTCCTGCTCCTGGTGGCTCTGGTCATCAAGCTCGACAGCTCCGGGCCGGTTTTCTACCGTCATCGACGGCTGGGTCGAAACATGCGGCCGTTCAATCTGCTGAAGTTCAGGACGATGCACCGGGACGCGGCGGAGCGGCTCAGGGAGCTGCTGGCGTCTGATCCGAACCTGGCCCGTGAGTATCAGGCGACGTTCAAGCTGAAGTGCGACCCGCGCGTCACCAGGGTCGGCGGATTTCTGAGGAAGTTCAGCATTGACGAACTGCCTCAGTTCTTCAACATCCTCGTGGGTGAGATGAGCTTTGTCGGACCGCGGCCGATTGTTGACGAGGAGGTGAAGTACTATCGGGATTTCTCGTTGCTGTTGTTCCGGGTGCGTCCGGGTGCGACCGGGCTGTGGCAGGTTTCCGGCCGCTCGGACACAAGCTATGAGAGCCGCGTGCGACTGGATACAAGATACGTGCAGGAATGGACTTTCTGGGACGACCTGAGGATTATCTTCCGGACCCTGCCGGCGGTTCTGGCTCGCCGGGGGGCGTATTGAGGAACATGGGCCGTGACGCATGATTGAAGGGTGAGGTGCGATGATTGTCGAGCGGAATGATGTTGCGGCCGTGCGTCTGGCCGAGGCGCGCGGGATGTTCGCCACCGATGGCGAGCTGGCCGCTGCCGGGCTCACCGGCGTGGAGTTCAAGGACCGACTCGGACGCCTGAGGCGCGAGGGCGTGGTCAGGGCGGTGCGGGCGACCGTGTGCGTGCCGCCTCTGCTCGGCGGTGACTGGGTCTGGGGTATGCTGACGGGTACGAGCCCGAGGGCCCTGGGCGTGGCAAACGCGCTGGCGGCCAAGCTGCCCTATGTCAGCGAGGTCGTGCTGAACAGCGGGATTCCGGAGCGGCTTGGGCCGAATCTGGCCGTGCTCTTCTACTCGCGTGACTTTGAGAGTGAGGCCCGGTTCATTCAGAGTGTGGCCGGAATGGAATACCGGGAGATTCGGCGGGTGGCCTCATACTCATTTCCCGTGGCACTTGCGATATCGGCG
>CAZQFS010000162.1:0-4471 GCA_964592755.1 uncultured bacterium | reverse complement strand
CTTGAGGCCTGCCGGATGACCCGGCCCGGCTACGCGATTGAACACGACTACTCAGACCCGACCCAGCTCCACCCGACCCTGGAGACCAGGCTGGTCAAGAACCTCTACTTTGCCGGCCAGCTCAACGGCACCACCGGTTACGAAGAAGCCGCGGCCCAGGGGTTTGTTGCCGGGGTCAACGCCGCGCTCCGGGTCCGGGACGAAGAGCCCTTCATTCTCACCCGGGCCGACGCCTACATCGGCGTGATGATTGACGACCTCGTTACTCAGGGAACCGACGAACCCTACCGGATGTTCACCGCCCGGGTCGAGTTCAGGCTGCTGCTGCGCGAAGACAATGCTGACCTGCGCCTCACCGGACTCGGCCGTCGGCTCGGCCTCATCTCGCCGGACCAGCTCTACCGGGCACAGGCAAGGCAGACTGCAATCAGCGACGCCCTCGCATGGCTGAACCAGACCCGCGTCAAGCCAACTCCGCGCGTCAACCGCCTGCTCCGAAGGCTCGGCACCAGCCCCATCAGCGAGTCGGTCCCGGCGATTGAGCTTCTTCGTCGGCCAGAGGTCACCTGGAACTCACTGAAGGACATGACCGAATTGTCCGACAACTCGGAGCGAGTCCCCAGTCCTGATGTCGCCGAGACCGTGGAACTCGAGGTGAAGTACGAAGGCTACATCACCCGCACCCGACGCCAGTTGGCCGAGTTCGACCAGCTCGAATCGTGTTCGATTCCGGCTGACATCGACTACCGCGGCGTTGCCGGGCTGTCGAATGAGGCACGCGAGAAACTCTCGCGGGTCAGGCCGACCACGGTCGGCCAGGCGCAGCGGATTCCCGGCATCACGCCCGCCGCAGTCTTTGCTTTGCTGGTTTTCATCAAGGGCAGACGGAAATGACCGAACTGCCCGGCCATCCTGAGCCTGTCCCCGACCCGGCATCGGTACTCCGCGACCTGGCCTTTGCCCGTGGCGCGGCCGGCTTCGGCGTCGCTCGCCTAGCCGAAATCAAGACTGACGACTTCCTTCTCCCTTCTGAACTGCTCCTGCGCCTGCCCTTCGCGCTCAGCATCGCGATGCGCCTTCTCCCCGAAGTCCTCGCCACGCTCAAGGACCATCCTAACCAGTTGTACGAACACCACTACCGTCAGGTCAACTTTGCGCTCGACCGGCTTGCCCTCGAGCTGGCCCAGCGCATCAACTCTCTCGGCGGCCAGGCCCTGCCGATTGCCGCATCCCAGCTCGTGGACTGGAAGAACCAGCGCGGCCACCTCTCGCACAAGCGCGTGGCCGTTGCCGCCGGACTTGGCTGGCTTGGCCGGAACAACCTGCTCGTCACCCCACGCTCTGGCGCGCAGGTCAGGCTCGTAACGGTGCTCACCGACCTGCCGGTCCGGGACACTCCTTCGCCCGCCACTCGACCACTTGACCACTCGGCCACTGTGTCACTTCCTTCCTCCGGCTGCGGCTCCTGCCGCGCCTGCATCGATGCCTGCCCGGCGCACGCCATCGGCGAGACCGCGGCCGAGTTCCGGCACCTCGACTGCTTTGCCCTGCTCAAAGAGTTCCAGCGGGCCCGGTACGTCAGCCAGTATATCTGCGGGCTGTGCGTGCGCGCGTGCCCGGGCCGAGTTTGACAGGCGAACACAACCCGGTCATAATGTTCTGAGGCTAAGCGTGTCCGGCCGGGAATGGCAGCCGGACCGGCCAACAACCTGGCTCGCGAAGCCAACACCAACCATTCGAACCAAGAGACCTAAGGAGGCAAAGATGGCTGAAAAAGCCAGGGTGAGGACCGGCGTCTGCGGGACGCTGGTACTCGCCGTACTACTCGTGACCGGCACGGCTCAGGCCGTGGACTACACCAGTGCCCAGGCAGGCAACTGGTCCGACACCCTGACCTGGAACCCGCGCGGCGTCCCCGGCCAGGCCGACAACGTCACCATCAACCACTCCGTGACCAATGACGCCTGGTCAGCGGTCAACAACATCACCATCGGCAGCTCCGGCACTTTCGTTCAGTCGTCGAGTTCCTGCTCGCTCGCGGTCTGGGGCAACTGGACGAACAACGGCACGGTGACGAACACCGCCGGCGTGCTGAAGTTCAAAGGGTCGGCCAACTCGTCCATCGGCGGCAACAACGCGTCCACCTTCTATCTGGTACGGGTTCAGAAGAGTGCGGTCACGTGCTCGCTCTACCTGAACCGGGCCGTGACCATCTCCGCCAACACCACCCTGGCCCTGCACATTGACACCGGCACGGTCGTCACCAATGGCCAGAACCTGACCGTCAACGGCGGGACCTCGGCCCGCGTCACCGGCGGCGCGGGCGCACGCAGCCGACTGGTCTGCAGCGGCGGTTCCACCGTCAATGTCAATTACATCTACGGCTGGTCGGTCAATGTCTCGGTGCACAACCCGGCCACGGTTGTCAACGTCTACACCCAGTGGGACGTGGTCAACTCGGGTCAGCGGGTCGACATCTCGGCCGGCACGGTCAACATCCTCGGCACAGGAGCAACCAGCCTCAGGCTCCTGACCAACAACTCCGGCTACGGCTGGTTCATGACCGGCGGCACGCTCAATCTCTCCGGCGGCATCACGACCTCTATCGGCGCGTGGTTCACCGCGACCGATTCTGCCCGGGTCCGCTTTGTCGGCACGACTGCAGCCACAGTCCTGCTGATGAGCGGCTCCTCTTCCTACAACCGCTGGGTGATGAACGACGTCCGCATCGAGAAGACCGGCTCCACCGCAACCGTGGTCTGCACCACTGCCACCGGCCCGGTCGGCGGCAACGTCACCGCGCTCGTCGGCCTGACCGTGAACTCGGGCAACACGCTCCGGCTTGCCGGCTCGTTCCGCAGCGACTCCGGCTACGTGTTCGGCAATGTGACCAACAACGGCACGATACTCATGAGCAACGTGTCTGAAGCCAAGCACATCACGGTCAACGGCACGTTCACCAACAACGGCACATTCACCCTCGGGCCCCGGGTCTTAAGGCTGGGGACCGCCTCGGCCTCAGGCACGGTGACCAACGCCTCGGGCGCGACCTTCTCCGCGGTCGGGACCGGCGCAACCGACACCGCTGCGGTCGTCGCGGTCTCGGCTACCTACCCGTACGCATTCACGGTCCAGTCCGGCGCAACCATCGCTGCCCGCTACTGCCGGTTCCAGTGGATGAACACCTCAGGCATCAACGTCGCCTCGGGTGCGACCGTCCACGCAACCGACAACTTCTCCAACTGCACCTTTGAGCACGGCTCGATTTCCGGCCCGATGCTCAAGCTGGAGAACAGCCAGAACGTCGTCATTGGCGAGGTCAACTTCTACGGCACGGCCGGGTACAACATCGAGAAGCTCGCTGCGGCGGGCTGGGACTCGGTCATGGGCGGACTCGGCAACCGCTGGGGCGAGGACCACGACAACGACCCGAACAATCGCGTCTACTGGGAGCCGCCCGGGGACGTTGGCGTCACCCGGATTATCGCGCCGGTTGACACCATCCTCTACGGCACGGTCGTCACCCCGCGCGCGGTCGTGAAGAACTTCGGGCCGGTCAACAAGCCGTTCTGGGTCAG
This sequence comes from uncultured bacterium, assembly GCA_964592755.1. GTDB lineage: Bacteria > Hydrothermota > Tepidihabitantia > Tepidihabitantales > Tepidihabitantaceae > CAZQFS01. Next base: position 893 of record CAZQFS010000162.1, on the reverse strand, counting down.
ATTCGACATCGGCACGGTCTACAACGACACCCAGTACGTTGCCAGCCTGGCGCCGGGCGATTCGGTCACGGTCAACTTCACCAACTGGACTGCGACCACCGGCGGTCTGCTCGCGACCAAGTGCTCGACCCGGCTGCGTGGCGACGGCAACAGCTCAAACGACAAGGCGTCCGGCTCCTGCTTTGTGCTCGTCGTGGTTGACGTCGGGGTGACGCGGATTATCGCACCCACCGGAACCGTGGACTCCGGCACGGCAATCGGGCCCCAGGCCGAGGTGAGAAACCACGGTTCGCTCGGGGTGACGTTCACCGCGACCATGCGCATCCCGCCGTACACCGCCAACCGCATCGTCCTCAACCTGCCGCCCGACTCCAGCCGGGTGGTCACCGGGTTCACCAACTGGATTCCGCGCGTGCGCGGCTGGAACGTGGTCACCTGCACGACCTCGCTCTCCGGCGACATAAACAACGCCAACGACTTCAAACGCGAGAGCGTGTTCGTCGCGGTGCACGACGTCGGGGCACGGGTCATCGTGGCGCCAATCGGCACGCTCGTGCCCGGCCCGGTTACCCCGACCTGCACCATGACCAACCATGGCAACACGGTTGAACCGACCCAGGCGTTCTTCGCCGTCTGGCAGGGCCCGACCCAGGTCTGGCTCGACAGCGTCAGCCTTGGTGGCTGGCAGGGCGACACCCTGGTTCAGTTCGGGACCTACAATGCGGGCGCCGGTGCGTTCACGACCGCATTCTGGACCGCACTGCCGACCGACCAGATTCGGGCCAACGACACGGTACGCGGTGCGTTCCAGACCGGCGCGGTCGACATGGAGGTGACCGCGATTACCGCGCCGACCGGTTCGATTGACACTGCGGCCACGGTCACACCCGCGG
>CAZQFS010000161.1:0-4528 GCA_964592755.1 uncultured bacterium | reverse complement strand
GCGGTGATGGGCCTCGTCGTGATAGTGCCAGACCCCGCCTCCGGCCGGCGGATACAGGTCGTCCCAGAGTAAGGCAAGCTGGGCCGGGCCGGTGCCGTCCGGCAGGGTAACGTTGTTGTAGCCCGAGTTGGTCGTCGAGCCAGGGGAAATCCAGCCGTTGCCGCAAATCGAGACCTGGGTGAATGTCTGACCGTAGTAACACCAAGACCCGAACCCGGTCGGCAGGCTGACGACCACGGTCTGGTCGTCGGAAAGGGTCAACCTGGTGCCGAGCCCGTTTATCTCGAACCAGTCATACTGGGGCCGCTGGGCATAGCCCGTGTCCACGTCATCGTACGCCCAGTAGAGCGGAGGCTGGCGCGGGCCATCCGGAATCGGGTCAATGGCTCGCAGCTCGCCGACCGTTATCGTGAACCGCAGGCTGTCTGAGTAGTCCGTGCCCGAGACGTACATGGTCATCTGGGCTGAGTGCTCGCGCGGGGTATTGATGTCGGCCGCGACCCGGAACCGGTCCTGCGTGTTGGCGCGCGTCGAGTCCGGCCCGATGTCGCCATACGAACCCGTCGAGTCGAGCACCGCCACGTACTGGTCCGCAGTACGCAGCACCGCGCTCACGCCGGTCAGGCCGACCCGTCCCGCGTTCTTGAGCGTAACCAGCAGGTCGGCGCTTTCTCCCGGGTCGAGCTTGCCGTCGTTGTTGCCGCCGGGCGGCGAGTCGAGCACGGTCTGGCCCTGATACACGACTGCCGGAGCATTGACGACCACCGCCTCAATGGCATCAAGGTCAAACCCGGCATAAGGCCCGGTTGGGCCGACGTTGTCGTCGGCAATCCGGACAAACCGCGCGGTCGAAAGCCCGGCGACCGACAGGTCATACGCCTGGGTTCCGGTCCCGAACCCGACGTACTGCCAGTTCGAGTTCCAGTCGTTGGAAACATAGACGCTGCACCCCTCAGGGTCTGCGTCACCCTCAATCACAGTGAAGTCTGCGCCCGGTCCGTTGACAATCGGTGTGCGCCTGCCCATGTCGAACGTGGCCCAGCCGCTGTTCCCCAGCGAGAACCGGCGGTCGTCGGCCCGGCCCAGCGCCCACCAGGCATTGGTCGGGTTGGTGTTGGCCGGGTTCTCCTTTATCTTGTTGGCAATCACCTTGAACGCGCACACCGGCTCGGTCGTATCCGGCACCAGCCGGATACTGAGGACCGTGAACGAATCAGTCGGCACGACCACACCGGAAACCGTCTTTGCCTCGTAGCCGTTGGCAACCGCAGTCACGCTGTACGTACCGGCCCACAGGTACTTGTGATAGTATCCGGTCGAGTCGGAATACGTGAACCAGTCCGGCGGGTTGGTGACGATGCGGGCGTAGAGCGGCTGACCCGAAGCCGAATCGGTCACATAGCCCATGATTCCACGATTGACCCGCTGAATCTGCTCTTTCATCGCGGTCCAGTTCTTGCGGCAGATAGTGTCGATTTCGCCGACCCCGCTGGGCTGACCGTTGCAGACCTCGTGACCGAACCCAAGCGCGCCGCGAGCGCCGTAGTACCAGTCGGTCGAACCGCCGTGCACCGAGTACAGGCCGCGCGATATCTGGTAAGCGGGGTACCCGCAGATGGAGCCGTAGCGCTGCATCTCCCAGGCATTGAGCACCGAATCCATCGTCGCCTTGGTGGTATAGCCCCAGCACCACATCGAGGACGTGGTCCCGGAATGATACTGGGTCCACATCGCCATTGGGTTCTCTTCGCCGAGGTGGTAGAAGCAGTTCGCCTCCGGCTCGCTGAACACCGACGGCCCGCCCGCATCCCACGAGTAGCCGTAGTTGCGGTTACAGTCCACGCCGTGGGCATTGTACCGCGAGCGCGAAATGAGCCCGTCCGGGTTATCCATCGGGCAGAGCCAGATTTCGCGGTTGTTCACAAGGTAGGTGATGAGCGGGTCGGTCCCGTAGTCCGAAACCAGCCGAATCAACGCCCAGTGGGCAATCTCGCAGCCGTTGTTCTCGTTGCCGTGAATCGAGAAGTCGAAGCAGATTCGCGGCTCGCCTTCCATCGCGGTCGGGTTGTCCGAGACCTTCATCGCCAGGAGCAGGTTGCCGCCGGCCGAGATGCCGATGGTATCAAGCACGCAGATGTCCGGATGGTTCTGGGCGATGGTTATCCAGGTGTCGCGCAATTGCTGGTAGGTGTGGAAGAAGGCGTCAAGCTCCAAAGCCCGGGCGCGCACGTCCGGCACGATGACCTCGACCTCATAGCCCAGGCCGAGCAGCTCTTTGTAGAACGGCTCGTTGACCGCACCGATGAACCACTCTGGGGTCACTTCGTAGAACTCCAACACCTCGTCGGCCAGGCCCGGCAACTGGTCCGGCCGGGCATAGACCTTGACCTTCATCTCAACAACGTCCAGATAGTCGGCTGCCAGGGCCGGACTCAAGCTCAGAATCAGGCCAAGCAGCATCACGGCGATTCGATTCACGTTTGCTCCTGTGTTTGGGAAGGCAGTGATTCTACCCTCAACCTTGAGGGTGTAAAGGAAGAGCTGCTCCCCATAACCCGACATTGAGCCACGAAAGGCACGAAGGAATGGGTGCACTTCGCTCTCCTGGCCCTCTGCCCGGACTTCGTGTCATTCGTGACAGTGAGTCTCGGAATGGGGCTATTCAACCACCAACAGCCGGGCTGGCTGCTCCACCCCGGCCGCCCGCACCAGATACACGCCCGCGCCCGGTGCACGGAACTCGAACCTGTGCCTGCCAGCAGGCAGCGCCTTCTCGGCAAGGACCGAGACGACTCGACCGGACTGGTCGAACACCCGAACCGAACCAGTGGTCAACTGCGAGAGTTCGACCACCGCCCTGCTCCCGCGCACGATACTGCCGGAAGGGTAGTCCCAGGTTCTGGTGCGCGGCCTTGCCGGCTGCCCAGTTGTCAGAGCCGAAACCGGAGTCCGGAACCAGCCGGTCCGCTCCTTGTTGAACCGGAACGTCGGGCAGGGCAGGAGCTCAGCACGATACCGGGCAGCACCGTCAAAGACGTACAGCATCCCATCCTTTCCGGTCATAAGCACGTCAACCAGGCTGTCGTGGTTGATGTCGGCGAAGAACGGGGTCTTGGAGAGCGGGATGATGCCTTCGATAAAGGCATAGCTTCCGACATCCGGTATCCAGTAGGTCGAGAACCCGGTTCTGGGCCAGCCCGGAGCCGAAGTCCCGTCGTGGTTTATGCAGTAGAAGTTGGAGTCGCAGCCTGCGGTCATTATCTCCAGTGTCGGGTCTGAGTCGAAGTTGCCAATGCCGGGCGAGTACCAGATGGCGTTGCGCGTGCCGACCGGGAACCCATGCAGGGAAGTGCCGTCATGCTGGATTGCGTGCACCCGACCGGCCCAGCGTGTATTAGTGGACTCGCGGCCGGACGAACCGACGACAATCTCCAGGTTCCCATCGCTGTTCAGGTCGGCAAAGGCCGGACTGGTGAACGCCCGCGTGATTCCGGCTGAAGGAGCGTGATACCGCGCATCGGTCGTCAGGTTGACCGGGAACCCGGGTCTCATGTTACCCGCAGTGTCGTATACTGAAATGAAACCCGGACGTCGAACCACCACGATTTCGTACTCACCGTCACCATCCATGTCCGCGACCGCGGGCGAGGAATAGTCGGGCGAGTAGCCCGCACCCGGGCCTTCGGTCTGCCAGTTGCGCCGGACCGTGCCGTCGCTCGAGAATATCCAGAGCCGGCGCTCAATCAGCGGATAAGGGTAGGCACGCTGGAACCAGCCGCAATGGCAGATTATTTCCATCCGGCCGTCATCGTCAAGGTCGCACACCACCGGACTGGTGTAAGCGCCGTGACGGTCCAGAGTGTCGGTGTAGAACAGGTATTTCCAGAGCGAGTCGCCGTCGGGCTTGAGCACGTACAGCCCCGCACCCGGCTTGCGAATCGAGCCCAGGTCCTCAACCTGCACCACGACCTCAATCGAGTCATCGCCGTTGATGTCTGCGGCTACGACCTCGGAGTGACTGTCATGGTACGGGTCTTCAGGGTAACCCGGCATAATGAACGGCCAACCCGGCTTGACCCGGCCGGTCATCCCGTCGAGGGCAAAGATGCGGCACTTGTAGGCGGGCGGGTCAGGAAAGAAAGTCTCGGCCATCGGGACCAGCAGGTCGTCGCGGCCATCGTCGTCAATGTCGGCGATGGTCACCGAGGGCATCTCTGGATTGCCGGAGTAGCCCCAGGTGTCCTGCCAGACCAGTGAAAGGTCATGGTCGAGCACGACAATCTTGGTGATATTCAGGTCACTTGGCGCTGGCCAGGATAGCCGACAGACGACCTCAGGCCACGTGTCGTCGTCAAGATTGCCCAGGTTCACGGCCACGCCCCAGCGACCGGACAGGTTGACCGTGGTATCGTCCCGGAACGATTCAACCTGCTCGGTCCAGGTGCTGGTCGGCGTGACATGGGTCTTCATCCAAACACGGCCCGGTGCCGGCTGCCCGGCGGTCACTGCGAGCATCAGAATCAGCATC
>CAZQFS010000160.1:0-4559 GCA_964592755.1 uncultured bacterium | reverse complement strand
GCGTGACTGAGGTGTGGAGCGTCCGGCCGGTCGCGTGCTGCGGGCTGTCCTGAACGCGCGGATGACGCCACCTGCGGTGGTAACCGCGTTCTTCGACCGTCGCGCGAGGAGACAGAAGTGAGATTGAAGATTGACAAAGCCAGTGACGCACTCTACTTGAGACTTGACGAATCCGGCGTAGTGGAGTCCGAGGAAGTACAACCCGGAGTAGTGCTGGACTACGATGAAGGCGGTCGGGTGGTCGGGGTCGAAATCCTCAACCTCAGCACCCGCGTCGCCCCTGACCGGCTCCGCGTCGTGCAATTGGAGACCGTATAGCCGTCCTGGATTCAGCCCCTCCTGCCCTGCTGGAAACGAACCATGTCGCAGAGCCGGGTCGGCCCGCCAGTCGCTACCGCTGCAGGACCAGCTTCCGGGTCATCTGCCCGCCGCCGGCAGTCGAAGATGCCGCCAGGCGGTGTCCGACGTTGACAGCACGTCATGTTGTCATAAACTGAGAATGTGACTGCTGCTGGAATGAACCGGCGATGACAAAGGACTCTGCCGGGTTCCTGGCGATGAGCAGACAAAGGAGTCATTCATGATTGCGAGGAGAATGAAGCGTCATCTGGATTCGGACGTCGTACGCTTGTCGGGCGTTGAGGAACTGATTGGCAAGGACGTGGAGATAATCGTCCTGGAGGATTCGCCTGCCCCGCAGTCGACCGATGCCGGTTCCCGCAAGCGAATCCGCGGGTCAGCCAAAGGCAAGGTCTGGATTTCGCCTGACTTCGACAAGCCCCTGCCGGACGAAGTCATCGGCGAGTTCTACAAGTGAGAATCCTGCTCGACACACACGTTTTCCTCTGGTGGGCTGTTGATGACCCACAACTGTCGGTTGAACTGCGTCAGGCCTTGGAGTCGCCTGACAACCTGGTGTTCCTCAGTTCCGCCAGCGTATGGGAGATAGTCATCAAGCAAGGTTTGGGACGCATCAGGCTCCCCGACGACCCGGCCGACTGGTTGCAGGCGTACCTGACTCAGTACGGCCTCCTGCCTTTGGCCATAGAGTACGTCCATGTCCTGGCGATTCGGACCCTGCCGCCACGACACAAGGACCCCTTCGACCGTGTACTGGTCGCCCAGGCGCTCTGCGAAGGCATGACACTTGCTACCGCAGACCAGGCCATTCGCCAGTACGGCGTCCCGGTCCTTCCGTAACTCCGGCGTCCCGGCTCAGGTCACGCGCTCAGCAGCCTCGACCCTCGAGTCCTCGAACCCTTGAATCCTCGCTCCCTTGGCCCCTGCTCCGCTCTTACCGCTGCAGGACCAGCTTCCGGGTCATCTGCTCACCCGAGGCGCGCAGCTTGCAGAAGTAGATACCGTTGGCTACGAACCGCCCGTGGGCATCGCGACCGTCCCAGGTCACTGAATACAGCCCGGGCCGCTGCCAGTTGCTCGCAAGGGTCCTCACATTCCGGCCCGAAACGTCATAGACCCTCAAGGACACCAGTCCTTCTCGCGGCAGCGAGTAGCGCAGGCTTGTCGCGGCCCGGAACGGATTCGGGGTATTGGCGTAGAGCATGAACGGATAGCGCAAGTCCTGCCTCTGCGCCATCACGCCTGTTGGCCGCAGGTCGTTGGCAGTGAGCCGCAGGCCGCCGCCCGGGATGTACTGCCAGAGTTCCAGGGTCTTGTTGCCTTTGAGCGCAAACAGGGCACCAGAGGTGGCCGCGATGTCTGCCCCGGCTTTCACCTTGCGCCGCTGGCCGGACCGGCCGACCGCGGGCATTGTGTCAAGCTCGGTCCAGGAGTCTCCTTCCGGCCGGTAGCACCAGAACTCCTGCGTGTTGCCGCCTTTCAAGGCAAAGATGATGCCTGCCAGCCACGAGCCGCACCCTCCGTCCTTTGATTTTTTCACCCGGCCCGACCGTCCGACCATGGGCATGGCCGCAAGGGCAGGGCTCCATGAGCCGGTGGCCAGGTCATAGGCATAGAATCCGTGGTACTTGGCCTGATGGGCGTAGACCGTCCCGGCATCATCGTACGCCAGCCACGACCCCTTGTCCCACTTGGCGGCCGGGGCTGGAGAGAGTGGGCGCCAGGAGTCGACTGCCGGCTGGTAGCACCAGAACTCGTTCCCCTGGCCCTTGAGCAGGTAGACGTACCCGAAAGAGGGCACGAGGGGTCGAGGGTTCAAGGGGTCAAGGCCGGAGTCGGTCCTTGACTCCTTGACTCCTTGATTCCTCGATTCCTCGTCTCCTCGCCTCCTCGCCTCCCTGTCTGTACCGGACGGCACGTACACCAGGTCGGTCCCGCCTTTGACTTTGCGGTTCGTCGTGCCCAGGGGGACATCGGCAAGCTGGTGCCAGGAGTCGGCCTGGACATCGTAGCAGTAGAAGCCACAGGTGTTGTTGCCTTTGGTCGCATAGACCAGGCCCGAGCCTCGCACGCATCCGGCCGCGCCCTTGGACGGTGGTCTGCCTTCCCGGCCGAGCGGAATCGACGCGAGCTGGGCCCACGAGTCGGCAACAGGGTCGTACCGATAGAAGTCGCCGGTCTTGTTGCCTTTGGCCGCGTAGAGCCATTCTCCACTCGCGACCGCTGCCAGCCAGGCGCCATCCTTGGTCTGCTTTGACGACGGCAGGCCCGGCATCGAGCTGCACTCGGTCCACGGTTTTGCGCCAGCCGCGGTCACGGTAACTGCTACTGTCATGCTGTCGTTGCCTGGGTTCATGTCGCCGGTAAGGATTGTGCGTACGTGCAGCCGGTAGGTTCCGACCAGGGCCGGCCATGAGCTGAGGCTGACCTCAGTCCTGGCACCGGGCAGCAGGTCCTGAACCGGTGCAGAATCGCGATAGACCTCGTTGTTGCTCGAATCCCGGATGACAGCGATGACCCGTGCACCAGAGGCTTCGGTCGTTCCGCGGTTGCTGATTCTGATAGTCACGGGAACAACGCCCGGACGCTCCCAGGCAAGCGGCCTCAGCACATCGTCAACAGCGATGTCAATGACCCGGACGTCAACGGTCGTGGTCTCGCGGTCGTTCGTCGGGTTGGCATCGGTGGCGAGTTCGGTTGAGCAGGAGACTGCAAATGTGCCCCGCGGGCCTGATACCCAGGGCGCGAAGTTCGCGAAGCACGTCGAGTCCGGCGCATGGCTGCTGACGGTCACCGTGTCGGTATGCACGGTGCCGATTCTCAGACGGACCCGATAGGTTTCTGTGGTTGTGCCGCAGTTGAAGAGCGAGCAGGCCGGGACGACCGTGACGCCTGAGTCAACGCTGCCCGACGGCGCAAGCAGCACTCTGGTACCGACGTCCCGGACATTGACCCGGACCGAGTCGGTCATGCCGTCGTTGGCCGGGTTTGCGTCGCCGGCAAGCTCGGTCGAGCAGGTGACGGCGTGTAAACCTCGGGGCCAGTCTGCTCGGGAGGAGAAGGTGACCCTGGCCCGCTCACCCGGGGCGAGGTTCGATGCCTGGGTTGTGTCGTTGTAGAACGCGCCGATGCGGCAACGCACGCGGAAGCTGACCGGGGCAGGGCCGAAGTTGGCGACCGAGCAGGCCGGCGCGACCGGTTGCAGGGTGTCAATCGTCCCGGCCGGGGCAACGATGGCAACCACGCCGACGTCGGGTGATGCCGGACTGCCACGTTCGTGGCGGTCGGTCGCGTAGTAGCCACAGGCGGCATGGAGTCGAGTGATGCCGCCTGTCACAACCGCCGCAAAAGCGCCGCCGACATGCGGCTGGAGCATGTTGCCCTCACTGGACCATGTGCTGTCGGCCGGGTCGTACGAGTAGCAGTTCTGAGTTGCGCCCCAGGTCTGGCCACCGCCGTAGAGGTAGATTCTTGTGCCAACCGTGTCCATGCCGTGGCCGTGCCGGGCCTGGGGCAGCGGGGTCAGGTTCTGCCACATGTTGTTGCCCGGGTTGTAGCGCTTGAACATCGAGTTCTGGGTCCAGCCGCCCGAGGCATAGACCTGTCCGGCAAGGACGCAGAGCGCGGCGTGCGAGCTTGCGCCGGTGCACTGGGCCAGCTCAACCCAGGTGCCGGCTGGCGGGTAGTAGCGCCAGAATCGGCCCGGATGGCCGCTGCCGAACAGGACATACACATAGTCGCCCAGGGCTACGGCCGCGATGCCATAGTCCTGATAAGGCAGGGTTGAGTTGCTGGTCCAGGAGTTCGCGGCAACGTCATAGCGCTGGACCAAGGTGACCGAGTCGCCGGACTGAACCAGCCCGCCGAAGACGAAGATGGCGTTGTAGCGCGGGCTGTAGCAGACACCGGCGTTGCTGACCGCGGTCGGCATGTTCTGGCGCTGGGTCCAGGAGTTTGCGCCCGGGTCATAGCGGTAGTTATAGGCGCGGGTATTGACGCCGTCCCAGCCGCCGAGTACGTAGAAGTATGTTCCATCCGAGGCACTGCCACATCGGCGGCAGGAATAGGGGCAGACCGCTCTGGTCTCCCAGGTGACGACGTCGGTCGAGTCGAGCAACAGCCGGTTGCCGGGCAGTCCGGTTGCGGCTTCCGGCACAGTCATGGTCGCGACCAGCAACAGAACAGCGGCGAGGGTCATT
>CAZQFS010000159.1:0-4615 GCA_964592755.1 uncultured bacterium | reverse complement strand
GAGTACCTGCATGAGGACTTGAAGCTGCGGCGTTACATCGAGGCCAAGCTTGCCGACGCGATGGTGTCGGACATCCAGATAAAGCGGGTTGCCAATCGGACGACGGTGACCATCTACACGGCTCGACCGGGCATGGTCTTTGGCGCACGGCGCCAGGCACTCGACAACCTGCGTGAGGAGATGAAACGGTTGGTCGGCCGGGATGTGCAGATAATGGTGGAGGTCGTACGCGTCCCGGAACTTGAGGCCAGGCTTGTGGCCCAGTCGATTGCCCGTCAGCTCGAGCAGCGCGTGGCGCATCGGCGGGCAATGAAGCGGGCGGTTACCCAGGCGCTGCGACTGGGCGCTCAGGGTATCAAGGTGATGGTTGCGGGCAGGCTCGGTGGAGCGGAGATTGCTCGCTCCGAGTGGTATCGCGAGGGACGGGTGCCGCTTCACACTCTGCGTGCCGACGTTGACTACGCGGTCGACGTGGCCAAGACGATTGCCGGAACCTGCGGAGTCAAGGTTTGGATATTCAAGGGCGAAGTCGCGCCCACGAACAGGTAGGCGAGCGATGTTGATGCCGAAGCGCGTGAAGTACCGCCGGGCTCAGCGCGGCCGGATGAAGGGCAAGGCGACCAGGATGAACCGGGTCGACTTCGGCGAGCATGGACTTATGGCGCTTGAGCCATGCTGGGTCACGGCCCGTCAGATAGAGGCGGCCCGTATCTGTCTGTCCAAGTCGCTCAAACGAACCGGCAAGCTGTGGATAAGGATTTTCCCGGACAAGCCGGTTTCGAAAAAGGCGGCTGAATCGCGGATGGGCAAAGGCAAAGGCACACCCGAGTTCTGGGTGGCGGTCGTGAAGCCGGGCACGGTGATGTTTGAGCTCGGCGGTCTGCCGACCAATGAAGCGACGAGTGCCCTGCGTCTGGCCGGTTCCAAGATGCCGTGCCGGACCCGAGTCGTCGAACGTGAGGAGATGAATTTTGAGGGCTTCTGATTTGCGTGAGCTAAACCGCGAGGAGTTGGCACGGCGTCTGGCCGAGCTGCAGGACGAGCAACTGAAGCTGCGTCTGCGCCGGGCCGGCGAGACGCTGCCCAATCCGCTGCGGCTGCGCATGCTACGGCGCGACATTGCGCGCCACCTCACCGTACTTGAGGAGAAGCGGCGCGAATCCGCTGTGCCCGGAAAGGAGAGCGCCTCGTGACTCGGTCCGGTCGTCAGGTGACAGGCGTTGTCCTGTCGGCGAGGATGCAGAAAACCGTGGTCGTGTCGGTGGAGCGACTCGTGCTGCATCCCAAGTACAAGAAGTACGTGCGTCAGCGGACCAAGCTGTACGCGCACGACGAGAAGGATGAGTGCCAGCCCGGCGACCATGTGCTGCTGCGTGAGACGAGGCCGCTCTCTCGGCTCAAGCGCTGGCGGGTGGTGAAACGAGCATGATTCAGGAATACAGCCGTCTCACCGTGGCCGACAACTCGGGCGCACGCGTGGCCATGGTGATGAAGGTCTACGGCGGGTCGCGGCGGCGTTTTGGCTGGCTGGGCGATACCGTCCTGGTCACGGTCAAGGATGCTTTGCCCAACGGACCAATCAAGCCTGGTGACAAGTCCAAGGCGGTGGTCATTCGGACCCGCAAGGAGCACCGGCGCCCGGACGGGACGTACGTCCGTTTTGACGATAATGCGTGCGTCCTCGTGGACGACAAGGGTGAACCCAAAGGCACGCGGGTGTTCGGTCCGGTCGCGCGCGAGCTGCGTGAGCGGAAGTTCACGAAAGTCGCCTCACTGGCAGCGGAGATAGTCTGAGATGAACCTGCGAAAAGGCGACTTGGTTGAAGCCATCACGGGCGAGGAACGCGGACGCCGCGGCAAAGTCCTTCGCGTTACCAAGACGCGCAAGACCGGCATCGTCCGGGTAATCGTCGAGGGCCTGAACTTGGCCAAGAAACACCAGAGGACCCGCGGCGCAGGCAGGCCGGGCGGCATCGTTGACCTGCCGAATGCCATTGATGCCTCCAACGTTGTGCTCCTGTGCCCAAAGTGCGGTAAGAAGACCAAGGTCCGGCGTGAGCCGCACGAGGGCAAGCCTGTGCGGGTCTGCCGGCGGTGTGATGAGATCATTGACGTATGAGTGAAGCGCGACTCAAGCAGGAGTACCGTAAACGCATCGTACCGGCCCTGACAAAGCGATTCGGCTTTCAGAACGTCCATCAGGTGCCCCGCCTGGTTATGGTCGTGGTCAACGTGACGACCAAGGACGCGGTGGCTGATGCGAAGGTACTCGATGTGATGGCGGATGACCTCATGGCAGTAACTGGTCAGCGCCCGGTGCGCACCCATGCCAAGCGAGCCATCTCGGCCTTCCGAATCCGACAGGGAATGCCCATCGGGCTGAAAGTGACCCTGCGCGGAAACCGGATGTACGAGTTCATCGACCGGCTTCTGAACTTCGCGGCCCCTCAGATACGGGACTTCCGCGGGTTCTCGCCCGATTCGTTCGATGGTCGCGGCGGCTACAGCCTTGGGCTGCAGGAGCAGGTCATCTTCCCGGAAGTAGAGGTATCGAAAGTGAAGAAGATATTCGGCATGAACGTGACTTTCCAAACATCGGCGCGCCACGACGACGAGGCGCGTGCTCTGCTTGAGGAGCTGGGACTGCCGTTTCGGCGGGAGAAGTAGCGATGGCACGACGATGCTGGATTGTCAAGGCGCAGCGTGTTCCGAAGTTTGCCGTGCGGCGGCACAACCGCTGTCAGCGGTGCTTCCGCGGCCGGGCGGTCTACCGCAAGTTCGCTCTGTGCCGGCTTTGCTTCCGCGAGCTGGCCCTGCGGGGCGAGATTCCGGGTGTGCGCAAGGCAACCTGGTAGCGAGGAGCCGGATTGGACACGTTTGCTGACTTCCTGACCCGGATTCGAAATGGTCTGCGCAGCCGACAGAAGGAGGTCGCGGTGCCTTTCTCGCGCCTGAAGTACGAGGTGGCGCGCGTGCTTCTGGAAGAGGGCTTCGTCAGCAACTTCCAGGTTGATGGAGAAGGTACGCGCAAGCGGCTGCTGGTCACGTTGAAGTACGAGGAAGGCGGCGCGTCGGTGATCCGCGGTCTTGAGCTCGTCTCGAAGCAAAGCCGACGGGTGTACGTCGGGGCCGATGCGGTGCCACGAGTAATCGGCGGTCTGGGCGTCGCAATAGTATCCACGCCGCGAGGAATTGTCACTGACCGTGAAGCCCGGCGCAAGCGCGTCGGTGGTGAAGTGCTCTGCAGGGTCTGGTAGCAATAATGGCCAAGGTGTATCGTCCCTTCGCGATTCCCGCCGGCGTTGACGTCACAGTTCGACCCGGAACCACCGTAGTCAAGGGCAAGCTCGGTACGATTGAAGTACCGGTGCGGCCCGAGGTCTTGGTGAAGGTTGAGGACGGCAGATTGACGGTGCAGGGCAGCGTAGTCCGAGCTCAGGCTCATGTCGGCACGGCGCGCGCCCACATCATGAATGCCTTCGTCGGGGTCACAAGTGGATTCCAGCGAACGGTCGAAGTACGCGGCATGGGTTACCGCGTCCAGAAGACAAAGGACGGTGTCCAGATTGTCTGCGGCTTCTCCCATCCGGTCGAGTTCCCGACACCCGCCGGAATTGTCTTCGAGGTCAACCAGGTGCCCAACCCGGACGACACCAAGGAGCAGATGTTCGAGATAACCGTGAAGGGCACTAGCCGACAGGCCGTGGGTGAGATTGCCGCCAAGATGCGCGCCATCAAGCCGCCGGACGCCTATCGGGGCAAGGGCGTGCGCTATCGCGGTGAGCGGGTTAAGAAGAAGGCGGGCAAGCGTGCCGTGGGCACTCAGGCCTAGGCTGACCGCAGAACCGCTCCTGACTGGCCCCATCGTCTAGCCCGGCCCAGGACATCTGGTTCTCAGCCAGAAGACTGGGGTTCAAATCCCCATGGGGCTATCCAGCGGCGGACCACCGCCGTTTCTCTCTTTGACCGGCAGGCGTCGTCATCCGAATCAGGGGTGACGATACTCCCGACAGATGTTTCGTCAGCCGAGCGTAGCAAGCATGACGCTTACGACCATCGCAGCGCCGACAAGCACCACCCAGCCGACAAAAGTGCGCATCACGCAGCCGGCATCGCGCTGGTAGACACGCGCTGCCTCAGCGTGGGAGAGACTCACGACCACTGTATCATCAGGGGTGACGTATATCCAGGTAGTTCCAGCACGAATCGAGCCTGCTTCGTAGCTTGACAGGAGTCCGGGCTGGTCCGGTACTGCACCCAGACTGCGCATCTTCTCCCAGAAGTGCTCCGGTGCCTGGCCGTGTGCGGCCTGGTAGACTTTTCGGGGAGGAAACAGGCTGACAAAGTGCTTTCCCGGTACTGCCTCGACCACGACCGGGCCGGAACCAAGCATCACCGTCGTGGCGTCGAAGTAAACCTCGGAAGGCACCGAGTCGGCAGTGATTGAAACATAGCCGGGTGTGGCGGCTTGAGTCGCGAGCGCCACCGAGAGGAGAAGGGAACACATTCGTACCATTGTCAGGAGGAACCGTAATACTAGCGGAGTGTTGACGCCAGTCAACCAGAATCAGCATCGCACCAACGGCCGGAATCGGTGCAAGACAAGAAGACGCCC
>CAZQFS010000158.1:0-4672 GCA_964592755.1 uncultured bacterium | reverse complement strand
CGGTCAACCCGGCAACCGGCAACCCGCACTTTCTCTGGCAGTGCTACGAACCGGACGCGAACCACAGACGCATCGTCCATGCGGGGCGCGCCGCAAGCGGCTGGCAGCCGCGCGACTCGCTCTCCGAGGCGGATACCCTGCTGCCCCAGTCCACCGGCCAGCTTGCCTTCACGCCCGACGGCCGCGGCCACGCCGTCTGGGGCGGCCGCTCGCCGACCTGGCCCAACCTCGACCAGGTCCGCTACTGTGAACGGTCGGTGGCCGGAGACTGGTCCGCACCGCTCAACCTCACCGACTCGGGCGGCAGCAAGGAGCGGCCTTCAATCGCAGCCGGCGGCCAGGCAGCTCCGAACGACGTACACGTAGTCTGGTGCGACTACCGCAGCGGCACTGCAGAGTACTACTACCGCCACGGCAGCCCGGGCTCGTGGGTTGCTGACCGGCCGGTTGCGACGCTGCGGCCGACTGCAGCGACGGTCGTGCACGGCGTGCTCAATCTGGGAGTAGACAGCAGGCCGTATTCAGCATTCAGGGCGGAATTGCTCGACGCAGCGGGGCGGAGGGTTGCAAAGCTGCACGCGGGCGCGAATAAACTCAGCCATCTCTCGCCCGGCGTGTACCTAACCGAGAGCGGTGGCCGCAGAAGACGTATCGTGCTTGTCCGCTAGCCCATTGGAGGACAGATGAGGCATCTTGTCGTACCGGCTCTGACCCTGAGCATGGCATCGGCGGCCGTGCTGTACACCGGCAATTCGGTCGTCACTGCCGCCAGCAGCCGCGGACCGGGCGTGTGCGTGGCGGTCGACGCCGACCGCGAATTGATCGAGAACGGCGACTTCGAGACCGGGCAGTTGTCGCCGTGGACGACCAGCGCCTGGATTGTCGACACCAAATTCCCGCACGGCGGGACCTATTGCGCGAGCGTAGTCGGCAACCAGTGGATTCGTCAGTTCATCGATACGGTGCCGGCGAGCGAAATCCAGAGCATCACCTTCTGGTCCCGGCAGCCGGACCAGCCCGCAGCCCAGGCCTATGACTTCTTCTACTCAGACGGCTCGTTCGAGGAGTTCGTCCACTTTCCACAGCCGGACTGGCGTCAGTTCGACGTCACCGCGAACCTGAACCGCGCGAAGAGTCTGGTCGGGCTGGGCATCTGGGGCTATTCGGGCGGCGGGCCAGGACCGGACAGCACGTATCTTGACGATGTGTCAATCCAGGTCGCCGGCCAAGGCCCTGACATCCAGATAACGGCGATTCTGAGCCCGCGCGACACCATCCCTTTCGGCCAACCGAACACGCCCGAGGTCGTCGTGGCAAACCACGGTACGACCGCGGACTCGTTCTCCATCGTAGCGATGGTCGAGGACATCTGCGACCCTGACCCCTACTACTGGGACACGGTGGCGACGTTCCTGCCTGGTGGTTGCAGCACCAACGTGCAGTTCGAACCCTGGAATCCACGCTATCCGTCCCTGCACCGCATCAGTATCTGGCTGGTGCTTGAGGGAAACAGCAACAACGACACGGTGCGGCACTTCTTCTGGGTGCGACCGGGAGTCGGCGTGGCCGAGGAACCGACGGGCGGGGTATCGGGCACGGCGCACGTGACAGCGACGATCACACGCGGGGTACTGCACCTACCTGCCACCGGAGTGACCACTGGCCAGACGTCAGTGACCATGCTCGACGCGGCGGGGCGGAGAGTCTTGAACCTTCGACCCGGCTTGAACGACGTGCGGCGACTCGCGCCCGGCGTGTACCTGGTCGTCGATGGCAACCACGTGAACCGAGCAGTCGTAGTACGCTAGGCCAGCGCCGGGCCGGTTACGACACCCGGGCTGACCGCAAGACCGGTCAGCACTTCGGCACCCGCCTCAAACGTGTCCGGCAGGTGCCTTGCCGGACCGTAACGGCCGACGACAATCGCCGGCGGCGACAGGGCTGCACCTGAGATACCCCGGGCAAGCCCACTCGCCGGTGACCGACGCCCAACGCCGTTCATGCGGTCTGCTGCGACGACCGCGAACGGCGGGCACCATTGCGGCACATCGCTTGGAGGAATCAAGGCCGTCATACAGCCTCGAAGTCCAAACAGAACCGCCAAGGACGCCGAGTTCCCCATGCAACCATGGAGCCGGGGTCCGGATTCCAGCTTCCCCGCTCTTGGCAGCCGGTTTCTGTGTCGGTCAGGGGGCGGTGTGGAATCGGCAGGCTGAAGACTGACCCACCTTCGCGGAGGAGGAAGATGAATCAGGGCGCTGAACGCCGCGCACATCACCTGACGCAGGGCGCATAGTCGAGGCACAGCAGGCCGTGTCAGTCCTTCAGTTTCTTGAGGATGTGGCGGGCGAGGATTTCCTTGATTTCACGGTGCCTCGACACCGGCTGGCAGACTCGAGTTCGCGGATTCTGAAACCAATCGTGCCGCGCACCGTGGCGAAGCAGCACGCACCCCATCCTCATGATTTCCCGAACCGGGTCGTTCCTCTTCACGACACCCGAAGCTCGGCCACCCGTCTCGCGCCGGGAACGTGTCCCCGGGAGACGTCGCGATAGATACCCACGAGGTTCTGCTGCAGTTCCTTCAGGGATTCACCCTGGGTCATGTAGTCAGGGTATTCCTCAAGATATCCAAGCCACATCTCTTCGTCCTGCCAGTAGGTGTACTTGACGGTGTGCCCGTTGCTTCCGCGTCGCGTCCGCCGAGGGGCGCGCGCGGTGGACGTCGTTCTTCGGGAAACTCTAGTGCTCATTGCTCTACCTTGGTGGGAGTATACCACTGCCTGATTTCGTGGTCAAGCAGACGTCCGACGGCTCGCGCCGGGCATCTGCCTCGCCGCATCCGCCAGAGCACGTCCCGGCTGCTCTTGCGCTAGCCTGCCGCCGGGCTTGCCACGTGCCGGTCCGCTCGGGTATCATTACTGCCTGTTGTCAACGCCGAACCGGCCGACCCCTGACGGTAAATGCCCTGCGGGCACAAATCGACTACTGGAGAGCCAATGAAGAGACTGCTGTTGCTGGTGTTCCTGTCCACGGCCGCGTTTGCGGCGAATCCGTTCAGACCCGCATCGTCCGGCTACTACCTGCCGGGCAGTGACGCGGCCGATTTCCGCGTCGGGTTCTGGGACCTCGCACGGTTCGACCCGCTCTACGAGCAGCCGCGCCTGCCCGAAAACCTGATGCTCGAATCGTATCCTGGCGACGGCACCGGCTGGTTTCTGGTCCAGTTCTCAGGACCGGTGTCGAGCTGGCAGGTCGAGCAGCTCTTGCGAACCGGCGCCCGGCTCCTCGGCTTCCACTCGCGCTACACCGCGTTTGTCAAGGCCAATAGCGCCATCATCGGCAACGTCACCCGGCTCGGCTTCGTCCGCTGGACCGGCGTATACCAGCCCGGCTTCAAGTTCTGGTCCGGCACGCTGCAGGACCAAGGCTTCGGCCGCGTTTCCGTGACCTTATTCTATCCCGAAGACCTGGCCGCGGCGGTGCGCGAACTCGCTGCCATGGGCTTTGCGGTCGTGCGCACCGGCGTCTCCGAGTACATGAAGGTCATCGAGGTGGATTGTGCACGCTCGGACCTGGCCGCGATTGCCCGACTGGGCTGGGTGATGAACATCGAGGAGTGGCACGCACCCGAGCCGGAAAACGTTGACTGCCAGTGGGTCGCCCAGACCTGGGCCCAGGACCAGCGTCGGGTCTGGGACCAGGGTATATTCGGCGAAGGCGAAATCCTCGGCTACTCTGACGGCCAGATTGACCCGAACCACTACGCATTCCGCGACCCGTCGGTCGCGATTACCGACACCGGTGAGTTCCTGACCCACCGGAAGATTGCCGCGCTCAAGAAGTACCCGCCCGCCCGCCTCGGCAGCGCCGATTCGCACGGCACTCACGTCGGCGGCACAATCGCAGGCAACGACTCAGCGAACGGCGGAACGAACCCGAACGACGGCCACTCCAAGTCTGCCCGCCTGGTCCAGCTCTCCCCCATTCCGCAGCCGCCGGGCAACGACTTCACCGAGCCCTTGAACACCATCACCAACTACCTGCGTAACCCCGAGCTGCGGCCGCACACGATTTCCAACTCCTGGTGGACCCTGACCATGGGCCAGTACACCAATGCGGCCGCGACCTTTGACCAGTTCTCCTGGCAGAACAAAGACATCCAGACCATCAAGTCGTGCGGCAACCAGGGCCAGTCGAGTCAGTACCGGATTACCGAGCCGGGCAACTCCAAGTCCATCGTCGCGGCCGGCGGCGTGCTCAATGGCACGAGTTCCAATCAGGTTTACACGACGTCCTCACGAGGCCCGGCCCCGGACGGCAGAATCAAGCCCGACATCTGCGCCCCGGCTGTGAACATCACCTCGGCGGCGAGCGGCACCCAGAACAACTACACCCAGATGAGCGGCACCTCAATGGCCGCGCCGTGCATCAACGGCTCGGTCGGCCTGCTGCGCAGCTACCTGCGCCAGGGCTATTACCCGTCCGGGGTCGCCAGCCCGGCCGACACGTGGGGCTATGTCTCTGCCGCCCTGCTCAAGGCGATGCTGTTGGTCTCGGCCGACCCGAACGTCGGCAGCTACACCGTGCCGAGTGAATACATCGGCTGGGGCCGGGTTGACCTCGATTCGGTGCTCTACTTCTCCAGCCCCTCACCCGATGCCCGCAAACT
>CAZQFS010000157.1:0-4759 GCA_964592755.1 uncultured bacterium | reverse complement strand
ACGGCCCGGGGAACTGCTGGGGCTTGACACGGCTGAATCGGGCAACGTCCCGGAATAAGAGCACTTAGGCTCACGGCCGGCCTTGCGCCGGCATTACTACTACGTAATACTCAGGGTGTCATCCTGGGTGTGCTGTCTGCGGCCTGCGGGCCGGGCGGCAACGCCTGCGCTGCGGCGCTTCGATTCGCAGCAAGAGGTTTCAGTGGGGTTGTGGCTGCGCCGAAGCCGGCGAGGGGCTTAGTTCGGCAGTGGTGGTTCTTGCGCGAGGGGGGCGGTGCTTGGGCGAGGCGGAGCCGCCGCAAGGAGATTCTTGACATCACAGGCAGGTCGCCTAGAGTAGGCGCTGCACAGAAAGGTGTGCCAATTGATGACTGGAATCGTGAAGTGGTTTGACGCCAAGAAAGGCTACGGTTTCATCGCGCCGGATGACGGCAGCCGCGAGGTATTCGTTCACTTCGGCGACCTGCCCGGTCCAGACTACCGGCCGCTCGAACCCGGGCAGCGAGTTCGGTTTGAGCCGCTTGAGACCCCACGCGGGCCCCGAGCCCTGCAGGTGCGCCCGGTGGAAGCCGAGCCCGAAACCCGACATTGAGCCACGAAAGGCACGGAGGAATGGGTGCACTCGGGCTTCTGACCATCTGCTCGGATTCCGTGGCCTTCGTGGCAGTCAATCTCGGGATTGGGGTCGGGTTTGACAGTTGCGGCCGGCTGTTTACTCTATAGTCCATGGCCGATGCGTATCTGGGCCTGGGTGCAAACCTGGGCGACCGTCTTGCCACCCTGGAAGCGGCGGTGGTTGAACTTGGCCGCCTGGGTCAGGTCAGGCGGTCGTCCTGGTACGAGACCGACCCGGTCGAGATGGAAGGTGCGCCAGCGTTCCTGAACGGCGTGGTCCACCTGGCGACCGAGGTCGCGCCCGAAGAGCTGCTGAAAAGGAGCAGACAGGTCGAGCAACGTCTGGGCCGAAGTCCGGGCCCTGGGCCAAGAGTGATTGACATTGACCTGCTGCTTTACGACAATCGGGTGATGGAACTGCCCGGACTGACCCTGCCTCATCCGAGGATGCACGAACGGGCGTTTGTTCTCGTGCCTCTGGCTGAGCTCGCACCCGAGCTGCGTCATCCCCGGCTCGGCCTGACCGTGCAGGCCCTGCGGGACCAGGTCGGCGAGGCAGGGGTAAGGCGCTGGTGTCGGTCATGAAATACGTTGCGGTTGAAGGGCCGATTGGCGCGGGCAAGACCGCGCTGGCTGAGCTGCTGGCCAGGCGGCTCGATGCCCGGCTGCTGCGGGAGGAAGTCGAGGAGAACCCGTTTCTGGAGCGGTTCTATGCCGACATGCGCGGCTACGCGTTCCAGACCCAGGTCTTCTTTCTGCTGTCGCGACACAAGCAGCAGCAGGAGCTGAAGCAGCCCGGGCTGTTCAACCAGAACGTCGTGACCGACTACCTGTTCGAGAAAGACCGGGTCTATGCCGCTTACAACCTTACCGACCACGAGCTTGCCCTGTACGAGCGGCTCTATCAGGCGCTGGTCCCCGAGGTGACGCGACCCGACCTGGTCGTCTATCTCCAAGCGCGCGCCGACGTGCTTATGGCCCGAATCCGCGAGCGAGGCCGACGGTTTGAGGTTGCGATTGACCCAGGGTACCTGGCCGGGCTGGCCGATGCCTACAATCACTTCTTCCTGCACTACGACCTGACTCCGTTGCTTATCGTCAACACCGAACGGCTCGACATCGTCGCCAACCGGGAGGACTTTGAAGAGCTGTTCCGGGCGATCGAGACGACAACGGGACGGCGCTTCTACTCGCCGCGGGGCAAGGGACGGCAGCGATGAGGCGCGACAAAGCCGGAAGCCGGAATTCGACATTGAGCCACAAAAGGCACGAAGGAATGGGTGCACTTCGTGCTTCTGACCCTCTGCTCGAACTTCGCATACTTCGCAGCAGTCAATCCCGGCAAGAACGATGAAGGCGGAGGGCAGAAACCGGGTTGTCCGACAAGGACAGGACTGATGGCGAGCACGGGCCCGGCAGACAGACTGACCACGGTGAGTATTGTGCGCAAGAAGCGGCGGGGCGAGAAGGTCGTCTGCCTCACCGCTTATGACTACCCTAGTGCGTTGATACTCGACCGGGCCGGGGTAGACCTGGTCCTGGTTGGTGATTCGGCGGCCAACGTCTTCTACGGCATGGAAACGACCCTGGCTATCGGCATGGACGAGATGCTCTACCATACCCGGGCGGTGGCGGCTGCGGTGAAGCGCGCCCTGGTCGTGGCAGACATGCCTTTTCTGTCCTACCAGGTATCGGTCGAGGCTGCGGTCGAGAACGCCGGCCGGCTGCTCAAGGCCGGCGCACAGGCCGTGAAGGTCGAAGGAGCCGGGCCGGTCGTCCCGGTAGTACGGCGCATGGTCGAACTGGGCATGCCGGTGATGAGCCATCTGGGGCTTACGCCCCAGGCCGTGCACAAACTCGGTGGCTACCGGCTGCAGGCCCGCACGGCCGAGGACCAGGACAAGCTGCTGCAGGATGCGCGGGAACTCCAGGCCGCGGGCTGTTTCGCGATTGTGCTCGAGAAGGTCCCGGCCGAAGTGGCGGCGCGCGCTGCCGACGAGCTTGCGATTCCGGTCATCGGCATCGGCGCCGGGGCGCACTGCGACGGCCAGGTTCTCGTGCTCCACGACATGCTCGGTCTGCCCGAGCCGTCTCCGCTCAAGTTCGTGAAGCAGTATGCACAGCTCGGGCAGGAGATGCTCGCCGCGGTCAGCCGCTACTGCGAAGACGTGCGGAGCGGGCGGTTTCCGGCAGAAGAACATACCTTCCACACGCCCCCGGTCAGGCAGCCCTAGAAGCCCCTTGCTCACCGTTCGCTCCGTCACCGCAATGCAGCGCCGGGCTCGGCATCTGCGCTGTGCCGGCCGGCTTGGGCTTGTGCCGACAATGGGCTATCTCCACGAAGGGCACCTCGAGCTGGTGCGCGTCTGTCGCCGGCACTCAGACACCGTGGTTGTATCGGTCTTTGTCAACCCAATCCAATTCGGGCCGGGCGAAGACTACCGACGCTATCCAAGGGACCTTGTCCGGGACCAGCGCCTGCTCCGAGAAACCGGCGCCGACCTCCTTTTCTGCCCGAGCGCTGCCGAGATGTACCCGCCCGGGTATGCGACCAGCGTCGCCGTCGAACGGCTGACTGAAGGTCTCTGCGGTCGGTCCCGGCCCGGGCACTTCCGCGGGGTCACCACCGTCGTGGCCAAGCTGTTCAACATCGTGATGCCCCACGTCGCCGTATTCGGTCAGAAGGACGCGCAGCAGGCATTCGTCATCCGGCGCATGGTGCGCGACCTCGGCTACGCGGTCAAGCTGATGGTCGTACCTACCGTGCGAGAACCTGACGGCCTGGCAATGAGCTCGCGCAACGTCTATCTGTCGCCGGCCGAGCGGGCCCAGGCCCCCGTGCTCTACCAATCCTTGTTGCTCGCACGGGCGATGGTCCGCCGGGGTGAGCGCCGGCCCGGCCCAATCAAGGCCGCAATGCGCCGCCTCATCCGACGTCGGTCGCGCGGCCTGATTGACTACATCGAACTCACCGACACCGACGAACTCAAACCGGTCGCGGTGATAAGCGGCAGGGTATTGGTTGCCCTCGCGGTCCGCTTCGGCGCGACCCGCCTGATTGACAACATGATTCTGCGCGTCTAGGCCGGTCGGACAAGACTCCGAGCCAGAAACCAGCCCAGCATACCGAGCCCGGTCAGAACCAGGCCGATGACGGCAAGGACCAGTTGATACGACGTCAGGTCACCCAGCGCGCCGACCAGTAGTGCGGTCAGCAGAAAAGTACCGTTGACGAGCAGTTCGCGCGTGGAGAAGATGCGGCCCTGGATTGCCGGTCCGACCTCCTCGTGCAGCATCGTGTTCTGGACGATGCCGAGCCAGGAAAATGCGACGCCGGCCACGACCGCGACCAGTACAAGGAAGGGGATTGAAAGCAGAACTGGGCCGGCAATGAACAGCAGACCGTAGGCGATAAAGACCGCGGCCACGACTCTGGGCCGGTTGACCTTGCCCGGAAACAGGCCCATGCCCAGCGCGCCGACCACCATCCCTGTCGCCATAATCCCGGCAAACACGCCCACGCCCGCAGTCCCGAGCCCGAGCACCTGCTGGACGAGGAACACCAGCGCCGTATACGAGACCGAAGTAACAAAGGTGGCGACTACGAACGAAGCCATGACAAAGGCCACAAGCCGGTCTGTGGCGACGACGCGAGCGAGTTCAGCCAGGTCGAAAAAGAGCCGGCGAAACGACATGCCGATGAGCCGCCCAAAGCCGTCCCGCCGAGGAGTATCGAGTTCCGTAGATGAGGAGCCGGACATCGAGAATGCGAACAGCCCGGCAGCAAGATGGGTGGATGCGTTGACCAGCATTCCGTACCTCCAGCCGGTCCAGCGGAGTAGAAAACCGCCCGCGACCATCCCGACAATGGTTGCAATCCGGCAGAAGGTGAGATTGACGGAGTTGGCCAGGAGCAGCTTCCGCCGCGCCACGACTCGGGGAACGAGCGCCGGTAACGCGGTGTTGTTGAACACGTCCAGCCCGAAGAAAAGAAACAAGGCAATCCAGAAGGGCAGGAAGCTGTTCACTTGTACCATGAGAAAGGCAGTCAGAACAAGAAGAGCGGATTGGGTGACGTGAGCAAAACCTACGACCCGGCGCTTGTCCCAGTGGTCGACCAGCACTCCGGCAACCGGTGCGAGCA
>CAZQFS010000156.1:0-5444 GCA_964592755.1 uncultured bacterium | reverse complement strand
TTGACACCGGTAGGCAGCGGCTCTTTCTCGGTCCAGCCCGGCGGCGGCGGCGGCGCGGTCACAAAGCTGAACCCGCCGCCCAAAGTATCGTTGGCCGGGTTGCCGTCAAACGCGATGTAGACCGAGCACCGGGTGACATAAGTGCCGGCCAGGTGAGGCTTGGGCACAGTGTCGAAGACCACGCTGGCCGAGTTCTGAGGCGCGAGGTCGGTCACGGTCTTCGAGCTGGTGTAGACGCCCGAGCCCTCGCGGCTGATGGCAAAGAACGCCGTGAATGTGGCAGCTTGGTCGCCGTAGTTGTGGACCGTGGCACTGGGGACGACGTCGGCTGAGGTATCGAGGTTGCCAGTCGGGGCGGTGATGGCCGTTACGCCGACATCAACTGCTCCAACCCCGAAGCTCGTTCGGGTTGTGTCGTTACTCCGAACCTGGTCGGTTGCGAGGTAGGTGAAGCAAGTGGCGACATAGCTGCCCGAGATTGCGTTCCAGCTCGGGAACGTCACCGACGTGTCGGCACCAAGCGGGAGCCCGTTCGGCAGGTTGACGGTCTGCGTGTAGACTGAGCCGATGCGGAAGTTCACCGCGCAAGGCTCGCGCAGCGTCCCGAAGTTGCGCACGGTCGCCTCGGGTGTGACCGGGCCGGGCGGTATCTGTCCGACCGGCCGGACAATCGCCATCGCACCGTAGTCGTGGACGTTGACCGTGACCGAGCCGGTCTGCTGGTTATTGCTCGGGTTGCGGTCGTCGGAGAGCATCGTGGTGCACTTCGTAGCATGGCTGCCGCGGGTCTGCGCGGTCCACTGCGAGAAGACGACCGTATCAACCTCGCCGGCCGGCAGGTTGGAGACGGTCTGGGTGTCGGAGTAGGCGCCGATGCTGAACCGGACGTTGAACGTCGCGCTCCCCGAGCCCAGGTTCTGTACCACCGCTCGCGGGGTTACGGTCGTGCCCGAATCATAGGTTCCGGACGGCCCGAGAATCTCGGTGACCGCGGCGTCTACGACTCTGACTTGGACCGAGCCGGAGAGAGTGTCGTTAGTGTTCACGCGGTCGCTTGTCATGATGGTCGAGCACCGGGTGGCAAAGGTGCCGCGACCGGGCGGGTCCCAGTTTGCGAAGGTGACGGTACGGAACGTACCCGGCGCGAGGTCGGTCACGTTCTGGGTGTTCGAGTAACCGCCTTCGATGTCGAACTTCACCTGGAAACTCGCGGTGTCGGTACCTTCGTTCTTCACCTGCGCCTGGGGTGCGATTGGGACTCCCGAGTCAACCGTGCCAACGGGCGCGAGAATTGCGGTCGGAAGTGCGTCCCAGACTCTGACTCTGACCGAGCCGGTCTTCTTGTTGTTGGTCTGGTCCCAGTCATTACCCAGCCGGGTGCTGCACGAAGTGACGTAGGTGCCGCGTGGCTGCTGGGCCGGGGTCCAGTTGCCGAACGTGACCGTGCCGGTCCCGCCCGGGTCAAGGGTCGGCGATGTGACTGTGCTTGTGTAGGGTGTTCCGACAATCGTGAAGCGCGTGCTGATGGAAGTGCGGACGGAGCTAAGGTTACGGACAATCGCCCGCGGTTGGATGGTCGTGCCTGAGTCGACCGCGCCCCAGGGGATGAGGATGGAGTCGACCTGTGCGTTGAACACGCGGCAGAATACCGACGAGCTCATCGTGTCATTCCACGGCCGCTGGTCACCGGCGCAGTTGACCGAGCAGCGTACCGGCCAGGTTCCTGCCGGCCAGGCACTGTGGGTGGGGAAGAGCACGCGGGTTCTGGCCCCGGCCGCCAGACTCGTGACCGTGGCGGTGTTGTCGTAGAACGCGCCGATGCGCATGCGAACCGTGAACGTCTGCGTGCCCGAGCCGTGGTTCTGCACGGTGCAGGCCGGTTGGACGTTGCTGAAGACCGAGTCGAGCGTAGTGCTGTAGTTCGGGTAGACCCAGCGGACGTCAACGTCGGTCGTCGTTGTGCCGGTGTCGCTGACGAATGCCCGAATCAGCCAGTCGCCGGGCAATTCTGCAGGCAGTGGCGTCCGGAACCGATGCTGGTTATAGGAGGAGTCAATCCAGTTAGTGGTTGGGCTGAATTGAGCGTTATCGATACCCATGCGCGGTCGGGTGTCGACAAAGGAGGTGTCGTTGTAGATGAAGACGAAGAAGCTGCCGCTGGTGATACGGATGTTGTAGTTGCCGACATAGGCTTTGACCCAGCCGGTAGCGGTGGCCCGGGTCGCGGTGTCGAGTAACACCGTGCCTGGGCTGCCGCCGGGTCCGTTATCGCGGTAGACCATCAGACGGTATGGGTTGGAGCCGGACGTACCGTTGTTGAAGCTGACGCTGTCAATCCGCACCGGGCCGGTAGGAGTGAACTTCATGCCGGCTCCCTGCCGGTAGTTGTCCCAGTTCCAGTTGTACGCGCGGTTGCCGTCGTCGTGGTACATCCAGCGGTCGTCAAGACCGGGTTCGGCTCCGGTCTTGGTTTCTTCAGTCATGGGTGCTGTGGCAGCGAATGCGCACAGCACGATGAGAACGGTGAGTAATGCAGTCCTGTACATCATGCCTCCTTACTTTGGTTCTCGACCGACTGCCGATTCTGCAGTCAGACGATTCTCTTCCATATCTTGCACGGCCCCGGTCCACCCCGGACCAAGCCTGTACCCACAGAAGCAGAGTCCAAGCGGGGCCGTGGATTCTCTGCCCGGCAGAGTCCCCCGGCCTGACGAACACAACAGCGCCGGCCGGGCTCGTTACCCAGACGACGCTGCAACATGACAATTATACACAGACACGCCGGCGAGTCAAATGAAACCTGACCGCCGCATGGGGAACCGGGCCGCTGGGTCAGACCGGTCGGCCGGCAGGTATCGGGACGAACGCGGGCCGCCGACGGAACGAGTCAACGAGCTTGCGGCCGAAGGGGAGAAACTCCTCACAGCCTCTCACTCTTCTTCGGAAGACCTGTGCCTCGAACTCATCCGCGGCCAGGTGATTCACGAGGCGGTCCAGACCGGCTGAGGTGAGCCAGTAGTTGCCGTTGCCGATGACAATCAGACCGCGGCGGACCCAGTTGTAGATGGTGCGCTCATCCTTGCTTAACCGGACATAGGTGTCGAAGTCATCCACCGGCTTCAAGGAGTCCGAGTCGAGCACGAAGGCAATGAGCACTAGCGGGAAGGTCTTGATGATTATCTTGAAGCTGGGCGGGAAGCCGCGGTTCGCAGGCAGGACCTCGACGCCGGTGATGTTGTCCGGGTTGAGGAGTCGGTCAATGTCGAACTCGGGTGTGAAGCCGAGCCGGTTGCCGATGACGCCGATGCCGACGTTCTGCAGCTCGACATTGCGGTCGGCAGGCTTCATCAGTCGCATCATGCGGATCTTGAAGAACGCGGTCTCCTGGAGCGCGAGCAGCTCGCGGAAGATGGTATAGGTCATGATTGACGCCACTCCCATGCGCCGGAAGTCCTGCTTGACCGCAATATCCCAAAGGCAGATGCCTTTGCCCGGCGGGTCCCGTTCGACAAAGGCACGGCCAATCTGTTTACCGTCGAGCGAGACGTAGGCATTGGCCTTGGTCTCAAGGATTTCGGTGGTCAGTTCGAGCTGACGGCCGGCCAGTTCACCGTCGCGCACGAGGATATGCGTGTGGTCGAGCCAGTCGAAGCGTGGCCCGATGCGGCCCGGGGTCCAGTTGAAGGCGGTCTTGGGCCCGAGGCGTCGGCGCAGCGATACGGCAATCGGTCCGATGATGGGCCAGTTACTGAGTGCCATGGTTCAGCGCATCAGGCAGGGGTTGAGGGTTACGGCCCGTTCAAGCGCCTCGACCGCCTTTTCGACCATCCCTTTGTCGCGGTAGGCAATGCCCAGGTTGTGCCAGGCACCGAAGTGACGCGGATTGAGCTGAACCGCCTTACGGTAGCAACTGATTGAGCCGTCGAGGTCGTGTTTCTCGTAGTAGGCCCGGCCCATGTTGTAGCGGGCAGGCGCAAAGCCGGGCTCGAGCCGGCAGACCTCGCGATAGGCGGCAATCGCGGCGTCGTACTGACGTTGTTCAAGCAGCAGGTTGCCGAGGTTGAACCGGGCCTGGTAGTAGTCGGGCCGTACGTTTGTTGCCTGCTCAAACGCGGCCTGTGCTTTGGCCGGACTGCCCATGCTCGCGTAGGCGAGGCCCAGGTTGTTGGCCGCTTCTGCATAGTCGGGCTTGAGCTCGAGCGCACGTCGGTACGCACCCACCGCCTTGGGCCAGTGCTGCATCATGGAGTAGGCGTTTCCTTCGAGGTAGTGGGCCTCGGCTGAGTCCGGGGCAAGAGACTGGGCTCTGTGCAGGACGCGGATTGCCTCGCTCGGCAACTGCTTGCGCAGGTAGCACATTCCGATGCTCGTGTATGTTCCGGCTGAATCAGGCCGCAGGCACAGCGAACGCTGGTAGAGCTCGATTGCCTTGTCCCAGCGGCCCTGGGCAAAGCAATAGGTTCCCAGGCTGCCATAGTACAGCGCAGTGAGTTCGCGCCGGTCGAGGCGTTTATCAGTGACTGCCGGGAGGACTGCAATCGTTGTCGGCTCAAGAACATCCCAGCAGACCGACCGACCGTCGATGTCCACCTCAAGCCGTACTACGTCATTCCGAACCAGATAGCCGACTTTGAAGCCGAGCCGGCCGACGATGACGGAGTCGAAGGCGGCCAGGCCAAGGGAATTGCCTGCTCCGGCGCGGCGGACCGAGTAGTTATCAATCACCTGAGTGAGGAGGAAGTCGTCGGCGACGCGACTCGGCTTCAGGGCCCAGAGTGCACGTCTGGCCTCAGACAGCAGCATGAAACGGGCGTCGAACCGGTCTTCGTCTGAGCACGCATCGGTCAATCGGCTCATGGCTGCAAGCACCGGCGCCCGGCCGACTACTCGGTTCCAGATGGAGTCGAGCTTGTCCGCGTAGGAAAGGATGACCTCAGGCTGGTGGATGCCGGATGCGCTCAGCAGGCCAAAGGCCAATGCGGTCGCACTGCCGAGTTCACACTCGATTTCGTCCATGGCCGCGACCAGTCGTTCAGCCGAGCCGGCAACACGTCGGGGCTGCAGGTCCGGACAAGCGAGGACCTCGGCAAACCGGCCAGCCATTGTCTCAGGCAGGATACCGCGCGCTCGGCGGTTCATCTCGTCGTGCTGGATTGTACTGAGAACAATCTCGCCGGCCTGCTCCAGTCTGAGGGTTGTCTCGGCGTGGCGTCGGCCGGCCTCGAGTGTGCGCGCCAAGGCACTGCCTTGAGCAGTGCGTTGAATGCTGGCGTCGGTCAGTTCAGCTATCCCTTCCATCTGTTTCCCAGTGCGCCCGTTTTCCTGTCTAGCTATATTCTAGCTGAACCGAACGTGAAGACAAACCAAGCAGAGCCCGACCGAACATGGAAGTCTCGGCGCTGTCGTCTCGTTTCCCACCGTGTCCAGAAAAAGAAGGGGCGGCC
>CAZQFS010000155.1:0-5572 GCA_964592755.1 uncultured bacterium | reverse complement strand
TGATTGGGTACCCGAGGCTGCGGCGTTCGATGCGCTCGTCGGCGACCGCGGCCGCGCCGAGACGGACGAGCAGCTCCTTGGTCTCCGCGGCCAGTTTCTGGACGTCCTTTTCGGCCATATTCGGGTCAACGAGCATCGCGATTTCGTAGCTGTTCAAACTACCTCCTAGGGGAATAATGACTTACCGATAACGAAAGACCAGTGCGATTCAGCATCCGGGACTTGCATTTCACTTGAACCTGATGAGCAGGACGTCGCCGTCCTGCACGACGTAGCCTTTGCCTTCCACCTTGACCTTACCTGAGTCGCGGCAGGAATGGAAGCTGCCACAGGCAACAAGGTCGTCGTGGGCAACGACCTCGGCCTTGATGAAGCCCTGGCCCAGGTCGGTGTGAATCATCGCCGCTGCCTCGCGGGCAGTTGTGCCGCGCGGCGCAGCCCAGGCGCGGGACTCCGGGCCCTTGACTGTGTAGAATTGGATGAGGTCGAGCGCAGCAAAGCATCGGGTGACAATGCCGGAGGGGCCTTCGGGCGCGAGTCCGAGGCTTCGGCGCAGCTCGATTCTCTCAGCCTCGGTGAACCCGGCCATGCCGCGCTCCAGCGCGGCCGAGAAGAGCAGGTTGGTTCGTGCGGCGGTGCGCGGGAACGCGGCTGGGTCGGTCGGCTCGGAATCCGAGCAGTTGACCGCATAGATGACCGGCTTGAGCGTAATGAGGCCTAGGTCTCGGAGCGTCTGCCTGATTTCGGGCGTGCGTTCGGGCACTGCCCCTCGCGTCAGTGCATCGTGTGTCTGTTCGAGTGCCTGGAGCAGGAGCTGCTGCTCAGGGGACTTGTGTTCCTTGCGCACGTGCTCGAGCCGCTTCTCGACGATGCTCAGGTCGGCAATGGCCAGTTCGGCCTCGACGACCTCGACGTCGCGGTCCGGGGAGACCGTGTCGAAGACATGGGGGATGTCGCCGGAGGCGAAGTTGCGCACCAGGTGCAGGACAAGGTCAGCCTCGCGGATGTGGGCGAGGAACTTGTTGCCCAGGCCTTCACCGGCGCTCGCGCCCTTGACCAGCCCGGCGATGTCCACGAAGTCGATATGGGCCGGGGTGAGCTTCTCGGGCTTGAGAATCGCGCCGATGCGCTGCAGGCGCTCGTCGGGCACGAGCACGACGCCGACGTTCTGCTCAATGGTCGTGAATGGATACAGGTCGACTTTGGCCGAACCCGAGGTCAGGATATTGAAGAGCGAGGACTTGCCGACGTTGGGCAGACCAACGATGCCGACCTTCATGATGCCGGGTGCTCCATGTCTGATAACTCCGGCGATGTGTCATCAGGCCGCGGGTTGAAGCGGTTCATGGCCAGCTCGAGTCCGCCGGTGGCGACGGTCAGACAGGCGTCAGCCGCACGGTCGAGCACTTCGGGCAGGCGGGTCGCCTGTTCACTGGGGAATTCTTCGAGCACGTAGTCAATGCCGTCCTGGCCCGGGCCGGGAGCGTCGATGCCGATGCGCAGGCGGGGGAAGTCGGTTCGGCCCAGGTGGTAGATAATCGAACCGAGACCTTTGTGTCCGCCGTCTGAGCCTTTGGGGCGCAGGCGGAGCCGACCAAAAGGAAGGGCGAGGTCATCGCACACCACGAGGAACTCGTCCGGCTCCTCTTCCAGTTGTTCTTTCACGACCACACCCGACTCATTCATGTAGAGCAGTGGTTTGACGAGCACCAAGTCACGGCCGCCGTATCCCTTCCGGGCCACATCGCGGCCGGCCAGGCGCCGGAATCGTACCTCCAGGCGCCGGGCCAGGGTCTCGAGGACCAGGAATCCGACGTTATGACGCGTTCGGGCGTACCTTTCTCCCGGGTTGCCGAGGCCGAAGACTGTCAAGGCGAGGGTCGCCGATTCCCAGCTATCGCTCTTCCGCCCCGAGGTCGCCAGTCGGCAATCGGAGACTGGAGACCGGCGGGCTCTTTCACTTCTTCTTCTCTTCTTTGGCCGGTTTCTTCTCTTCCTTGCCGGCCTTGGCCTTGCCCTTCTCTTCCTCGCCCGCGGCTTCTTCATCGGTCGTCTTCTTCTCTTTGATGACTTCTGGTTCGGCTGGCGCAGTTTCGGCGGCCGCGGCTGCCTCGGCAGCGGACGGGGCTTCGGTCAGCTTGCGAGGAGTGAGCACGGTAACAACCGGCGAGTCGGGCGGGACGCCGTATTCGAGTTCGGGATGGCCCAGGTCCTTGACGTGGACGCTCTGGCCCACCTTCAGGTGCGTGACATCCACGTCGAAGTGCTCGGGGATAGCCTCAATCGTTGCGCGGACCGGGACCGCGCGCATGACGTGGTCGAGCATGCCACCCTGCTTCACGCCTTCCGCGCTGCCGTGCAGGATGACCGGTACGTTCATGGTGATTTTCTCGTGAGCGTGGACCTTCTGGAAGTCAACGTGCAGCAGCGCGCCGGTGACGGGGTTGCGCTGCATCGTCTTGATTACGCACTTGGTCGTGGGTTGTCCGTCCACCGCGACGTCAACGATCGGGCTGTGGCCTCTGATTTCATCCAGCAGTTGACCGAAGTCGTGCGCAACCAGAGTGAGCAGCACGGATGGGTCGCCGTGGCCGTACATGACCGCGGGCAGGCTGCCGGTTCGGCGCATCCGGCGGACCCTGCCTTTGCCGGTCTCGGTCCGGAGCGCGGCTTTTACTGTATATGCCATGTTATTCCTCTCTTATGTTCGCAGGAAAAGGGAGCTGACCGACTCGCTGCGGTTGGTTCTGATAATCGCCTCGGCGAGCAGGGGCGAGACGGTGAGCACTTTGACTTTCTCAAACGAGCCGGACCGGGACTGGTCAATCGTGTCGGTGACCACGATTTCACCGAGCCGTGACGCGGTCAGCCGTTCAATTGCCGGGCCGGAGAAAATGCCGTGGGTTGCGACGGCGGCAACACTGCGCGCTCCGCGTGCGAGCAGGGCATCGGCCGCGCCGACCAGGGTACCGCCGGTGTCAATCATGTCATCGAAGATAATGGCGTCGCGGCCAGCCACTTCGCCGACCAGGTTCATCACCTCGGCTCGATTGGGCTCGGGTCGGCGCTTGTCGATAATGGCAATCGGTATGTTGTCGCCCAAGCGTCGGGCAAAGCCGCGAGCGCGGTTGGCGCGGCCGGTGTCGGGTGCGACGACGACCAGGTTGTCGGTTCCACGTTTGCTCAGGTAGTCCACCAGTACCGGAGTGGAGTAGAGGTGGTCAACCGGGATGTCAAAGAATGCCTGAATCTGCTCGGCGTGCAGCTCCATGGCCAGGACACGGTCGGCGCCGGCGCGTTCGAGCAGGTTGGCAATGAGTTTGGATGAGACCGGTACTCGGGGCTGGTCTTTTCGGTCCTGGCGGGCGTAGCCGTAGTATGGAATGACCGCGGTAACGCGGCCGGCCGATGCGCGCTTAAGCGCATCAATCATCAGCAGGAGTTCGAGCAGGTTGTCGGCCGGCGGATGGGTGGGCTGAACCACGAAAGCGTCGCTGCCGCGAACGCTCTCGCGGATGTTCACCCGAATCTCGCCGTCGGCGAAGTTGCGGATGTCGGCGTTGCCCAGAGGCACGTCGAGGTGGGCGCAGATTTTTCTGGCCAGGGGCTGGTTGACCCGGCCGCTGAATACTTTCATCTGTCCTTGCATCTCTGCCTTCTCTGCTGTCCGGCACTCAAGGCCGGGTCTTCAGGCTGGGGCGGAAGGACTCGAACCTTCATAACAGGATCCAAAGTCCTGGGTCCTGCCAGTTGAACGACGCCCCAATAACGCTTTCAATCGACCGACCTAGGCAGGAACGGTGCTGGTTCTGAGACAGGGGAAGCCGTGGCAAGCCATGGCGGCCATCGGGTCTTTCCAGTCCTGCTTCATCACCAGGCCATAGACCGTACTGCCGGAACCGGAAAGCGCTGCGGCATCCGCGCCACTGGCGAGCAGCAGGCTTTTCGCTCTGCTCAGCTTCGGGTAGCGCCGGAAGACGACGGGTTCGAAGCTGTTGGCCAGAAGCGGAGCCGCCCTCTCCGGTTCATTGTGCCTCAGGTAGAGGCTCAGAAGTCTAGGCAAAAGCGTCGGCGGTGTCAAACCGGGACGGGCTGCACGCCGACGGTCCAGAGCGGCATAGGCCCAAGAAGTAGAGACTCCGTGGCCGGGAAAGTACAGCAGCAGTCTGAGCCGGGGGAGTCTGATGCGACGCAGCCGGTCGCCTCGACCGCGGGCAACGCAGGGGCCGCGGGCAAGAAACACCGGAACATCACTGCCCAGCGCACCGCCGATACGCCGCAACTGAGGCAAAGACAGGGGAGAGCCGAAGAGGCGGTTGAGTCCGAGAAGTGCTGTTGCGGCGTTCGATGAGCCGCCGCCGAGGCCGCCGCCGACTGGGATTCTTTTGACGATGGTGATGCGGCAGCCTGACTCGATACCGGTTGAAGCGAAGAAGGCGTGGGCGGCTTTCCCGGCGAGGTTCTGTTCGTCAGACGGTACCTCGGGCGAGTCGCACCGGACCGCAATGCCGGTCTGGGCGCGCCTGATGGTGAGCGTGTCGGCGAGCTCGATTGGGGCGATAACTGTGACGAGGTCGTGATACCCGTCCGGGCGACGGTTGCCAACCCAGAGACCGAGATTGACCTTGGCCGGAGACCGGAGTCTGAGCGCGGTCAACTGGGGCTAGCGTTCAAGGAACGTTGAGCCGGGGTCGAGCTGCCAGTCCGGACCAAAGAAGCCGGCGGCCCTGACTCCGGCCCAGCCGTAACGGCGCACCCGTCTGTCAAAGACCACGAAGTCCGGGATGCCGGCGCTCGAGCTGACGACGCCCCAGAAGGTGGCGAGGCGCGTGTGCTCAGCATCGGTGCCCAGGCGGACAAGCACCAGGTGCTGCGGGTTCAGCGGGTTCGGGTAGACAAACATGGCGGCCAGACTGTCGCCGAGGTCATATCTGCCCAGGAACAAGCGGCCTTGTCTGACTTCTACGGGCAGGGCAGGTGCGATGCGGCGCATCAACGAATTGTCTTTCGGTCCGCCGAACAGCACGAGATGGCGGTCGGTGGCAATCGAATCGGTCACCTCGGTGTCCGGCATGACCTCGGTTGTGCCGTTGGCAATCAGCCACCAGCGCCGCGCTTCCTGGGTCGCGGTGTGGCGCAGGAAGTCAGCGGTGGACGGGTCCTGTGTACCGTAGACCAGGATGAACGGTTTCATCATCGCCTGCTTGCACGGGCCATACGATTCAGGAGTCTTGGGGCGGGACCCGGGTCGCGCCTCGCCGGTCAACCACCGGTCTCTTTCCTGGCGGAACACAGGGTGGGACGGCAGTTCGAACGTCCGGCCGATAACTTGACCATCGACCTCGACCCGGATGTGCGTGCGGGAGAATGACAGGCGGTCCAGGTTCAGGCGAAACCGTGCCACGTTCTCGGTCCGGACCCGGACCATCGAGTCGTCAGCCCAGGCTTCGAGGGCGGCGTCCTGGCCGACCGTCCCGGCCTGCTCGATATCGACCCAGTAGGCGCGGTGGGACGTGCCGAGGTCACCGGTTTTGAACCGGATGTGGCGCGGGCCGGCTGCGCGACGTCTGTC
>CAZQFS010000154.1:0-5616 GCA_964592755.1 uncultured bacterium | reverse complement strand
GAGGTCCGGCATCCTGCCGGCGGTCCGGTTGGCATCTACGTCAGTGGGCGGCAGGCGCGATACCGCAGGCTGTTGACCTTGACCGTACAGAAACCAATATGTCACACCCGTGGACACTAATCAGAAAGTTGCGGATTCGAACTTGGAAAAACAGTTGCGATTGCCAGTTGGGCCGACAGGTCCCGCGCTGCCCTGGAATCCGACACTGAGTCACGAAGAGCACGAAAGGCACGAAGCGGTCTCAATTCTGCCCGAGCCGGCTTGGTGTCTTGGTGCCTTTGTGGTGAACGCCCGCCCGCCGCGACTGCCGCCGGCCGCGCGCGAGGTTGACAACGTCAGCAGCCAGACTATCCTGAGTCTGTCATGGATGGCACGCAGTCTGCCAACGTCCTCTGTTACGGCTACGACCTCAGCGTCCTGCGCAAGGGCAGGAGGAGTGACTAGGTGGAGTCGTTGCCGCTCTTCACCCCGCCGGACATCCGGTCGAACTTCGAGCCGAACTGCTCGATCGTGCTGCACACCGGCGACGCACTGGGTTTCCTCCGGACACTGCCGGACCAGCTCGCCACGCTGGTCATCAGTTCGCCGCCATACAATCTGGGCAAGGAATACGAACGGCGACAGAACGTCCGGGCGTACCTCGACGGCCAGATGCCGGTGCTGACCGAACTGGCCAGAGTGCTCGCCGACAACGGCAGCCTCTGCTGGGAAGTCGGCAACTACGTGAACAACGGCGAGGTAGTCCCGCTGGACGTGCTCTACTACCCTGTCTTCGAGAAGCTCGGGCTCAAGATGCGGAACCGCATCATCTGGAGCTTCGGTCACGGCCTCCATGCTTCGCGTCGTTTCTCGGGCCGCTACGAGGTTATCATGTGGATGACCAAGACGGACGACTACAAGTTCAACCTGGATGCCGTGCGCGTGCCGTCAAAGTATCCCGGCAAGACGCATTTCAAAGGTCCGAAGAGAGGTCTGCCGTCCGGCAACCCGCTGGGCAAGAATCCTTCCGATGTCTGGCAGTTTGTCGAGGATGACTGGTGCCGTGAGATATGGGACATCCCGAACGTCAAGGCGAACCACCCGGAGAAGACCATCCACCCCTGCCAGTTCCCGGTCGAACTCGCGGAGCGCTGCGTCCTCGCCCTCACCGACGAGCAGGACTGGGTGCTGGATCCCTATGTCGGCGTCGGCAGTGCGCTGATCGCGGGGCTGGCGCGCAGCCGGCGTGTCATCGGCTGCGACAAAGAACCGACCTACACCGCGATCGCGAAGCAGCGCATCGCTGAGTTGTTCAGCGGCACGCTCAGAACTCGGAAAATCGGCACGCAGGTTTTCCAGCCGACTGGTCGCGAAAAGGTCAGTCAGAAACCACTGGCATGGGTTGCCCGCGACCGAGGCAGCGAGAAGGCACGAGAATAGCGGGCCGGTTCTCCTTCAAGAACGGCGCCGAGGCGATATCCACCAACTACCCGCAGTGCCTTGCCGAGATTGAACAGGCGATTGCCGCCGTGCGCGCCCAGCGGCACAAGACCAAGGTCAGCAAAGAGAGGACGATGCCCGGCATGATGCTCTACAGCCCGATGGCTCTCAACAAGGCCTTCAAGAGGGAGTTCAGTGAACGCGGGTGGAAGAGCGTCCGCGTCTTTGCGACCACTCTGACGAATTCTATGTCAGGAACGGCGACGACCGCCCGAAGGCCAGGGGTGCGTTCCGGGAGATGGACTTCGTCAAAGACCGCCTCGGCGTCGAGGTCCAGTTCGGCAAGTACGCCTTCATGGTCTACAACGTTTGTGCCAAGATGACCATCTTCAGCAACCTCGGCCACATCGATGCCGGAGTCGAGATCGTCCCGATGAAAACGTTCGCCGAGGATATGTCCTCCGGCGTCTCATACTTCGAGCAGTTCGTCTGGGACCTCCAGCACCGCGGCGAAGCCGACATCGACATTCCGGTGCTGGTACTCGGGATAGACCACGAATGACCCCAGAGCCGTCGGGCAGAAGCATACAACCGAGCCACCGGGTCGCGCTCGCCCCACTGCTGGCGACCGCACTGTTGGCCGCGGTCCTGGATGACTGCGGCCCGGGGCCAGTGGCCGTTGTCGTTGACAAGACCAAGCACTGCAGGCTGTGCGGCAGGACGGTGCGGGTCGATACAGTCAACATGCGCACGGTGGTCAAGCTGTCCAAGGTGAGAGAAGCCGTTGCCGACATTGGACTGCGCTCGTATGGGCCGGCCAAGAATCTGCTGTCGAGTTCGTATCTCCAGCACGACCTGTTCAAGGCACTGCAGCGAGGCGACCGGCGCTACAGTGTCGTGACGTACGAGGATACGTGCGATTCATGTCTGGATGCTCCCGTGCCGATGCGAGTAGGGTTCGATAGGCGGTGCGCGTACTGCTCCAAGGAACTTGGGCAGGTCGTGACAACTCGTTCCGTCAAGCGGCGCGTCTTCCACGGCGACTCAGTCACAGTCAAGACGGGCTTCTGTGGGTCACGGGCCTGCCGCCTGAAGCGGGACCATCCGACGTGGTCCATCTCCGACTGCAGAACCATTGCCGAACGCAAGATCCGGATCGGGCTCACTGCAGAACAGGCTGTCGCAGCGTGGGGCAGGCCTGACCACATCAACCGCACCGCCACAGCCTACGGATTGCACGAACAATGGGTGTACGAGCATGGCGACTACAGCACGCTGTACCTGTACTTCGACGATGGAGTGCTAACCAGTTGGCAGGACTAGTGACCTGCGTCGCCCAGTCCGGTTCTGGGGAACTGGGGACGGTCCCCCGAATGCGGAGATGACCACGTGAAGAAAGTGATCTGTCGTGACTGTGGAACGTATGACGAACCCAGGCGAGTCACACCTGGCAGCTTCTGGATAGAACTCGTGCTCTGGGCGGCATTCCTCATCCCCGGACTAGTCTACTCCATATGGCGTTTGACGAGTGTTCGCCAATCCTGCCGCAGGTGTGGCAGCATGGGGATAGTGCCGACGAACACCCCCGTCGGCCGGAAGCTTCTTCACGAGCATGGCTACCCAGATTCGTTCGCCGACCTCAACAAGTAACGCTATTCCCCGTCCCGGTGTCCTCCCCGCCCCGCGCTTTGCCCCAGGCTCGCCCGGAATCACCGCGATGGAGGCTGAAGACCGACCGTCCTTGACGGTCAGGCGACAGGCAAGGCGTCTGCCAGATGGCCGGGCAGGACCGAGGACACACGCCGCAGTTTCTGCCATTCGGGCCGGCTCCCCCACGCGCAGTCCGGGAGGCGGACGATGCCGCCTCCCGGGTTTGAGTGCTTGAGCGAATCGGGCATCACGGACTCATCGGCGGCGCGATGTTGAACACGCCGGTCCGGATAGTCTCAAGCACGCTGCGAGTCAGACCGCGCGCCACCCATTTGACGATGAGCAGCTCGGCCTCAACCGCGGCGGCTTCGCCCGATATTTCGCGGCCGTGGGTCATGGCCCACAGCTCGCGTCCGAACGAGAGGTAGAACGGGTATTGGATAACCGAAACGCCGGCCAGGTCGATGACCTGCTTCACCTGACCCTCCATCGAGACTATGGCCACAGTCTGCGACGTCATGCGCGCCAGCATGTCGGCGCGCTTCTTGTCAATCTGGGCCTTAATCGCCGAGGTGTCGTACGCGGTATCCCAGTTCGCTACTCTCTTTACCGGGTCCTGCGGCATTGCTATCACCTTCCTTTCCGCGCAAGGTGCGCTTCCGTTGCTGCGAGCTACTGCTGCCGGCCGGCTGCCGCGCTTTGCAGTGGCTCCTGCTACTAATACGCGGGCCGGGCCGAAGTGCTGCACCCCAGCGCGGCCAGGTCTCGTCGGACCCGCTTCCGTCCTCGGGTCACCCAGCATCGCACCGTCCCGGCCGGAACCCCCCTCTCTCGTGCCATCTCGACGATTGACCGGCCCTCGACGACATGCTCCTCGACCGCCCAGCGGAGATGCGACGGCAGCCGGCGGCCGGCACTCTCCACCGACTCCCGGATAAGTTGGCCGGCGTGCCGGACTGCCGGCTCATCAAACGGCGACGCGGCCAGCGACTGCTCTTCCGCGTCGGTCAGCCCGCAGGCCGGCAGGTGCCGGTCGTGACGCCACGCCGAGCAGAACTCGTTGTGCGCCACGCTCCGCAGCCAGACGCAGAAATCACGGCCCTGGTCAAACCCGGACAGCCCGAGCATGACCTTGTACCAGACCTGCTGCTCCAGGTCCTCGGCCCGGTCGCGGTCTCGCGTCAGTGCTCGGAGCTGAGCCTGTAACCTGTCGTGATAGCGAAGATAGAGAATCTCGAGCCGGTCGGTGTTCCCGGCCAGATACTGCGCGATGAGCTGACCATCGGTCGGGTCCGGCTCGTCCGGCCTGGACGTGGGTGCCTCAGTGGTGGTGGACATGAAGTCCCTCCTTCAGTGTGGATGCTGCTACACTAACTGCCTCCCCTGGTATGCCCACGTCAAGACAGAGCCGGCTGCCGCTCCGGCAGCCGGCAGAAACGTCATCACGCGCGCCTCATGCGCCTTCGTCGTCAGAGCCAGGGCAGGGACTCGTCTCCGGGCGCAAACCCGAGCAGCTCGCGGCACATCGCGTCGAGCACGGCCCGGTCGGTCTTCTGTGCCGCCCACGCGCGGACCAGCGACGCGGCCTGGGGCAGCTTGGAGCTCGCCGGCCCGTCCTGACACGCCAGCTTGTACAGAAACCACGCCAGGGTCGCGTACATCGGCTGAACCGCGTCGGGCACGCCCCTGACCCTCAACCACTGCCTTGCCCAATCGGCCACGGCCTCAATCTCGCACGCCGTGCGCACGCGCTCCCCGCTGTCGCGCGCCCGGGCATCCGGGTCATCGAGGAACCGCCGCTCATGCCGCATCCACCGCGAAACCGTCCGCGTCGCCCGGGCACGGCCTCGGGCACTCAGCGTATCAGTTGACATGGCTGCTCCTTCCTCTGTCTCGCCGGCTCAACTCCTGCGCCAGTCGCGTCAAAGACACCACGGCCAAGCCGCGCGCCGCCCACCGCTCAACCGCGACCGCAATCTCTCTTGCCGGCTCCCCCCTGCCGCTGTGCAGCCTGCGGCTCAGCCCGACCACGAAACGCAGGTACTCATCGGCGTGTGGGTCAGACTGCACCACCTGATTCACCAACTCGCCCAGCCGGTCGTGGTTACGCATGGTGCACCGCGGTTCGCCTCTCGCCCTTCGCCACTCGCCCGCAGGCCTCCGCTCGAACGCTCGGGCACTTGACGACCCGCCCTTTCTCGCGCGCGGCCATCGCACGGTACAACCCGCACGTCAACACCTCTGCCAGCCCCGGCTCCATGCCCATCTTCCCCCAGTGCCGCCAGATGCGCACAAGCTCCCTGGCCAGGGCCGGGCCGCAGAGCTTGCGGAACGCCGGGGCCAGCACATGGGTCAACCTGATGCCGGCCAGAAACTGCACTCGGCTCACCCCTTCCCGATTCATCATCATCCGGGCCACCTTCTCAAGACTCGCCTGCAGCGCTGCGGGCGACGCATACCGGGTCACTACCACCCTCTGACTGGCCCGGACTTCGGCCAGAAACTCGGCCAGATGGACGGCGGCGTAGCTGTTGCTCATGTCAATCC
>CAZQFS010000153.1:0-5657 GCA_964592755.1 uncultured bacterium | reverse complement strand
CCAGTCGAAGAAGCCGCACCCGGCCGAAAACCCGGTTGACCAGGCGATGGCCTTGGTCACTGAAGAAAGCCAGGGTGACAAGTACCAGCGCTGCAAGCCCGGCGCACAGCAGTGCGAGGATTCCCAGGCCTGCGAACCGCACGCCGAACACGGTCAGCTCCAGACTGCGCGACTGCGCACTGCCGGTGAACAGACCGATGGCGACCACGACCGCCAGAAAGAGCAGACTGGTGAATCCGATAAGCCGGTCAAGCAGAGTCGCGGAAAACGCGTCGGCAACCCGGTCGCGTGGCGCAGTGTAGGCGATTCTCATGACGTCACCACCGATTGAGGTCGGCAGGAGCTTGCAGAAGAAGAGCGAGATCGTGAAGACCCGGGCCAGGTAGAACGTACTGAACCGAAGCTGCCGGGCAGAAAGCAGCACCTGCCACCGCCAGGACGATATGAAGATGAACACCACGTACCACAGCGCGGCCCAGGCCAGCGGAACGACCCGGGCCTGGCCGATGAGCGCAAATGACCGGCCCAGCTTGTCCCGGAACAACCAGGCCAGCGCACCGAGCAGCACCACGGACAGCAGCACCCGGACAAGCGTCCCCGCAATACGCCCCAGTCGGGCGGTCAATCAGCACCCTCCGCATCCTTCTCTTCTTTGTCCCGTCGCCGCTCTGCGTCCATGTGCATCAGCTTCTCCACTCGCTCAAGCCGGTCATTGATCCCGGCCAGGGACTCGCCAAGGAATCCGGCCGCAAGCAGCACCAGTCCGGCCAGGACCAGCAGCGTGACCAGGTAGAGCATGGGCCGGAACCCGTGACCGAGAACGCGCAGCACTACCGCGATGATGCCGACCACAAACCCCAGCCCGAGCGCGCCCGCAGCCAGGACGCCGAAGTAGAGCATCGGCTTGCGCATGAACGTCAGTTGGAAAGCAACCGCGACCAGGTCAAACAGCCCGACCAGAATCCGCATCTTGCCCGAGTACTTGGCCTCGCCATGAACCCTGGGCCGCAATGTCACCGGTATCTCGGTCACCTTAAACCCCCGCGCCGCCGCCAGCGGGACAATGTAGCGATGCCAGTCCCGACGCAGACTCACGCCGTCCAGCACCTCGCGCCGAAACGTCTTCAATGCATTGATGTCGTGCACCTTGAGCCCGAACATCACTCGGGCCAGCCAGTTGTACACGGAGGAAACGAACCGCTTCTCATATCTTCCCTGTTTCCAGCCGGTTACGACATCGAACCCATCACGCAGCTTGGCCACTTGAGCGACAATATCCTCGGGCATGAACTGCATGTCCGCATCGAAAACCGACACGATGTCCCCGCGAGCAACAGCCAGACCAGTGACAATCGCCGCGGTCTTGCCCTGATTCGTTGGATGTCGCAACACCCGCAAAGAACGGCGTGTCCGGCACGCCTCGGCAGCAGTCTCATAAGTCTGG
This sequence comes from uncultured bacterium, assembly GCA_964592755.1. Taxonomy (GTDB): domain Bacteria; phylum Hydrothermota; class Tepidihabitantia; order Tepidihabitantales; family Tepidihabitantaceae; genus CAZQFS01. Next base: position 4,213 of record CAZQFS010000153.1, on the reverse strand, counting down.
TCGGTTGAGCCGTCGTCAACCAGTATCACCTCATAAGAACTGTCCAACTTGGCCGACAACTCCTCCAGCAAGGGGACGATGTTGTCGGCCTCGTTGAATGCCGGGACAATAACGGACACTTCGGGGCGTCTACTGAACCCCATAGACACCTGAATATATCCAATTCAGCATACTTGTCAAGGGCTTTCTTTCCCTGTCATCAGCAGAAGGACGCGCCAACAGGCCCGGCCCCGCGGTCAGCCCTCATCGGTAAGTAACTGATAATTATGGCGTTATAGTGCTGACAGTTGACAGAAGCTGGCTCTTAAGTACGATTTGTTTACTTTGGACCGCACTGCCTACGACCGGTTCTTCGAGCTCGAAGAGAAGCACTTCTGGCGCGTCGCCAAACGTCGACTGGTCCTGGACTGGCTTGCGCGCTACGGCCCGGCCCCGGGCGAGCTGCGCCTGCTCGACGTTGGTGGTGCTGCTTCGCTCATCCCCCGGGAACTGAAGCACTGGGGTCGTGTGGTTGTTCTTGAGGCGGATGCAGCCACGGTCAGGTTTGCGCGCGAGCGGCTCGGGCTCGACATCCGGCAGGCTGTTTTCCCCGAGAATCTACCCGTGGACGGGCCCTTTGACATCATCACGATGTGCGATGTCCTCGAACACATCGAAGACGACACAGCCAGCCTGCGCGCGGCCTGCGACCTGCTAAGACCTGGCGGCCTGCTCCTCTGTACTGTGCCGGCGCTGTCCTGGCTCTGGAGCGACCACGACCGTGTCCTGCACCACTTCCGGCGCTACAACCGGCAGCAACTCAAGACCAGGCTGGAAAATGCCGGACTCAGTGTAATGCGGGTCTCGTACTACACCGGCCTTCTGCTGCCGTTCATCGTGCTCCAACGCCTGGGCGACAGAATGAAGGCGGCGGTCACCGGCAAGCACAGGGCCGACTATGACGTCAAACCTCCACCCCGCCCTCTGAACGTGTTGCTCTCAGCCGCGATGACGCTCGAGCGCCGCCTGCTCGCAGGCTTCGACTGCTGGCTCGGCTCCTCCCTGATTGCCGTGGCCCGTCGCCCGCTTGCGACCGACTCAGCCGACCGACCCAGATAACGATTGACCGAAGCCACGCAACTGGTCTTGGTCCACAATAATCGTCTGCCCGGAGTCGTCAGCAGGTCGGACGCACTCGATGATGGCGACTGAGTAGGGAATCCGAAAAAGGTCGTGGCGGATGGAAAGCCTGATGTCCTGGAAGAAACTGGCCGCCAGAGCCTTGTACTCTGCTCCGGTGCGCACGTATCTCCCCCGGTCACGCGAGATCAGGTAACGAGCCAGACGCGACTGACCCGGGACGTAGACACCATCGAGAGTGACAAGCCGACCACCGGGCCGGAGCGCAGCCCTGCCGACGCGAAAAAGGCAGGTCGCCTCGGCATCATCAAGGTGATGCAGCAGCCCTTGGGCCAGGACGATATCGAACCCAGACAATTGCCCGACACTGGCTTCATCGACCCTCATCTTCAAGAAGGTGGCTCGGGTGCCGAACCTCCTTCGCGCAGCAGCCAGATAACCCTCGCTCATGTCTACTCCGACATAGTCCAAGTGTGGCAGGAACTCGAGGATGTCGGCCGGTCCGCAGCCGATGTCCAGTATTCGTTTATCCGGCGTGGCGCGGACATAGTCATGCACGAAAACGGAGTAGAAACGTCTCCCTCTGGCAAGATTCTGATAGAGGCTGTACAGCACAGGGTGGGAAAGCATTGAACGCAGGTCTGCCATGTCGGCTAGTGCCTGCCTGCCACGGCCGTGGCGCAAGCAGGCCTGCGTGCCACGGCGAGCAGCGACAGGCCGACAGGAAGCTGGACAAGGGGAATCAGGTGGCCCTCCAAACCAAACACCCATCGCATGGCGACGTTCAAGGGCGCAGGTGGAACCGTGACGTCAGGCTCGGCTCGGTCGAGACGCAGCAGCTTCTTCGTCATCCGTTCGAGTAATGCCGGTAGGAACAGCAGTGAGTTGAAGTGGGTGAAGAGTTCGATGGTCAGGTCGGCCGCGATCAGTACTCCCCGGAACTCAGACGCGCTGTAGCGCCGCTTGTGTTCATGGTATTCGTCTCGTTTAGTCCAAAGCCACTGATATGCCGGTACGGTTGCCATCAAGATGCCGCCCGGTTTGAGCAGGCGGGCCATCGCTGAAACGGCTGCCTGGTCGTCAACAACGTGTTCAATGACATCGAGCGCAAGCACGGCGTCGAACTGGCCGGCACCGAAAGGGACGTCATCGGGAAGAGTCCCTTGCACTACCGTACAGCCGCGGCTCCGGGCATACTCGACCGCCTCAATCGACGTGTCCAGGCCTACTGCCTGATAGTGCCGACTCAGCTCAGCCAGAGTGGCACCGCAGCCGGTGCCGATGTCGACAATGGTCAGCTTGGCGTTATCTTGGGCTGCCGGCTTCAGCCATCTTCGCAGCAAAGAGAGAACAATCTGCCGCCGTGCCACGAACCACCAGTGAGTCTTCTCAACATGAGAAAAGACCTGATGGACGCTCTCAGGGATGCTGGCCGCCTTCTTCCTTCACTATGTAGAGCGGTCGACCCTGCACCTGTCGATAGGTCTTGGCAACGTACTCGCCGAGCATACCGAGCGACAGCAGGATGACTCCGCCAAGGAAGAACAGACCGCTCGCCAGCATGGTGAACCCCTCAACAGGGATACCGTAGAAGAGCTTCTTGACCAGCACGACCGCAAGTAGGACGAAGCTAACCAGGCCGCTGAAAAACCCGAGGATGCTCGACAGCCGAAGCAGCGCCGTGGAAAAACCGGTCAGCGCATCGAGGGCAAGATAGAAGCTCTTCACGTAGTTGTACTTGGGTCTTCCCCGGAAACGAGCCGGTCGTTCATAAGTAACCGCGACCTGGCTGAATCCGAGCCAGGCGATCATGCCCCGCGTGAAGCGGTTGCGCTCGGGCAGGGTACGGTAGGCCTCGACCGCCTTCCGGTCCATCAGACGGAAGTTTCCCACGTCACGCGGCACGCGGACTTCAGCCGTGGCATCCAGGAGACGGTAGAAAAGCCAGGCGGTGCCGCGTTTCAGCGGCGATTCGCCGAGGCGCCGCGAACGCTGGGCATAAACGATGTCGTAGCCTGCACGCCACCGTTCAAGAAAGACAGGGATGAGTTCAGGCGGGTCCTGCAGGTCTGCGTCCATCAGGACCGCCACGTCGCCCCGACAGCGCTCCAGGCCCGCAGTACAGGCGGCTTCGTGGCCGAAGTTACGCGAGAAGGTGACGTATCTGACGTGCACGTCAGTCCGCGCCAGCTCCCTTATCATCTCGGCCGAGCGGTCGGTGCTGCCGTCATCGACCAGCACGACCTCGTACCTGCCGGCGGCCTGGGTCAGGACCTTGGTCAAACGCTGGTGCACCTCGGGAAGGTTGTCCTCTTCGTTTAGGAGCGGAATGACGACCGATACGAACGGACGCTCAGACCTGCCGGCATCGGCTGGCATCATATCTCTGCGCTAGTATAGACGAGGGAGTGCCCCTGAGTCAAACCCGGCGCATGGCTTGACCTGTGCTGCGGCCGGCGCTAGTCTCTTGGCGAGGAAACCGCGATGGCATGCGAAACTGCGAGAAGTTGTACACGGACAGCGTGTGCTGCGATGACGATGCTCTCTCTGACCGCTGTCGGCTGGGCGACGGATACGGCGTGGGTGCGTCTGTATGACGGGGTCACATCCGAGTGTCGCAATGGTGCCGCCGACATCGCTGTGGGCCCGGACGGTAACGTCTATGTTGTGGGCGTGGGGGAGGTGGACTGGGTCTGCAACGCCGACATGACCATCGCGGCCTATACGAGTGACGGCCGGTTCCTTGACATCAGGTCGGTTGGTGGCTGGCACAACACGGAGCGGACCGACGATGTCGCTCATGCCCTCGCCTTTGACCGGTCAGGCGGCATTTACGCTGTGGGCTTCACGAACAATTTCCCCGAGACCCGAGGGGACGATATCACTTGGGCCCGGTTCTTCCTCGACCAGGAGACACTTGCCCTTAGCTGGGTTGGCAAGACGTTCTGGCCAGGGAAGGACTGGGCGTTCGACGTTGTCGTTGGTCGCAACGACGACATCTATCTGTGCGGTGCAGACCACCGGGATACGATGTTCCCTGTGAAATGTTTCACAGAAAGTGAGACAGAAGTGGCTTCTGATTTGGGGAGGGTTA
>CAZQFS010000152.1:0-5658 GCA_964592755.1 uncultured bacterium | reverse complement strand
TGGCAGGTTTTTAATCTTTTCCAAAGGATATGAATCAATTAGTAGTTCTGTAAATATAATCCCTGGCTTACTAAGTATAGTCCCTCCTCTGCTTGCTATAGCACTTGCACTTATCTTCAGACATGTTATTGTTTCTTTAATTCTCGGGATTTACTCTGGTGCATTTTTAATAAATGGATTTGATCCTCTGACCGCATTTTTAAGATTAGTTGATAAAAAAAATATACAAGAACATAAGCACTATTGGAGTAAAAAAGAAATTTTTACATTAGCCAAAAAATCAGGATTTAAAGTTAAGAAATATCAGAAATTCCAGCTCGGTTTCAATCAATGTCCTGACTGAGTCATTCCGGCAGTCGAGGACGGTAATCCTTACATCCCAGCCGCCAACGAAGAGCTTGTCGTGGTTGAAGTCGTGGCAGGCCGCGGTCGCGCAATCGTCGAACTCCAGCTCCCTGATGACGGTGTCACCGGCGCCGTCCACGACCCAGGCTTCGTCATCGTCGTCGGAAAGGCAGTAGATTTTGTTGCCTTTTGCCTCGTACACCATCGTCGTCACCTCGGAGACGTCTTCGGGCACGGCGCGGACGGTGTCGCCGCGGCCATCAATGACATAGAGCATGTCGTAGGTTGCACAGTAGAGCTTGTTGCTCACGAAGTTGTGACAGAGTGACGTCGGCTGGTCCTCAAGCGGAATGACCGCGCACACACTGTCGCCGGCGCAGTCGCCGACGACGAGCACGGGAGCGCCATCTCTGTCCGCGCCGTAGACTTTGTTGCTGAGCGAGTTGTAGCACAGCAACGCGAGCGGGACCGGCGTGCGGAACGTGCTCAAGACCGCGTTGGTCCGACCGTCAACTACGCTCACTGCGGCCGGCTCAAGCCCGCAGTAGACCTTGTTGTCACGCCAGTTGTAGCCCAGCCCGACCGGCCGGGCCGCGAGCAGAATCCGTTTGCGCTCGCGGTTGCTCGCGAGGTCGCAGACCGAGACCGTGCCTTCGTATTCGCTGGACACGTAGAGCGTGCCGGTGCCGGGGTTGGCGGCGAGAGCGCGGGGATACGGCCCGACCCGGATGATGCCGGCGATGTGGTTGGTCGTTCCGTCGACGACAAACACCGTTCCCGAGTACGGGCTGGCGTAGTACAGCCGGTTGTTGCGCGAGTTGTACCAGAGCCCGACCGGAGTGCCGGACGAAGGGAGCCAGAAGACGAGCGAATCGTTGCGGCCGTCGAACACGAGGACCGTCGAATCCTGGGTGGAGCAGTAGACTTTGTTGTCGCGCGGGTTGACGCAGAGCTCGGTCGGCACGCCGGGAACCGGAATCGTGCCGACTACGCTGTCAAGGGTTGCGTCAATGACGGTAATTGTCCGGCTGCCCCGGTTGGCGCAGTAGAGCCGGTTCTCGGCCGGGTTGAGGCAGAGCGAGACCGGTTCCCGGCCGCAGGCGAGCGTTCGCCGCACCGTGTTGGTTGCCGCGTCGATGACGGTGATGGCCCGGCTGTAGTAGCAGAGGCAGTAGAGCTTGTTGCCGGGCGGATTCCAGCACAAGGCGGTCGGGTCCTCACCGACGCGCACAGTGGCGATGACCGAGTCCGGCCCCGCGTCAATCACCGAGACGTCGTTGGTGAACCGGTTGGCGCAATACACCCGGTCGAGTTCCGGGCTGTAACACGTGGCAGTCGGTCCCCAGCCGACGACCACGCTGTCCCGCACCCGGCGCGTCGCCGGGTCGATGACCAGCACGACCGAGTCAAAGCCCGGGTAGGCGCCAAACCGAGCCGAGTAGACCTTGCCCGGCCCGGCACAGAACGCCCGCGCCTCGCCCGCAAGCCGGGCGACCTTGTTTCCGGATGCGCCGTCGATGACGATGAGGCACGGCTCCCAGGTTCCGCTGACAAGCACCGTGTTGCTCACTGTGTCGCAGAAGACCCACTGCGGCCGGGCAAGCCCGCTCAGGCTGTCCGGCACCGGAATCGTCGTCTCCAGCCACTGGCCAAGAGCAGCAGACGAGGTCACGAGCGACAAAGCGGCAGCCAGCGCGTGGAGTTGCTTCAAGCCGTCCTACCTTGAGACGGTGAGCTTGCGGACCACGCGCGTGGTCCCGGCGCGGTCGGTCGCGACCAGGCGCAGGAAGTAGACCGCATTGCCCAGGGTTTCGGCCGGCAGCAGGAGCGAGTACCAGCCCGGCTCCTGCCCGGCTCGCACGAGGGTTGTCACCCGGCGGCCGACCGCGTCGAACAGGGCCAGGTCAACGCTGGCCGACCGGGCGATTGAGTAGCGGACCGTGCTGCGGCGCGTTACCGGGTTGGGCAGAACCGGTTCCAGCCCGGTCCGGACCGGCCGAGGCGCACCGGCGACACCGGTCTGAGTGGCGAGGCTCAGGCCGACCGTGAAGACAAGGGCCGTGCGATAGCGGTGCGCCGTAAGGACGAGCCGGCAGTCGAGCAGCGAATCGGCCGGCAGCTCGGTCACGCGCAGTCGGAAAGGCCGGTCGGCATTGCTCGCTCGACCCGACACCCGAATCGTGCCCAGCGCCGCGACCGAATCGAAGACCAGCGCGTCACCGTCCATCGAGGAGACTCCGGCGCTGACTTCCACCGCCGAGTCGGTACCCTGATTGGCAACCGTGAGAACGATGTCCAGTACTTCGCCCGGTTCAAACAGCCCGTTGCCGTTGCCGCCGAGGCTGTCGGTAACGGCAATGTCGGCGAGCACCAGCCAGGGCCGCCGCTCGGTCAGGGGCCGGGACGTGGTGAAGAGCAGGCAGCGCTCGGGCTGCAGCGGACCGGTGGTTGACGGCTTCACGTCATCACACAGATACTCAAGTCCATAGGTCTCGTCGGTGTCCTCGATGCCGATGGTACAGCCGGTACTGAGCCAGACCCGGTGGTACTGACAGCGGATTTCTCCGTCGCCGGTCGGCGTGGGCCGGAACGCCGGGTCGTAAAGGCTGACCTGAAACGTCTCGCGGACGTACGGCAGGTAGTAGTGGGCGAAGTCCTTGTACTCGACGGTCCAGCAGTGCTCTGCCGTGTCATAGAACTGATAGGCCGTGCCGAACCCGTTGAATTCCTCGTCCGGGTTCAGGTCGTCCCAGAACGGCGCGATGACTCCGGCCGGGCCCGAGGTGTCGGGCACGTGTCCGTTCCGGCCGCTGGTGAAATCGCTCCGGCCCGGCACGATGAAACCGTTGGAGCCGACCGAGACCGAGTCGAACTCCCGGCCGTAGAATCGGTACCGGAACGGCAGGGGCACGACCAGTACCGCCGCATCGGAGTCTGAGACCACGGGCAGGTATTCGCCCGGTCCGGGCGGCGCAAGCTCGCGCCAGTGGTAGCTCGGCGCCCGGCCCGAGGCGGTGTCGGTATCTTCGTAGACGAAGTAGCCGTACCGGTCCGGCCCGGTCGGCTCGTCCGGATAGCCCTGCTCGCCGGGGATGAGCAATTCCACCGTGTCGCCGAACCGGTAGGTGCCGCCGTCGGCGTGAATGGCAAGGAGCAGGCGCAGCGGCTGATTCAGCGGGTGCTCAGGTCCGCAGGAAACCGCGAAACGGTCCTGCCGGCCGGCTGCGGTTTCGCCTGCTGCCACGCGGCCGTACCAGGCGGTCGAGTCAACCATCCGTGCGCTGGAGTCGAGCGCGGCCAGCAGTCCGAGGGTCCGGGTCAGCGCTGCTCCGCCCCGGTTGCGCAGCGCCACCTGCAGCAGGCCGCTCTCGTTCGGGCCCAGCCGGCCGTTGCCGTTGCCGCCAGGCGGTGAGTCGAGCACCAGCACCGAAGCCAGCTCCAGCCTGCCGGCCCTGGCCCTGGCCCAGAACGGGAGGTTCCAGCTTGTTCCGGCAGAGTCGCGCGCCTCGATGTTTCCGATGAACACATGGCTGTCCGGACACGTCGTGTCAACGAGCAGCTCGAACGGGTCGGCCCAGAGCGTCTCGCCGGGCCGAATCGTGCCGTACCAGGAAGTACTGTCGGGCAGAGTGAGGAACGGGTCCGACAGCCGCAGCGTCGCACCGACCCGATGGGCCGGCTCGAGCCCGACGTTGTGCAGTTGCAGGCGCACCCTGATGCCTTCACCCGGGTTGACGATGCCGTCGCCGTTGCCCTGATAATCGTCGAGAATCATGCCGGCCCGCACCAGCCACGGCATGTTCAAGGGCACGATGCGGCACGTCCCTTCAAAGGGCCGCATCCCTTTGCCCGTCACGGTTACGTCAATCAGACCAAGCTCTCGTGGGTCGAGCGGAATCGGGGCCCGACCCGCCGAGTCGGTCTCGGCCCAGGCATAGACCGTCGAGTCCTTCCGGTAGCAGACCAGCACTCCGGGCACAGGCGAAGTGTTACGAAGCACGGTCAGGGTACAGGTCTGGACCCGCATCTGGACAATCGAGTCATAGAGCACGGTCGCACGCCAGGGCACGCCGGTGAACACGTTCAGCTCCGGGTCGCCGAGCAGGTTCCACTCCCGGTAGTTGGACTGGCTGTGATAGACCGAGTCAATCCAGGCCCGGCCACGCAGCGCGGCCCGGCCCAGGCGAAACTCGCCCTCGCGGAACAGCGCGTTGAAGAAACCCTTGAAGCACTCGCTGCGGTAGCGCGAGTGGCCGGTCTCGGTCGTGCCGAAGTACGAAATGACACCGCCCAGGCCCTGCGGTGTGCCGGCGCGGATGAACCTGTCGCCGTACATGTGCTCGCCCGGGGTGAGGGTTATGGTCATACACGTGCCCGCCACTGTGACCGGCATCATGTAGCCGTTGGTCCATGTGTTCGGGTTGATGCCGCCAAACCGACCCCATTCTCCGGTGCCGTCGCCGCGATAGCCGAGGAAGCTCCGGCCGTTGTTCACCGCGTTGGTTACGTCCACACTGCGGTGCCCGGATGCGGCATCCAAGCTTTCGGCCAGGGTGAACCCGGCCTCGACCCACAACTGGCGCGCGAACCGGCAGTCAGGCCGATGCCACTGGTCCGGGCTGTTCTCGCCCACCACGGTCGTGCCCCTGAGATACCAGGCCGTATCCTGTTCCTCGGCGGGCCGCTCGTATGCCAGGCACTTGTTCACCAGCGTGCTGCATTCGCGCGCGGTCTCCACCGGCAGCCGACCCACGGGAACCTCAATCAGGTAGTTGCCGGTCACGTCCCCGAAGTAGTTGTCGTCGCTGTTGCTGTACGACCGAATCCGGCGCGGGTCGCCGACGAGAAGCACGAACTCCGGTCGTACCGGCCAGTTGTTCCAGGCATTGCGGACAAACGTCCGGATGCTGTCCGGCGAGTTGGCCACGTCGGCCGGCACGCGCACCACGCGAGCCGGCATCCCCTTCTTCGTCTTCCATTCAACCAGTGGCTCGATGATGGGCGCGAACGAGTCGGCGCAGAACACCAGATACCGCGCGCCGTCAACCGGCTGGGCCGGCGCAGGCGACGGCAACAGCGTATTGATGCCGAGGATAGTCAGGAACAGGAACGCACTCGCGGAAACGCGGGATGCAACCCGGGACTCGGGCGCCGAGCCCGTACGTGGGGACAGCCGCAGCATGAGTGCTCCTTTGTTGACCTTGGCGGTCGGTGTGACTGCTAGATAGTATCACCGGGTCAGCCGCGCGTCAAGCTGACGGTCGTGTTGCGCCGGCATGCGTCCTCAACGCAGCGTCCGAGCGGGAAGTCGGG
>CAZQFS010000151.1:0-5788 GCA_964592755.1 uncultured bacterium | reverse complement strand
TGACGCATATCGCGACTTTTGTGCCGGTGCTGTTTCGGTAGTAGGCGTTGCCGACAATGTCCGTCTTGCCGTCGCGGTCAATGTCGCCGGCCGCGGTCGGCCAGACATTGCCGACAACCACACGGTTCAGCGGGTACGGGTGAATCCCCGTATCTGACCTGACCAGTTCAAACCTGTTGACCGGGCGGTACTCCAGAATCTGCAGTACCTCGGGGTAGTGATAGGCGTGTTGGTAGATGTACTCAAGCCGACCGTCGCGGTCACTGTCCACCACGCAGCCGTAACTTTGATGGGACCCGGACGGACCAGTCCCAACCAAGGAGACCCTCTTCAACTGCAGCCCGTATGACGGCAGCGCGAGCAAGGGCGCCGCCAAGATGAATGTATGTAGTGCGTTCATGACCTGCTCCAGCGTGCGGAGAGCCAAGACTCCCCGCACGCGCTATTCATGCTATCTTGCCAACACAACTGCGAGACTCTTGGCACCCGCGGTCGGTTCCAGTCTGCACAAGTACGTTCCTGCAGCGAGCCGCCTACCCCTGTCGTCGGTGCCGTTCCAGAGCACGGTGTACGTGCCTGGCTGATGCAATCCCGAGGCAAGCTGCCGAACCAGCCGGCCCTGGACATCGTAGACGCGGACGCTGATGCATTGCTCGCTCATCACTGAGTAGGAGACGCGCGTCTGGACGCGGAATGGTGAGGGATGGACAGCGGTGAAGCGAACGGGACCGTCGGCAACCACGAATTCCGCCCCGGCGTAGTCCTTCCCCTGCCCTCCTTGCCGGAAAGGATAGCGCTGGAACAGCACAAGGCTGGCCAGCGAGGCGTACTCACCTGTGGTCCGGGTGACGTCCAGCATGACCTCGCAGTCCTCGCGGTACAGCTCGCGCGGAACTGTCACCCAGACGGTCTCCGGCGCAAGGCCGCGATAGGCGAATCTGCCCACGGCTCTTCCGTCCAGAGAGAACGTCTGCACCCAGGTGTCGCGGGCAGCATGATAGAGCACGGCCCGCATCACGTAGATGCAGTTCGGGTTCAGGAACGGAAGGCGATACCGCAGGCGCTCACGGCCGAAGTCCACCTTGTACTCGCGCCACCTGGCCCATCCGTCACGGCTCTGGCAGTAGTAGGACAACACCGAGTCGCCGATGCCACAGTCGTAGTACGCCGGCTGCCGGCCGCCACACAAGGCATGCTCGTAGCGCAGGAAGCGGACCGTGCGGATGCCACCTGGTCCTGTCACTTCCTCGTGCGTCCAGAGGGTGTTGAGGAAGGTCGGGTCGTACGGGCCCTCTGGGAGTTCGGCGAAGATGTCGGGGAACAGCGACCTGCCGTTGTCCTCGTAGATTGCGAACGGCTCTGCCACGCCTTCGATGAAAGCGTAGATTCCCTCGGGCGCAGGCTTCTCCTGCCAGGCGACGACCCCGGACGTGGAGTTCTGGGGGTAGAGCGAGGGAGCGTTCTCCGAGTGGCTCCTTCGCCCCGGCACATTCGCAAGAGGAAACTCGTGCTGCCAGGCCTCCTTGTCCCTGCGCCAGACCTCGTGAGGTCGCTGCCCCCAGGGTGCATCCCAGACACCGACGAGCGCATCACCATAGGCGTCAATGCAGGGATTGAACGCCGGCTCGCAGTTCGGCTCTAGGACCCAGTCCGACATCTCCGTTGGCTCGGACCAATCGCCCCGGTAGGGCCACTGGCAGTACATGGCCAGCTCGCGCCTCAGGCCCTGGTAGTCCCCAAGCCTCTTCCACGCCACGTGGACAATGTCGCCAGGGGTGGTCGCAACCGATGGGGTCAGACAGACATCCGGGCTGGACTGCTGGTCAAGCTGCCGGCTGTAGACCACGCCGCCAGGGGCCTGTACGACGCGGAACTGGATGGTGGTCACGTTGCCCTGGGTGGCCGTGAACACGACGTAGACTCCGCAGAAGGCACCCGGGCCGTAGAAGTAGACCCGGGAAATCGAGGGCGGGCCGGGGGTGCCGACATCGGCATACAGGTCATACTCTTCCCACGGGGCAACCCCGCTCCGGTACTTGCAGACCAGCCGACCGGCGACAGGCTTCTGATAGGATATCCAGAGCTGGTCGTCCTCACAGACAACACACGGGAACGCGGCATCGGTATCCACGACCTCGTACGGAGCCCAGTGCGTGCCGTTGTCGTTGGAGTAGGTATAGTACACCGTGTCGATGCCGTCGACCCCGCTCCAGTAGACGGCGTGCAGAGTGCCGGTGGAGGGGTCCAGGGCGAGGTTGCGACCCTGGTTGAAGGCGGTGGCGAGTTCGGTCTGCGAGTAGAAGTCCTCCTCCCACGCGGGCGTGAACTGGCCGTAGACTGCCGAGGCGTGTGGGTTCGAAGGAGCGTGTCGCCAGTCAGCCCACACGGCAAGCAGACGCTCTCCGTCCGAGGCGAGTCCGAGGGACATTTGCCTGGCGGTGTCTGAGCAGATGTCGAGCTGTGGGCCGACAGGAACCCCGAGCCGGTTGACGCGTTGGCCTCGTATGTCATGGCCTGCAGACGAGTCGCCCCACACAACCAGGCAGTTGCCATAAAGGCGTTCTGCATGCACCTTCGGGTCACTGAGCTCGCTGCCGTTGCACATGACGAAATGGTCACCCTCAGTCTCCTGGTTCGTGCACCTGACGCCGTGAATGCCCGGGGTGGGCGCATCCTGTCTCCATACGACAATGTACCGCTCCCCGTTGAACGTGACGTCGGGGTTGCTGGCAAGAGAGGAGATGCTGAACGAGGGACCCACCGTGCCGTCGGCCGCGACCGAGCAGGCCTCGACGCACGGCCCTCCTTCCTTGGCACGCTCCCAGCAGACGAGATAGCCGTTGCCGTCGCTTGTCACGGCCGGAAGGCTCTTGTTCCCTTCTGCGTCCGATATGCAGAAGGATGGGCCCAGCAGGCTCCCTGCTGCAGAAACCCGCTGGCCGAAGATGTCGTCCCGCCCGATGATCGAACCAGACCACACCACAAGGTACTCTTCGCCGTTGAACGCAACATCCGGAGGGTATTTCGGGTCGGGAGACTGCGCGATGCAGATCATCTCCGACATGCTAAACGGAGAGACAACTCTGGCCCGTATTCGGTATTGCCCGTCTTCATCGGAATACGAGTTCCACGCGACGAGCCAGTTGCTTGTACCCCCGGCGACGGCAGGCTCGCCCTTGTCCTCTGCATCAGCATCCTCGACTTCCGGTATGTAGAAAGGGAGCTCTGTCTCCGAGAGGACTTGCATGGCGCTGATGTGAGCAGGTTGCGTGATGCGGAATCTTCTCCACACCACGAGGTACTTGAGGCCAGGGTCTTCAGCACAACCAACGTCAGGCGTCCAGACCCACGAGAACCAGTCGGGTGAAACCATGAACTCCGCCCGCACTGTTGACGATAGCACAAGCAATGCTGCGGCTAGAACACCCAGGAGGTATCTGCCACCACAGAGAGCAGACCTGAATGCGAACATCTCAAACTCCTTTGCTGGATTGTTTACTTCCAGCGATTGTTGTCCAGCCTTGTTGCGGGCTGAACAGCTTCCATCCTTCTCAAACTCCTTGACGCCCCCGACCTGGTGCAGTTGCACGCGACTCCTCGGGCCCGGAGCAGGGCATCGTCCCTAAGTGCGTCTCCCCGGATACCCGGAATCCGGGGGGCAAGCCCACCGCCGCGGGTCTGACCCGAGCGGTTGCGAAGCAAGGAAGAGACTAAGGTCTGGTACGAGCCACGGGGGGGGGGGGGGGGACGAAGTCAGAATGCAGCGGGCAGGATGCAGAATCGAGGATGCAGAGGGTGGACGGGAAACCGGCGTGGCCGGACCAGTGCCGGCTCGGGCAGAAGACCGCAGGTCTGCCCCGGCTTCCGCTCTGACTGGAGCGGAAAGTCAGAGAGCGAAGAGACAGGGCTTTGCGCAGCGCCCTGCCGAGCTTAGAAGCAGTCATCGGGCAGAGCTTACTCAGTCGTTTTCTCCTTACCGGGCGTGTCTTTCGCCTTGCAGGCAACTAAGCATAACCCCGCCGTGTCGCTTGTCAAACCCGCACCCGGTCCCAATCCCGATTGCTGCTCGAGGATAGAGCCCGCAAGTTGCGGAACCGCACACACTGCCAAAGGGAATCTGATGGCGGGCATCGCATCCGCCCGTCAGGCGAGGTTCTTCAGCAACCCCATAGCTCCCGGCCCGCTGGTCGTGACGCGCCGGGCAGCCGACCCTGCCGGGTACGTCAGCGCGGTGAGAGGTTGATGCGGATGGCAGGCGACCAGGCTTCGCCCTGCCAGGTGTCGAAGACCCTGCCGTAGTCTTTGACCCCGACGAGTTTGACCCGGAACTGGAATGGCAGGGTGTCTTCAGGGATGAAGACGTAGACCGGCTTGGTGAATGAGTAGCTCTGGCCCGGTCGGAGCCGCACGACGTCGTCGGGTTTGAGCCAGGTCGCCGTATTCACGCGACCGGGCCATTCGACCATGAAGCTGTCCAGGGGGTTGAGATGGTACAGGACAAGCTGCTCCCGCCAGTTCCGCCGCAGAAGCACGGGCCGGTCGCTTGTGTTGGTCGCGGTGACCGTAATCCGAAGCGTATCGGCCGGACGGTAGCGCGGCCGTTCAGGCCTGACTCTGAGCGCGAGCGGCGCGTCGTGGTACACGCCGTGCCACTGGGCCATGAGTGAGGAGCAAGGAGCGAGGAATGGGGACAGAGTAATGAGAGCCAGGACTGCAGACCACCTGACCACCGGGCCGCTTCTCACTGCTCGACCTCGATGCTCTCTACCGTCAGTTCTTCGCCCGAGACCACGTCGGCACCGGCATTGCAGAGGCACAGGTCTTCGACCCGGGAGAACTCGCGCCCGCACCTCGGACAGCGTAACCGCAGGGGAACGGCGCGGAACTCGAGTCGGGCGTCCTGCGCACTGGTGCCCTGCTTCATCTGGTCAAAGTAGAACTGCACGCAGCCCGGCACGATGCCGGCCGCCTCCCCGACCAGCAGCCTGATACTCGTCACCCGGCCGGCGCCGTGTTCCTGAGCCGAGGCAAGAACCTGGTTCAACATGCTGCGGGTGATTGCCAGTTCGTGCATTCGAGGGAGAGCAAACGAGGAATCAGGGTGTCGAGGAATCGAAGGACCGGGTGAGTGGCAAGAAACGAACTAGGATATGTCTCTGAGCATCTGCTGCGCGACTGAGTCGCCCGGACTGCGCCGCAGCCAGTCCTGCATCAGGGCACGCGCTTTGTTGGTGTCGTAGAGCTCCTCGACATAGAGCCGGTACAGGGCCTGAATCGGCTCGGGCCGGGTCCCGTCCTGAAGCGAGGCGTCACGGTAGGCCTTCTCGGCTTTGTCCAGCTCACCCTTGCCCTGGTGTGCAATACCGCGGCGGATTGAAAGCTCGGCGTCACGGATACCACGTCTTTCCACCGAATCGAGACAGGCGAGCGCCACATCATAATCGGCGCTGAGCGTGGCAAAAACCGAGGCATGGTAGAAGAGCGGAACCTTCCGGTCCGGGTCGAGGTCGAACTGCAGCGCGGTCATCAGGACCTCCTGCGCCTCGCGATTGAGACCCGCCTTCTGGTACTCACCGGCAAGGGCAAGGTAGCTGGCCGCGTAGTTGATAAGCAGGCCCCGGGTGTTGTCGTCTTTCTCGACGCGCCGGTCCATCATCGAGCTCATCTGGTAAACGTTGTAGAGCAGATGACGGGTTCTTCCGACGTCAACCTGGTTGATGCCCTCCTCGGCCACGACCCGGTTGACCAGTCCTTCGAGTCTCAGGAACGGTTCGACGTCGCGCAGGTT
>CAZQFS010000150.1:0-5945 GCA_964592755.1 uncultured bacterium | reverse complement strand
GCCCGCCGGGATGCGTATCATGACCGATGAGTCCTTGAGCCAGAGGATTTCCTCATAGCCCTGGGCGTTGCGGCCAAGGGAGCGGAAGGAGGGAGAGGAGCGCGGAGCACGGAGCGATGAGCGCGGAGCGCCGGACTCAGAACCGAAACGGCCTGCGAGTACCGCGACCGTGACGACGCCGGCGATGACGACAAGAGCAGCAACAACAAGGACAGCACGTAACGCGGAGCGCGGAGCGCGGGAGGGGGGTGATGAATGAGGAGTGATGGGTGATGAGTGAGGAGGGCGCGGAGCAGAAGCTTCCGGGCGCGTCCGGTCCGGCGGTTCCTCGGCCACCGGCCTCGGAATGACAGAAGTGGAAGCAAGCGCCGTGGCAAACTCCTCGCAGGTCTGGAACCGGTCTTCCGGCTTCTTGGCCATGGCTTTGAGGATGACCTGCTCAAGCTGCTCCGGAAGCGCCGGGTTGACCGAGCAGGGCGGAATCGGCTGTTCCTGAAGATGAGCCTCGAAGAACGATGAGGTTTCTGAAGCGTTGAAGGGCAGCCTGCCGGTGGCAGCTTCGTACAGGGTGCAGCCGAGTGAGTAGATGTCGGTTGCGCGGGTCAGCTTCTTGTCCAGTACCTGCTCTGGGGACATGTAGGCCGGGGTGCCAACGCGGTGGCCGGAAACCGACACGCTGGTATCACCCGAAATGATTCGCGCAATGCCGAAGTCGCCGACCTTGGCCCCGAACTCGGAAAGCATGATGTTCAAGGGCTTCAGGTCCCGATGGATAATGCCGTGTTTGTGCGCGAATCCGACCGCGGAGAGAATCTGACTGAACAGCCGCTTCAGCTCATCAAGCGGCAGCGCTCCGCGCCGGCGAATCAGCTCGGCCAGGTTGCGCACGCCGCCGACCCCGCCAATGTATTCCATGATGAGAAACAGGCCGGCTTCGTTCTCGACATAGTCGTAGAGCGAGACGATGTTCGGGTGGCCTTTCAGGCACGCCTGGGATGCGGCTTCTGATGCGGCCCGCTCGGACGTGCACTGGTCCCCGAAGATAAGCAGCGGTGCAAGATGCTTGACCGCGACGACCTGGGCCTCTATCTTCTGGTGCACTGCCTTGTACACCACGCCCATCCCACCCTTGCCGATTTCCTCGACGATGCGGTAGTTGCCGACGGTTCTGCCGAGCATGTTCTACGCTATACGCTATGCGCCATACGCTGCACGCTACACCCTGCAGGCGACATGCATCGCGCCAGAACCCTGCCCGGCATATCGCCCGCGGCGCAGAACCTCACTTTGGCACCAGTGTCTTGCGCAGGCTTCTGAGCTTCGCCTCAAGCTGGTCACAAGACCTGCCCATCTCAGCGACTTTGTCATCGTTCAGCATACCGAGATATGCGCCGGTCTTCAAGCAGGCTATCACTTCGACGAGCGACTTCAGGGCGATGCCAAGATAGCGTCTGAACTCGGCATCAGAATCCGCGGCCCGGCCCTCGGCAATGTTCAACCCCACGGACACGGCAGCTCGCCGGAGTTGGTCTCCAAGCCCGTAGAACTCAGACTTCGGCAGGCTCCGGGCAGCGGCGTATGCCCGGCCGGTCAACTCCAGCGCCAACCGCCAGACCTCCAACTTCTCAAACGGATACGCCCGGTCCCGTGATGGACACTCACTCACAGGTCACCTTCCCGCTGGCGTGTTGCGTATGGCGTAGCGCGTGAAGCGTCCGCTCACACAATGTCCTTCGCCTTCAGCGCGATACCGGTCAGGACCGTGAAGGTCGCGGCGAGAACCAGGAGAATGGCGACGTCGAGCGTGATGCCGAGGGTCGGCATCTCGTCGAACCAGTAGAAGATCGCCCTGCCCTTGTCGGTTGCCGCCAGGGCGGCAATCACCTGGCCCGTGGTCTTGTCGCTGAAGTGGGAGAGCGCGTCGAGGACCCAGCGCGAGACCATGAAGCCGGCCAGGAACTTCATCGGCCCGAGCTGGGGCAGGGGCACGACCATCCCGGCAAAGAGCACCTGGGGAATGAGCGTCACCGGCACCAGGCCCATCGCGCCCTCGGTCGAGGAAAGCAGGGCCGAGATGAGCAGACCCATGGCCGAGCCGGCGATTCCGCCGAGCGTCAGAATCACAGTATGCCCGAGCACGCTGCCCGGCAGTTCGCCGACCATGAGCTTGACAATGCCGGAAAGCACCAGGCACTGCACCAGCAGAAACAAAGAGAGAACAAACGCCTTGGACAGGATGTAGGGCGCAATCTTCAGGTTGACCATCCTCTCCCGGCGCCAGACCGAGAGCTCGGACACGATTTCCCGGCAGGAGTTGGTCGCGCCGAACCAGATAGCAGCCAGGGCCATCATGAAGAGCACTCCGCCCATGTACTGGTAGCCCTTGTTGCCGAACACGAGCCCGATGAGCAGCGCGATAACCGGCGCCTGTGCCAGCAGCACCGCCGTACCCGCGGTGTCGGCCAGCTTCATCTTCCAGTAGCGCTGGACCAGTATCCACCACTGACGCAGGCCGTTTGCCCTCTGACGCTTGACCCTGCGGCCTACCCCGGTGCTGACGCTCCGCACCTCCATCCGGCCGGCCACATACTTTGCGTACCAGGCAGAGGCGCGGAACTTCTCTTCCCAGTACTCAGGTTCGTGATACAGGTCTGCGTGACAGCCCGGGCACTCGCGCACCGGCCCGGCCGACTTGGTGAAAGCCCGGTCGCACTTCGGGCAGTATTTACCCTGCAAGTGGGAAAGAACGTTGGGCGGATAGTCGCGGCCGAACCCGAAATAGTCGAACACCTCCTGGGCCGGACCGTAGTAGACCAGGCGGCCGGCATGTATCAGCAGCACCAGCCCCAGGACGTCAAAGGTACGCGGCGACTCGACGTTGTGCGTCGTGAGGATGACGCTGCGACCGCTGCGGGCCGCATCGGCCAGCACCTCGGTTACCTCGACCGCGGTCGAAGGGTCAAGCCCGGACAAAGGCTCGTCAAGGAAGAGACAGGCCGGCTCGGTGATGAGTTCCTGGGCCAGGTTGACCCGCTTGCGCTGGCCGCCGGAAATGCCGCGCTTCACCGGGTCGCCGATGCGCACTTTGCGACAGCCCTCAAGACCAAGGTCGGCAATCACCCGGTCCACCCGGGCCCGGACTTCGTCTCTGGTCGTGTCTTCGGGCAGCCTGAGCCGGGCAGTGTAGTAGAGCGACTGCTCGACCGTCAAGGCCCGATGGATGATGTCGTCCTGCGGCACGTAGCCGACATTGCCGCGCAGGGCATCGTAGTTGGCGTACAGGTCAACCCCGCCGAGAAGCACCTGGCCGGTCGCGGTGTTGTCGTACCCGGTGATGACGTTCAGCAGGGTCGTCTTGCCCGAACCCGAGGTGCCGATAAGGCCGGTGAACTCGCTCGGACAGGAGACGAACGAGATGCCCTGGATGATGACCCTGTCCTTGACTGCTTTGCGGATGTCGTGGCAGACCAGACTCGCACGTTGGGACAGACTGGCCTGGCTGAAGTGCCGGTCCTGCTCAAAACAGAAGGCGTACGAGCCGAGGTTGATGCGGTCGCCGACCGCAAGCCGGGCTTCTTTTACCCGGTGACCGTTGATGAACGTGCCGTTGGTTGAGTTCAGGTCGAGGATGTGCGTGCCGTCGCCGCGGCGCTCGATGCGACAGTGGTGGCGCGAAACCTGGGGGAAGTCGAGCACCAGGTCATTGTCCGGAGCCCGTCCGATGCAGAGGACTTTCCCGGTCATCTTCACCACCCGCGCATCAGCCGGCGCCGGGCACGGCTTCGGGTCGCTGATGGTTGCGCCGCAGACCTGTTCCTGGGTCAGCTCGACGGTGAACGTAACCGCGCCCCCGCGGCAGAGCCTGACCTTGTCGCCGTGGCCCAGCCGAGCTTCGCGCACCGGTTCGTCGCCCGGCCCGACATAGACGTGGTTCCTCGAACCCAGGTCGCGGACCACGAGTTCGCCCCGGCGGTTGAACCCGACCCAGGCATGAAGGCCGGACAGGTTGTGGCCAGGGTCCTGGTATTCGATGAGCCGCAGCTCGCCCGACTCGGGCAGGCCGTGTGCTGCCCGGTTGGCAGCAGCGGCCCGCAGCTTCTCTGCCCGGTAGCCGAACAGCGCACCGGCCCCGGCAACTTCGATGACCTGTCCCGGGTTCGGACCGGAGATGACTCTCAGCTTAGCCATTTGGGGCTGGTGATGGGTGAAGAGTGATGTGAAGGAAACGGGGAACGCGGAACGCGGAACGATGAGCGATGAACGCAGAGGCGAAGGGCAGAGACCGTGTCGTCCTCATACGCCGAGGAAACGCCTGAGGGCCTCGACGGCCTTGTCTTTGACCGCTACGCGGCGCTCGGTTGAGAACCTGATTGTCGGACTGAGCAGAAGCGCTTCGAGCCGGTACGAGCCGTCAACCCGGCAGACAACCGTATCCCGCACCAGTTGGGGCAGGACTTGCACCAGGGCAACCAGGTTGTACTCGAGCGGAAAACGGGCGACCAGCGAGTCGCGCGCGCCCAGATTGATGACCTCAGAAGTGCGGCCCTGGCCGATTGTCGCGTCGCCAACACGCACCGAGTAGTCGGCCCTGGTGACCTTTGCCGGGAGCAGGTTCGGGTTCTTGAGTTTCACGGTCAGGTCAACGATGCTCTCGCCCGGAAAACTGAGCCCGACCAGCTCCACCTCGGCGGGTTTGAGCAGCAGGGTGCAGCCGGGAGCGAGGAGCAGGAGAGTGATGAGTAATGAATGAAGGGTGATGTGGAGGAAGCGAGGAACGATGAACGCGGAACGCTGAACGAGGAGCACGATAGGAGAGCGCGGAGCACTAGGCGATGAGCGCGGAGTGCGGAGTGAGGAGCACGGAGCAGGCAGAATTGGCAGCACCGGCCAAATGTAGCCGACGCAGGCGACTTGTCAACATGGCGCTAGCAACCCGGCCCGGCGCAGAAGCTCGGTGTTCAGCCGGAACGAGTTGGCGTGGCAGGTGTGGCCGAACCAGGCAGTCAGAGATGCGTGCACCTGCCTGCGACACAGCCGCCGCAGGTGCCGGCCGTACCGATACACCGTCGCCTTGCGCACCAGCCGATGCCCGGGGTATACCCGGAAGCCGAGGAACTCGACTCCGTCACTGGTCTGCCAGACGCGCGTCTTCTCTCGGCGCAGGGTCAGCCGCAGGCCGGCCAGAAACTCACCAACATACCGTTTTACCAGCCCCAGCGTCCGCGGGTCATTTCCGAACACCGCGAAGTCGTCCATGTAGCGCAGGTAGCGCCGGCATCCGAGTGTTTCCTTGACGTAGTGGTCCAGTTCGTTCAGATACACGTTGCCGAAAAGCTGGCTGGTCAGGTTGCCAATCGGCAGACCTCGCCTGCGTGCAAAGGGCATGAACAGGTCGTCGCCCGGAAACCAGGACAACTCGTATTCGGACTCCAGTATGCCCGCCCCACTCTCCAGAATCGCCCGGCACAGGGCAAGCACTCGCCGGTCCCGGATTCGGCGCTCGAGCAACCTGAACAGGATGCCGTGGTCAACGCTCGGATAGAACTTCCGCACGTCCCCGCGCAAGACGTATCTGTACCCCTGCGCCCATTGCTGGAACCGGTCAACTGCCTTGTGCTGGCCCTTGTCCTTACGGCAGGCGTAGGAATCGTAGATGAACCTGGGCTCAAGTACCGGTTCAAGCGTTCTCACCAGAGCGTGATGCACGACCCGGTCCCGAAACGGCGCCGCGGTAATAAGCCTGCGCTTGTGCTCGTGGATGTGGAAATGGCGGTACTCGCCCGGCCGCCACGAACCGCAACGAAGCTCATCCTGGAGCGAAAGCAGCTCGGTTTCCCACCGGTAGTCGAAACGGGCCACGTCCGCCCGGTCGCACTTGCCGCGGCGGGCGGCGTAGTAGGACCGGCACAGGTTATCCCAGGACGCAAGTGCCGGGAAGAGCCCGC
>CAZQFS010000149.1:0-5973 GCA_964592755.1 uncultured bacterium | reverse complement strand
TCACCTCAACGCCCGGCACCACGACCTCAAAGGTCGTGCCGCTCGCGCTATGCTCAAGGACTGCGATGCGGGCGCTGCCCTCAGGTCCGCCCGTGCTCAGCCATGCGGCAGACACCAGGGACGCGACCAGCAGCGCCGCCAATACCGTCCTCATCATCTAGGACCTCCTGTTAGCAGACAGTTACTCGGCTGCGCCTCGGCAGCAGCCTCAGCGCCCGGGTCTGCGCAGCCGGTTCTGGCCCGGGCACATGCATCGGAGACTGTCAACCTGATTCAGTATAGACCCCTGCCCGGCGATGTCAACGAGACCGAGGCCAACATCGAGGCTGGGAGCGCCGGCCGCGACTTCCCGCCGCCGACGCGTGTCCAGCATCTGCATGCTAGTCGTGCGCGCCACCGGGCTGCGATTCGAACCGATATGGATACTCAAAAGTCCGGCGCGTTCTGCTCGGCCTGAACCTGGACTCGCGGGCCGCTTTCACCGCCAGACTGTCAAGCACCGGCATCCCGCTGGAACGCTGGACAACAGCCGCCAGAACCCGCCCGAGGGTATCGATGGTTATCTTCACCAGAACCGTACCGGTATCATCGACACTGACCTTCGGCAGCGCCGGAGCACTGAGCAGTTCAGGCCGGATTACCTGCCCGGAACCTCGGACCGACGCCTGCCTCTTCGGCCTTGAGGCCGACTGCGCAGGCAAAGCAGGGTGGGACTCAGCCGAGGCGAACTCCTGAGCGTTCATGCTGAGGGGCTCGTCGGACCCGGACCGAGCCTGGCCAGCGTCCGCCTGCGGGGCTGGCTCCGGTTCTGCAGCCCTGGCCACTTCCTGCCGAAACTCGGCCTGATGCCGAACCTCGTCCGTCGCCTCAAGCTGCTGCTCGGCGCGGTGCGCCAGCCCACCGACCTGTTTGACCCGCTCGGGCGTCACGCCGCGCGCGATGCCGGGTGCAGTCGCCGTCTCTGGTTCGATTGCATCCGACGTGCGCGGCTGCGCCAATTGAGACCGGCGACCCGGGCCGGTGGAGAACAGACCCGGGCCCAGCGCCTGCCAGCCAACCGCAATGACTACGACCGCCACCACAAGTCCTGCAGCCAGGGTCGCGAGCCTGGGCCAGAAGAACGAAGGCCGGAAGAAATGCTGTCGCGGACGCTGGTCCTGCCTGAGTCGACGCTGAACCCGTGTCCCAAGCCAGTCCCAGTAGTCATCGGCCAGCTCAGGCGGGTCCGCGCGACGCGACAGAGCGGTCAGGTGCTCCAGTTCCGCCAAGTCCCGGCGGCAGTCGGCGCAGGCATTGAGGTGCCGACGGACGACCTCCTGAGAAACCTCATCAAGCTCGCCGTCATGCAGGGCGCCGAGCAGCGGCCGGACTCGCCGGCAGTCCCTGCCTTGTGCAGAAGTGGATCTGGTGGTTCTCTTTCGCGGCTTCATTGTCTGGGCATGTACTCCCTGAGCAATTCTCTCAGTCTGGCGCGCGCACGGTTCAGACGCGACATGACCGTCCCCACCGGGACATCGAGCAGCTCGCCGATCTCGCTGTAACTCAGTTCCTGGTCCACTCGCAGGACAAAAACGGTCCGCTGGTCAGGCGGCAGCCGGGCAAGCGCCCGGTCAAGGTCGCGTCTTAGGCTTGAGTTCTCCGCTTCCGACTTCGGGTCCGCTATGTCCGCCGCCTCGGACCCGCCGTCGGACTGAGGCAGCGGAACGAACCGGAAGCGCTTCTGTCGGTTGAGATGATTGATGCAGACGTTCACCGCAATCTTCCGCAGCCAGGTGTAGAACTGGTACTGCTCGTTGAACCGACCGATTGAACGGTATGCGCGGATGAACGTCTCCTGGGTAAGGTCGTCGGCGTCGGCATGAGAACGCACAAAACCGTAGGTCACTTTGTAGACACTCCTGACATATCGCCTCATCAGTTCGTCGAACGCCGAGGTGTCGCCGGACCGGACCAACCGAATCAGTGCCAGGTCCGGAACGCGGACCGGCGCTCCGTCAGCAGTATCTACCGTTGTTGAGGGCAGACTATTCCGGCAGCTATCCGAAGCGGCGGCCTTCAAACTTGCCGCCCTTCACCAGGCCCTCGTAGTGGCGCATGACCAGATGGGCCTCAATCTGCTGGAGCGTATCGAGCGCCACGCCGACAATGATCATCAGCGTGGTTCCGCCGAAGTAGAACGGCACGCGGAACGCGCTCATCAGGTACCACGGCAACAGAGCCATGATAACCAGGAAAACCGCGCCCGGCAGGGTGATGAGTGAAAGCGCTCGGTCGATATACGCGGCGGTCTTCTCTCCCGGCCTGATACCAGGGATGAACCCGCCGTAGCGCTGCATGTTGTCGGCCAGGTCGCGCGGGTTGAACACGACCGAAGTGTAGAAGTAGGTGAAGAAAACAATCAGAGCGGCATAGAGCAGATTGTACAGCCAGCCACCGGCACTGAGCATATGCTGGATGGACTGCAACCACGGCGCCTTGATGAAGGCGGCGAAGGTCGAGGGAAAGACAACCAGGCTCTGAGCAAAGATAATCGGAATCACGCCCGCGGTCCAGATGCGCAGCGGGATGTGCGTGGACTGGCCGCCGTACATCCTCCGTCCGACGATGCGCTTGGGATACTGCACCGGTATCTTGCGCACCGCCATTGTCAGCTCGACCACGCCGGCGTACACCGCGAAGATAACGACCGCAATCATCACCAGCGCCAGCCACGAAATCTCGCCCGCCCGGACCATGGACAGCGTCCGACCAACGTCCTGCGGGGTCGAGTCGAGGCAGCCGACAAAGATGAGAAACGATATGCCGTTACCGATGCCGCGGTCGGTAATCTGCTCGCCCAGCCACATCGCAAGAATCGTCCCGGCAGTCAAAGTGACAATCGTCATCAGCCGGAAGAAGAAGCCGGGCGACACAACAATCGAACCGAACTGCCCGACCGGCTGACTCTCCAGGTAGATGGCAATGGTCGAAGCCTGGATAACCGCCAGCGCGACCGTGGCGTATCGGGTATACTGATTGACCTTCTTGCGGCCTTCTTCGTCCTTCTGCAGCTTCTCCAGGTAGGGGAAAACCGAACCCAGGAGCTGAAACACAATCGAAGCCGAGATATAGGGCATGATGCCCAGAGCAAAGACCGAAGCACGGGAGAGTGCCCCTCCGACAAAGATGTCGTACAGACCGAACACCGTGCCCCGCAACTGGCCGAGCATGTAGGCCAGGGCCTGAGCGTTGATGCCCGGAACCGGGATGTGCCCGCCCAGACGATAGGCGACCACCATCGCCAGGGTGAAGATTATCTTCCGGCGCAGGTCCGGGATCTTGAAGATATTGGGAAGACCGCCGGTCAAGACAGCACCTCGACCCTGCCCCCAGCCTGCTCGATTTTCGTCCGCGCAGACTTGCTGAAGGCATGAGCCGAAACCGTCACCGCCCGGCCCAGCTCACCCGAACCCAGTACTTTGACTCTCAGGCCGCCCTTGGCCAGACCGCGTTCACGCAGAATCCTGGGGTCAACGACGTCGTCCGCGAGCCTGCCCAGGTCCCCGACGTTGACGACCACATACTCCTCCCGCGTTGGGTTGACAAAACCGCGCTTGGGAATCCGACGGTAGAACGGCATCTGACCGCCTTCGAACCGGGCGTCGTGCCGGGGAGCGGAGTGCTGCCCGGCGCCCTTGTGACCGCGGGTCGAAGTCTTGCCGTGCCCGGAACCCGGCCCGCAGCCACGGCGCTTGCGCCGGTGGGTCGAGCCCGGCTCCGGCCTCAGATTCGTCAGCTTCACATCTCCTCGACTTTCACCAGGTGCCTCACCCGGTAAATCATCCCTCTTATGACCGGGGTTGACTTGTGCACACGGCTCGCGCCGATGCGACGCAGCCCCAAGGCGCGGGCGGTCCGCTTGAGCGGCTCTTTCTGGTCAATCAGGCTCTTAGCCAGCGTGACTTTCACTTGACTCATGGCGACTTGTCCTCTCCACAAGGTGGCTGACCGGCTTGTTGCGGGCCGATGCGACCATGTCTATCGTCCTCAACTGAACCAGCGCGGCAATCGCGGCCCGGGCCGTGTTGTAAGCGTTTCGTGAGCCGAGCGACTTGGACAGCGCGTCGCGCAGGCCGGCTGCCTCAAGCACGGCCCGCACCTGAGGACAGGCGATCAATCCGGTCCCTGGCGCCGCAGGCTTGACCATGACCCGACTTGCCCCGAACTTGCCCCGGACCTCGTGAGGAATGGTGTGGTCCTTGGTCGCCACCCGCACCATGTCCTTGCGCGCCCGGGCCGTGGCCTTGCGCACCGCGACCGCGACTTCGGTCGCCTTGCCGTGGCCCAGACCAACCATGCCTTTGCTGTCACCGACCACGACCGACGCCGAGATGCGCATCCGCTTGCCGCCCTTCATCACCTTGGAAACACGCTTGATGTTGATTACCCGCTCGACAAAGTCGAGCTCAGGCTGGCCTGCCGCACTTGTCCGACGAGCTCCGGTTAGAATCTCAGACCTCCTTCGCGTGCACCGTCTGCGACCGACTTGACCCGGCCGTGATACCGATACCCGCCCCGGTCGAAAACGACCTGAACCACACCCAGCTCTCGGGCCCGGGCCGCAATCAGCCGGCCGACTTCCTTTGACGCCTCGGTCCGCTTCAGTTTCTTCTCTTGGACCGCGCTCAGCAGCGAAGTGACCGTCGAGAGTACTCGGCCCTGAGTGTCGTCAACGAGCGTGGCCATGACCTGCCGGTTGCTGCGACTGACGCACAGCCGCGGCCGCTCCCGGGTACCGGTTACCCGTCGCCGCAGACTCAGATGCCGCCGCTTACGTCTATCACGAATCATAGCGAGTATACTATTGAAAAGGCCCTCGAAGTCAAGCCGTGTTTCAACTCTGATCCCGAAATTGACTGTAACGAAGGGCGCGAAATCCGGGCAGAGGACCGAAAGCCCGAAGTGCACCAATTCCCTCGCGCCTTTCGTGGCTCAATGTCGGACTCCTTATCATCCCAGCGCGTCCGAAAGAATCCGGAAGACAAGCTCATCGTAGGCGATGCCCGCAGCCTCGGCCTGGGCCGGCAGGTCCGATATGTCGGTCAAACCCGGAATCGTGTTGACCTCGAGAAAATACGGCAGCTTGCCCTGCTTCACGACCAGGTCCAGCCGGGCAAAACCCTTGGCTCCAACCAGTTGGAACGCCTTGAGGGCGAGCTCCCGAATCCTCTTCTCAACCTTGGGGTCGAGTCGGGCCGGTACGACGAACTCAGTCTCACCCCGGGTGTACTTGGCTTCGTAGTCGTAGAACTTCTGGCGTCTGGGCACGAGCTCGAGAATCGGCAGCGTCTCGGTGCCCAGGATACCCACGGTGGCAATCATGCCCGGCACGAACTCCTCAAGCAGCACGTCACCGAATCCACGCCGAACCTTGATGCACCGTTCGATGGCACCTTTTCTGCCCTCAAGCAGCTCAATGCCCACGCTCGAACCCTCGGTTCTGGGCTTGGCAATCATCGGGTAGCCAAACTTGTTCTCAGCCTCGGCCAGCGCTGCTTCCGCCGTGTCCCGCGGCCCGATGAAGACATAGTCGGGCGTAGGAATACCGGCGTACAGAAAGAGCATCTTCGTCACCAGCTTGTCCATGCAAATCGCCGACGCGGTCGTGCCCGAGCCGGTGTAGGGCAGCCCGAGCAGGTCAAGAAAACCCTGGATTGTACCATCCTCGCCCGGTCGGCCGTGCAGGGCGATGAATGCAAGGTCAATCTTCGCCTTCTTAATCTGGTCCGCGAAGGACCGGGTGACGTCAATCGCCACCGCCTGAAACCCGAGTTTCTTGAGCGCATCGAGCACCCGCTGCCCGGAAAGCAGTGAAACTTCACGCTCACTCGACCAGCCGCCCAGAAGCACACCGATCCGGCGCTTCTTTAGTCGTCTGATGATGTCGCTTCTACTCACTCTTCACCTGCCTTATCGTCAGTTCTTTCAAATCTC
>CAZQFS010000148.1:0-5978 GCA_964592755.1 uncultured bacterium | reverse complement strand
CGAAGTACACGCCGGGCGCGGGACATGACCGAAACCCGTCGGCGGATTTCGGGTCGTGTCCCAAGCCACCCAAATGAACAGAATAGCGGCCAGGGGCGCGCAGGCCCGAGGCCAGGACCTCGACCTTGCGGCCGGTGGCGTCGTACAGGCTCAGGCTGACGTCTGACGCAACCGGCACGTCGCACCGGACCACCGCTCTGCCCGGAGCCGGGTTCGGGCTGACGGACAAGGCCCAGTCGCAGACTCGGACTGTCGCTGCTTCGGCCACACCGCCGGGCAGGATGCGGAATGGGGCGTCCGATTCGTCGAACTGCCAGCCCGGGCCATAGGCGATGGCGACTACTCGACAGGAGTCAATCGGGCCTGGGGGAACTACCCAGTCGAAAGTGGAATCGGCAGGCGAAAGCCCGGTGGCGATTGTGTCAAGAAACCACGTCGTGTCGGTGCGCAGGAACAGTGAAACCGAGTCGCATCGAGGGGGCGTGTAGAGGCACCAGCGGACCCGGCAGGTCTCGCCCGGCGTCAAGCTATCCCCGCCATTGGGCGTCAGTATCTTGAGGGCTTCCATCTCGAAAACCCAGGTGTGGCCGCCGCCTGATACCACGATGTCGGAATCCAAGGGACATAATACTTAATTCCTTGTCGTCAATGAGACTCGGCTCGCTTCGAGCCGCGCAGGTCTGCCTCGGCTTCCGCTCTGACTGGAGCGGAGAGAGAGCGAAGGGGCAGGGTTTTGCGCCGCGCCCTGCCGAGCTCAGAAGCAATCATCGGTCAGAGCTTACTCAGTCGTCTTCTCCTTGCCGGGCGCGTCTCACGCCCTGCAGGCAAACGAGTCTAACCCCGTCCTGCGTCCTGTCAAATCGGCATCGCTTCAGGTTGTGCCAGCACAGCGATAATGTCACCGGGGAGTGGCACAGGGAAGATGTCAGTCTTTGCAGTGCAGACGGTAGAACTGAGTTTGGAGCCGCCGATGTCCAGCCTGACCGCCGCCCCGCTCACACTGTCAACCCATGGCACTTTCGCTGTGGCTTGACAACCTGTCACCAGCGCCCGACAAGCGCCGAGTGGTTTGGGCCACAGATCACCGTGTTACAGGTCACGAGGCAGGGCGGTCGGCTTGAGCCTCGGCAGGCTTGACTTGCCGAGCGGGCCGGGTAGCCTTGTCTGCCGGCTATGCTAGGCGCGAGCCATCCCGGTCGGCCGGGGTGGCTTTTCGCGTTCTCCAGAGGACACACTGCCACCCGATAAGGTCGTGCAGTACGAAAGGAGCAGTGTTGCTGAAGTCTGCCATCATCGCCGGCTATCTGGTCGTGCTTGCCGTCCTCGGTATTCTGGCGCGGCGCCGGGCAAGGCCGGGCCACGAGGACTTCTATCTTGCGGGCCGCAGTCTGGGCCCGGTCCTGCTGCTGCTGACCATGGCCGCAACCAACTTCTCCGCGTTCACCGTGCTCGGGTTCGCCGGGGACGGCTACCGCGTCGGGTATGCCTGGTATCCTATCATGGCGTTCGGGACCGGGTTCATGGCGTTGTCGTTCGTCTTCCTCGGCATTCCGCTCGCGCGCGCGGCCCGGGCGTCGGGCGCGGTCACACCGCCTGAGGTTGTTTGGCACCGACTTCATAACCGTCCGCTGCGGCTTGCGTACCTGCTGGTCATGGTCGTTTTCACGCTTCCTTATCTGGCGCTGCAACCGATGGGCGCCGGCTACGCCTTGCAGGGACTGCTCGGTGTACCCTATGCCTGGGGTGCGGTCGCGGTCACTGTTATCGGCACGGCGTATCTGCTCTTGGGCGGGATGCGGGGTGACGCGTGGACTGATGCGCTGCAAGGCGTGGTGATGCTCGGGGCCATGGTGCTGGTCTTTGTCGGCCTGGTGCGGGCGCTGGGCGGGTTTGAGGCGGCAAATGCACGGGTGCTCGCGGTCCACCCGGAGTTGTTCGCCCGACCGGGCGGCGGTGCAGAGTTCCTGCCCGGCATCTGGTTCTCATATCTTGCGCTCTGGCTCTTCTGTGACCCGATGTTTCCGCAGTTGTTCCAGCGGTTCCTGGCCGCGCGTGACGAGCGGGCGCTGCGGACTACTGCAACGCTCTATCCGGTCGTCACCGGCGTGCTCTTCTTCATGCCGGTCGCGGTCGGGGTGATGGGTCGGCTGGTCGAACCCGGGCTGGTCGGGAAGGCGGCAGACGGAATCCTGCCGCTTGTGGTTGGAAGGCTGCTGCCCGGCTGGGTTGGCGCGGTGGCGATTGCCGGTGCGCTGGCCGCCCTGATGTCCACGATGGACTCACAGTTGCTCACTTTGAGCTCGATGCTGGTGCGGGATGTGAGACAGCTCTGTCATCGGGAGGCAGAGAGCCGGTTTCCTTGGAACCGGGTGGCGATCGTGCTCCTCGCCGGAGCCGGGCTGGCGCTCGCGCTCCGGCCCTGGGCAACTATCAGGATAATCGCCACTCAGACCTTCACGGGCCTGGCCGTGCTCTTTCCCACTACCCTGGCAATGGTCTACTGGCGCAGGACCAATGCCTGGGCTGCTCTTGTCTCAATCCTCACCGGCGAGGTCCTGGTTGTGCTGTATCACTTCAGGCTGCTGCCGACCCTGGGCCTGCTCCCGGTGATTCCGGTGGTCACGGTCGCCGCCCTGGTACTCGTTGCCGGCAGTCTTATCGCGCCGGGCAGTCTTGAGCCGCTGGCCCGAATTCCGGCCAGAGCCTGGCGCTGGGCAGCGGTTTTCGGGCTGCTGTTCCTGGCCGGTAACGACTTCTGGAACTGGGGTCGCACCGGCCCGCTGCTACTTGGCCTGCCGGCTTGGCTCTGGTATTTCTTTGGCCTGAACCTGGTACTCTGCGGCATGATGGTCGTGATGTCGCGCCGCGTAACGGGTCGGACCGGAGCAGACCTGCTCTACCTGCCGAATGGCAGTCTGAAGACGTAGCGGCACGGCAGCAGACGGCCGGTGGCAAGATGGCGCTGGAAGTCAACCGCACAGGTGGCCGTGACACGCGGGTACATGGGAATACCAGTTACTGTACTCAGACACACTTCAGCCGTCACCGCATCCGCCACACCGGGAGTCGTGTCGATGTGGACTTCATCGAACGCCAGGCTGAACAGCAGGGGCAGCGAATCCGGCGCAGCAGACAGCCCCGACACATAGCGGGCGATCTGCTGCACCATGCTGTCGAACGCTGGGTCCAGCCTGAACCTGGCCGCGCTGATAAGGGATATGACGCGGCTGCACTTCCAGACTTCGGTATCATCAAACCTGACGCCACAGGTGGCCAAGAGATGGTTCTCATCGTCCTTGAGGCAGTACATCTTGCCGTCCCGTACCGCGACCAGTTCGTGACGCCGGCAGGCTGAGGTAACGTAGAATGCCGTGTTCGGCAGGACCTTGGACAGGTAGGGATGCGGGTCGGCCCGGTACCAAGCGCGCGGCCCGGCGAGAAAGGAAATCATTGCTGCCGAATCGCCGTTACCCTGCCCAGGATGCTCGATGATGGACCGGTACCGCTCACTGCCGCGGAACAGCGAGTCGAGCCGGCGAGCTGAGTCCGACTCCGCCGGCATCAGCCGCAGCGAGCAGGCTGGATAGGTGACCGAAGGGCCGGGTTCCTCGTCCGGGCCTGGAGAGAAGACACGCGGCCGAAGCAGCGGTGTGCGCGGTGGCGGTGCGGCGAACAAGACGCGGGCCACCGTGTCCGCCGTGCCATCAATCGCTTCGACAATGTCCGTATCCTCATGGCCGCAGTAGACGCGCAGGTTGACCGGGTTGAAGAAGAGTGCGTTCGGCAACCGTCCCACCGGGATTGTCGCAATGACCGAGTCGTTGCGGCCGTCGACCACTGTTACGTCGTGGCTGAACTGGTTGGCGCAGTAGACCTTGTTTTCGGCCGGATTGTAGCACAGCACCCTCGGCGACCGGCCCGCGCTCACGACCCTCAGGACCGTGTCCGTGACCGCATCGATGACCGTCAGCACCTGGCTGTACTCACTCGCGCAGTAGACCTTCCTGCCGGCCGGGTTGTAGACGAGGAACCGCGGCGACCCGGCGACCGGTATCGTGCGCACCGCGATGTCCTGCCGGCAGTCGATGACCGTGACGTCATGCGAGTTGGCGTTTGCGCAGTAGAGCTTGCGCCCGACCGGGTCGTAGCACATGCTGCGCGGCGACCGACCCACCGGTATTGCCGCGGCCACGCGGTTGTCGGCCGAGAGCACCACGACTTCGTTGCCATTCTGGTTTGCGCAGTACACCTTGTTGCCGGCGGTGTCGTACGAGAAGGCGACGGGATGAAGGCCCACGGCAAGCACTGCTGTCAGGGCGTCAGTGGCGCAGTCGATGACCGCCACGCTGTCCTGGTAGGGCATGGCGCAGTAGACGCGATTGCTCGCCGGGTTGCACGCCAGAGTCTGCGGCCTGCCCGGCATGCGGACTCTGGCGACGACGACATCGTTGCTGCCGTCTACCACGACGACCTGGCTTTCGGCCGGGCACGCGCAGTAGATGCGATTGCTCGCCGGGTTGTAGCATACCGCCGCAGCCCCCCCCGGTTCGCACGAAGAAGGTCGCGGTGTCGAGTTCGGTGTCCACGTCGGCAAGCTCTGGTCGCGTAGTCATCGCAACGAAGAGACGACTGGCAGCAGGGTCAAGACACATTCGATGCGGCCGGTCGTTCTGGGGAACTGATTGAGACAACTCCTTAGGCTCAATCGGCTTGGACCCTGGCAGGGCAGGCGTCCTGACCGAGTCCTGCCGGCGTTCAATGACCGTCAGCTCGCCCCCATCGCCGTCAGCGCAGAAGGCACGGCCGCTCCTGGTGTCCACGACGATAGCCAGCGGCGCACCGGAGACCCTCAAGCTGCCGATTGGCCTGAGGCTGTCGCGCTCGAGCACGGCCACTGTGCTGTCGCCCGGGCAAAGACAGAAGATACGGCCTGTGCCCGGGTCGCAGGCGAGTGCCATCGGGCCGGAACCGACCGGCACGGATGCAACGACGGAGTTCGCTTGCGGGCTGAGCACCGTCACTAAGTCTCCTGACCGGCTGGCGCAGTAGACCAGGCCGGAAACCGGGTCGACCGCGATTGCCGACGGGAAGTGTCCGGCAGCCAGCGTCTGGGGCTGGACCGTGTCGCCCGGGCAGTCAATCACGCTGATGTTGTCACTGTGATAGTTCACGCAGAACACCTTGTTGCTTCCGGGGTTCCAGACGAGCACCTGCGGGCCACGTTCGACCAGCACCGTCCTGACCACACTGTCGCCGATGCCGTCGATAATCGTGACGTCGTTGCTGTTCTGGTTCGCACAGTAGACCCGGTTGCCGGCTGGGTTGCAGCAGATTGCCGATGGACTCTCGCCGGCCGGAATGGTCCGAATCACGCCGCCGGTCAGCCCGCTCAGCACCACGACCGAATTGTCTGCTTCGCTGGCACAATAGACCTTGTTGGTGCCCGGGTTGAGCGCCAGCCGCAACCGGCCTGTGCCGACGCGGACCTCCATTGCCTTGAGGCTGCGCGTATCGACAATGTGCACGCTGCCCGTACCTGCGCAGTAGAGCTTGTGCCCGGCTTCATCCAGCAGCAGCGAACGGACGTCGGCCTCGACCGCTACCCGCGCCTTGACGTGCTGCGCGTCCGGGTCGATGGCGAACACCCAGCCGTCGTGGCTGGCCGCGTACAGCGTGCGGCCGGTCACGTCAAGTGCCAGGCAGGACACACGCGCAACCGGCCCGGCCGAATCGGCCAGGCGCACGGTCTTCGCCGACCATTGTCCATGGCTGATGCCGGCCGTGGCCAGCATACAGCCGATCACGATTCTTCACAAATTCCATGCCTCTCTTTGCTGCAACAGAACGGGAAACGCCTCTCTCTGCTCCTCTGACCCTGGGAAGGCGCGATTATAGCGACCGGGCTCAGGCGTGTCAACTGCCTTTGGTCGGTGGGCCAGGACATCGTTACCAGGGTCAGGCCGGCAAACTGCTGACTG
>CAZQFS010000147.1:0-6036 GCA_964592755.1 uncultured bacterium | reverse complement strand
ATCCGCCGGGACTGACCCGGCCGGATGTGTCTGCTCCGGGTGTGAACGTGAAGTCGTGCTCATACACCGGCGGGTATACGAACATGGACGGGACGTCGATGGCGACGCCGCACGTGGCCGGTGCGGTCTGTCTGATGCTGTCCAAGAACCCGAATCTGACGCCGGCGCGCGTCGATTCCATCCTCGAGATTACCGCGGTCGACCTCGGCCCGGCGGGTAAGGACAACGACTACGGCGCCGGCCGCATTGACGCGCTGGAGGCGGTGAACCACGTGTTCTTCTCGCCGGCGCCGGTGATGGAGCTGGTCAGGGTGGAGGTGCAGGATTCGCCGCCGGGCGGCAACAACAACGGCAGGGTAGACCGGGGTGAGACCGCCAGGCTCCTTGTGACGCTGCGTAACGTGGGCGAGGCAGCCAGCGCGAACACGGTCGGGTGGCTGCGTTCGTTTGACTACCGGCTTGTCGTCAGTGACTCGGCCGGCAACTGGGGCACGATTCCGTCGGGCGGCTCGGTTGCGGATTCGCTCGACCGGTTCGAGGTGCGGGCGGACGAGCGCATCCCCGAAGGAACGCAGGTACAATGCTCGCTTTGCGTCGCCGGCGACAGCGTGGATTTCGAGCAGGCACTGGGGTTCGTGCTGCGTGTGGGCGACATCGTGCCTGCACAGGCGCTGGCTGACCACGACACCGGCTACTGTAAACTGACGGTGAGTTGCTTCGGCTCGGTAGGATTCGACCGACCGGTCGGCCAGGGCAGCGGGTTCCACTATCCCAAGACCGACCCGGGCTGTTTGTTCTACTCCAGCCTGGCGGTCGGCAACCGCGCCGACTGCGTGGCGGACCGGTTCTACGGCCGGCCGTGGACCCTGAACCTGGACCAGGACTTCGGTATCGGTGACAGCCTGCTCAACGTGGCACCGGCGACATGGGGCGACCAGCACTACACCGGCAGCTTCCGCGACACGGTGCACCTCGCACTGGCCCGCCTGCGCGTGTACCAGAACAGCGTGCAGTCCGTCGACACAGCGTTCGACGACTTCGTCGTTCTGATGTACGACTTCCGGAACCAGGGTGCGGATACGCTCCGCGACCTCTACGCTGGCATCCTCGCCGACCTCAATGCGTCAACCGTGCCG
This sequence comes from uncultured bacterium, assembly GCA_964592755.1. Lineage (GTDB taxonomy): Bacteria > Hydrothermota > Tepidihabitantia > Tepidihabitantales > Tepidihabitantaceae > CAZQFS01. Next base: position 4,900 of record CAZQFS010000147.1, on the reverse strand, counting down.
AACCGCGATGTCTGCCGCACCGATGCAGGCAGGCGTTTCACCTATGTCGTCTCGGACAGCACGCGTTCGCTGGCAGTCGGCATCAAGGTTCTCGAGCCGCGTTCGTACGCCAACCTTTCGGCTCTGGACATCAACCGTTACGTTCGGGCCGAGTCCTGTGTCACGGACAGCCAGAAATTCCGGTTCCTTGACGGGACCTACACTGACCCGGACCCGCTCAACGCGGGAGACTGGGGCGTAGTCGTCTCGGTCGGGCCGTTTGTGGTGCCGCCCGAGACCGCCTATCGGTTCGCAGTTGCTTTTGTCGGCGGCCGGGGTGAAGACGAGGCGCTGGAGCACGCGGACAGCGCACAGGCATGGTATGTGCGGAACGTGGCAGTGGCCGAGTCGCCGGCATCACGCCGGTTCGCGGCCCGTAGCCTGGTACTGCTGCCCAACCCGTTCGCCAGCGGTACGCGCGTGCGTTACGAAACGCCGGTCGCAGGGCACTTGCGCGTGACTGCGCTCGATGTCTCCGGACGCACCGTGTCCATCATTCTGGACCGGGACGTTCCGGCCGGCAGGGGCGAGCTGGTCTGGCAGCCGACGGGTCTGGCAAACGGGGTCTACTTTGTTCGGGGCGAGATGCCGGACGGCAGCTTGACACAGCGGGCCCTGCTGGCGCGCTAGGAGTCAGTCGGAGACCAATGCCTCGGAAAGCGCGGATATCCCGGATAGTCACCTGGGGACGACCGCTCCAGTTCCGGGCCGGGGTTTCCAGCGGGAGTCCGAAGTCCGCGCGGTGCAACCGCTGCTTGAGTTTTTTCTCGGGTCTGCTACTATGATTCACATCGGCGATACGAAAGGAGCAAGTAGATGCTGCACAAGTTCCATTTGACGGCAATCGTCGGGCTGACGTTGATTGCCGCACCGTCGGTCCGCGGACAAGAAGATGAGGTCGCACCGGCCACGTCCGTGTCCCTCCAGAAACAACCTGTCATCGTCACTGACCTGGTGACGATTCCAAGACTACTATCCTTCCAGGGCAAGCTGACTGACAACCTCGGCAACGCGGTCCAGGACTCGAACTACTCAGTCACGTTCCGGCTTTTCACCGTGCCGAGCGGAGGCAGCGCCTATTGGAATGAGACCCAGACCGTGGCAACCCGCTCCGGCCTGTTCAACGTCCTGCTCGGCAGCTCGACGCCCATCCCTTACGCGCCTGACGCCGGCAACCTGTATCTTGAGATGCAGGTCAACCCCAACCCGGCCATGACACCCCGCACGCGCATCGTCAGCGCCGCCTATGCGTTCAAGGCCGACAGCGCCAACTACGCCGCCGCGGCCCTGCCAACCGGCAGCGCCGGCGGCGACCTGACCGGAACCTATCCCAATCCGTCGGTTGACGGGTTGCAGGGCCGTGCGGTTTCCTCGACCGCGCCGTCTGTCGACCAGGTGCTGAAGTGGACCGGCTCGGCCTGGGCGCCGGCGGCCGATGCTTCGGGCGGCCCACCTTCGGGCCCGGCCGGCGGCGACCTGACCGGAACATATCCGAACCCGACCATTGCGGCGAACGCAGTCGGCTCGGCCGAAGTCATCAATGCGTCCCTGCGCGGGGCGGACTTTGCCGTACCCTGTTCGCTATCGGGCAGCGGCGGCAGCAGCTTCTACCTGCTGCACGTGCTACCTGCCAACGACGGCGGTATCAGCGTGCAGCGTACGTCAACTGGTGCGACCAACGGCGCGATCGTCGGGCAGACGACCAGCGGCAGCGGGGCCGGGGTAATCGGCAAATCCACTGGCCAGGACGGCGCCTCGGTGGGCGTAATCGGCCATACGATATCGGGCACGCGGCCAGGGGTCTACGGCTACAACGCGCCCAGCACCGTGCTGGCTGCCAACGTAGCCGCCGGCGTCGCCGGCTACAGCGCGACCGGGCCGTCGTTGTACGCCGACTCGGCCGGGGCAGAAGGCCTGAAGATACGCCGGGCGATGACGTACGGGGTCAGCGTGCTGAAGCCGGGCCAGACAGCTGTCCGCGTAGACTCAAGCGCCCCGAGCTGGGTGGCGTTCTTCGCGAACCAGGCAGACTACAACGGCTTCGCCGTGAACAATGCGGGCAATGACGGCCTCTGGGTGACCTCGGCCGGCAGCCGTGGGGTCTACGTTGGGGCCTCGGGTACCTACGGCGTATACGCCAACTGCAACGACCAGCGCGGCGGGTACTTCCGCAACAACAACAACTCGTACTACGCGCTGACCGCGTGGAACAACACCGGCGCCGGCGGCACGGTCCGCGGTCTGTACGTCCAGGGCCACGGCTATGCGACTGGCGGCTGGCAGAGCTATCTCGACGGCGGCAAGACCGGCTACGGCATCGTCTCGCCGGACATGGAGATAATGACCTCGGGCACGGGCAAACTCACTGACGGCCAGGCGACCGTCGCTCTGGAACAGACGTTCCGCGATGCCGTGTCTTCCGATGTCCCGCTCAAGGTCATCGTCACTCCGAACTCGATGTGCAACGGCGTCTGCGTCACCAGCCGGTCGGCCGAAGGATTCTTGGTCGCCGAACTGGCAGACGGTAGCTCGAACGCCGGCTTCGACTGGATTGCCATCGGCCGGCTCAAGGGCTGCGAGCAGCGGCCCGAACCGGTTCCGGTCCAGACGGACGTGCCGCCGGATAGAAACGGGCTGAGCGCGGAACGCCGGGCGGCGGAGTAGATGAGGACCCTCGAATGAGGGAGGTGTAACATGAAGCGAACTCACCCCCTTGCGATGACAGCCGCGGCACTGCTGCTCGCCGCGCTGTCGGCATCACCGGCGGCCGACCTGGCGGTGCCCGAGTGCGGTGTGCCGCTGCTACCTCCGCCCCGCACCGACTACCGAATCCCGCGCCCGACACTGAGCGGAACGGTCGCGTACCGGACCAAGGCACACATCAAGGTCCACTACACGACCAGCGGCAGCGACGCGACGACGCTCGCCTATGCCGAGTCAACCGCGGTCTTCGCCGAGAGCTGCTGGGCCCGGGGAGCACGAATGGGCTGGATAAACCCGCCCGGGGACTACGGTGCGGGCGGCGATAACCTGTTCGACATCTACCTGCGTCACAGCGACAACCTCGGCGCCTACGGCGTATCGATGTACGATACGGCGAACACGGCCTACTACCCTGATGGCTGGTGCTCGTGGGTCGAGGTCTGCACCGACTCGATCCCGCAGCCATTCAGACGCTACAACCGCCTGAAGGCGCTCGTCGCCCACGAGTTCCATCATTCGGTGCAGCAGGCCTACTCCGAGAACGAGGAACCCAAGTGGGCGTTCTACGAGAATACGTCGGTCTGGGTCGAGGATGTGCTCTGGCCCGGCCACGGCACGCTCTACTGGCGCAACAACAGCCCCACCAGCTACACCACGAACCCGCTGACCTACACTTACTACAGCACAAACTCGGTAGCTTCGACCTACGAGTACCCGGGCGGGCTCTGGCCCCTTTTTCTCACCGAGTACTTCAGCAGCAACACCGTGCGCCGCATCTGGGAGTTATGCGGCAACCACACCGGCAATCACATCCTCAAGGACATCGACTCGGTGCTCGTGCGCGACTTCGGCGTCGAGCTTGCAACTGCCTACGGCCACTATGCCATCTGGCGCTACTTCACGGGCAACCGCGACGACAACCTGCACTACGCCCGGGCCGACGAATGTACGACCGCCTTGCTTCTGCGTACGCACACGACTTATCCTGCCAGCGGCGACGAGGGGACGTGGGACCCATATGGCCCGGGTGGCATGGACCTTATCGAGTTCACGACAAACGGCAGCCAGACTTTGACTATCAACTTCAACGGCCAGAACGGGTACACCTGGCGGGCCTACGTTCTCGCCCGGCGCGGCAGCACGACTTATGAACAGCGCATCATGCTTGACGCTAATGGTGATGGTTCGATTACGATACCGGCGTGGATGGTGACCACCGCGGTGCTCATCCCGGTCGTAGTGCACTGGACCGACGGCATGAACCAGACTCCGGCCTTGACGTTCACCTACTCGGCTTCGGTGAGCGACGAGCCAACCGGAGTCACGGGCGACAAGGCCACCAGACCTGCACTGGAGATACTCGCGGCGAGTCCCGTGCGCGGGCCGGCAACGGTTCGCTGTGTCCTGCCACCCGGCGACAACGGCGTCCTGCGGGTTACCGACGCGGCCGGCCGGCTCGTGCAGGAGTCGGCTCTGCGCGGCACCGGCATGCCGGCATCGGTAGGAGTGAAGGCGACTCCGGCCGGAGTCTACTTCTGCCAACTGGTGACGGGCGGCGAGGCCATCCGAACCAAGCTCATCCTCGAATAGGAGCGCATCATGAAGAAGACGGCAATCATACTGCTCGGCGGTCTTTGCGTGCTTGGCGGTTCGCTCTGCTTCGCTCAGAGCTACCGCTGCGACTGGAATGTGGTCGGAATCGGCGGCGGAGACATGAGCTCGGTTGCGTACCGGTGCGGCTCGACTGCGGGCCAGACCGCGGTCGGGATGACGACATCGAGTTCCTATCAGGCCTTCATCGGGTTCTGGCAGGTTGAGGAGGAGGTAGGAATCAGGGAAGCGGTCGAGCGGTCCAGTGGCCTGGTGCTCAAGACCGAACTAAGTCGGCCAGTGCCGAATCCGTCCCGGGCGTACACCGTAATCCGTTACTCGCTATCCGTTCAGACACGGGCCAGTGTCGAGTTGGTCGACCTGAGCGGCAGAGTCGTGCGGTCGCTCGTGAAGGCGACCCAGAAACCGGGCCGGTACAGCGTCACCTGGAACGGCACCGACGCCCACGGCCGGACTCTCGCCAATGGCGTTTACTTCCTGAAGTTCCAGGCCGGCGACTACCGCCAGACCGAGAAGCTGGTGCTGCAGAGGTAGACCGACGCCCACG
>CAZQFS010000146.1:0-6119 GCA_964592755.1 uncultured bacterium | reverse complement strand
AAGGACTCCCTAAATCCAATGCCCGTTTTGTCTCATTTCTCGTGAAGCAGTACATTGGGGCTCCCCAGCTTCCATCGAAACGGTCTGCTTCATCATCCCTTGCACCGAGAAGCTCGATAGCATCTCGGTGGATGTCGAGGGCGCGGAGACGTTGGGTGCCGGGTACTACGTACGACCAGTTCAGCCGGTCGAATGCTCCGCGCAGGTGTTCTACCCGCCCCTGCCGTACTACTATGAGCAGGGCTTTCCCCTTACGCACTACGACGGCGTGAGCCAAGGGTATTCCTCGACGTTCAGAATCGCCTCTTTCAACCTACGTCCGGTCCTCTATACACAAGAGGGCGGGCTTGTCAAGGCCCAGAGGCTGACCTATACGCTGCACACCAGCCCGTCCCCTGGCGGCTTCGGCGGGCTGGTCCCTCGACGCCGCAGCAGCTTCTGCACCGACGAGTTGCGCAAGCTGATTACCAGCACGGTGGAAAACCCCGAGGATACGTTGTGGGGGTATCCGGTGCCAATCGAGGACTCAAACGACTCGCTCCAAGTCACCGACCTCCCGTCACAAGAGAGCCACTACGTTGACTGTATTGTACTCACGGAGGACGCCGCTGCACCGACATACCGCGGCTATGCTGATTTCTGGACCGAGAGGGGCGTGGTCGCTGCCGTGCGCACCGTCGGCTGGGTCAACGAGCACTACGAAGGACGCGACCTCGCAGAGAGAATCCGGAACTTCGTCAAGGCAGCCTACCTCGATTGGGGTACCGGTTTCGCTATCCTCGCGGGCTGGCAGACTAACCTTGTGACGCTGGGCGTGCCGACGAGGCTGATACGTCAGGGCAATTCGCACGTCACGGGATACGACGGATGGGCCACGACGGATCTCTACTTCAGCGACCTTGAGGGAACGTGGGATGAAAACGAGAACGACACCTTCGCGGACCCGGCCGAGCCCCTCGATCAGATGTCGAGCATGTATTTCACAGGTCCTTCGCGAGGCTGTGCGACTTCACCGACGCCGGACTACGGCACGTATGCCTACTGGACCGCGGACGGCGGCAACTCCTGGCATCTCTCGGCCACCCAGCCGCCAGGCAACGCGGTGATGACTGACATGCACTTTCCGCTCTGCAGCGAACAGGTCGGGTATTGCGTGGGACGCTGGCTTCCCCCCAGCAGCCCCAACCAATTCAGGAGTTTCGTGTACAAGACCACGAACGGTGGTGTAGATTGGCATGTACCGTGCCCCGGACTCACCTTCACGGAATTGCTTCGGAGCGTCTACTTCACTGACCAGGACAACGGCTGGGTGGTGGGAGACCGGGGGCTGATGCTGCGCACGTCGGACGGCGGCCTTAGCTGGTTTCAGCACGCGTGCCCGGTGGGGGCGGTGAACCTAAACGACGTGGAGTTCAGCCGCACAGACCCGTCTCTCGGATGCATCGCGGCTTTCGACGGCCATGTGCTTTGCACGACGAACGCAGGCGCCGACTGGACGGCGGTGCAGCTACCCGGGAATCACCCCTTGGCCCTCAGCGTCACTCTGCCTCATGGTGCAATCGGTTGGGCCGCGGGCAGGGTAGTAGGAGCGCACTGGTCGGAGAACGCCATTTGGCAGACCACAGACGGAGGCCTCACGTGGCTTCCACCCGAGCAGGTCGGGTTGTCGAGCGAACTGTTCTACCACATCGTGGCCGTAGCCAACCCGCTCACAGACCAGTACGATGTTTGGGCTACGAAACCGAACAAGATATACCACTGCGTCAAGCCATCCCCCGGCAACTGGGTGCTTCAGTACAGCGGCGCTGCCCCGACCAGTATTGCACACATTCAGTTCGTTGACAACATGCAGGGTTCGTGCGCTCGCATGGACAAACGATACTCACATCTGGTGACCATCGACGGAGGGGATAACTGGCACGAGTACCGCACGGGCCTGGTGGTGGGCGACACGTCGGTGTACGAATGCCTGCCCGAGGTCGTCTTGGCGCGACTGCCGACACGGCCGGGAAACGCAGAGGAAAACACTGTTGTCAGAAAGCTGACTGTGTTTCAAACAAACCCGCCACAAGGGCACCTTAGAAAGGTCAAGTTTTTCGCAGGAAGGTTGCTGACAAAACACTTGGAGACCGTGAACCAGCCGTGGTACCTCTCTCACGACCTGCAAACGCAGTTGTTCTCGTCGTTCGGGAGGGACGATTTCCTGGCAGCGGTGAACGACGGCTCCCAGTTCTTTTGCCACCACTTTCACGCGGGCCATAGTTACTGGCAGGGTAACATCGGCAACCCATGGTCCGAACGCCTCCTGACCGAAGACTTCGAAAACGGCCTCGTCATGAACGGGGATGAGGGCGGGCTAGCGCACGGCAACGGCTGTCACGCCCTCTATATGCTAGAGGACTGCAGCATCGGGCGGCATTTTCTCATCTGTCCGACTGGTGGCGCGGTGGCGTACGGGGGAGCGGCCAACGAGAGCTCCGATAACCTCTACCTCCATCTCATAGAGAGAATCTACCGCGATGGCATCTACCGGCTGGGCCCTGCATACTCCGCTACCATCACCGCACTTCGCGGCGACGGTCGCGACCGGGCGATGGAGAACCTCCTCGGTGACCCGCTGATGGAAATCTGGACTGCCGGGGAGAACGGCCCCCGCGAGATGAGCGTCAACCTCTCGCACTCCTGGGTGCCGCCGGAGCCGACGACCTTCACGGTCACGGTGAAGGACAACGGCGTGCTCCTGGGTGGGGCCAAGGTTTGCGTCTCGATGCGCGACCCAACGACCAAGACCTACTGCCTCTACTACGTCAAAGTCACGAACGAGAACGGGCAGGCGGTGTTCACCCTGGACCCGAAGCAAACCGGAGAGGCCAAGGTGACTGTGACCATGCACAACTATCTCCCCAAGGTCGCCACGTGCCACGTCGGCCTGCTCAGTGACGACCCAATGGCCACGGCCAACAACCAGCAGCGCAACATCGTCCGTGTGCCGGGCAGCAGTACGCTGCATTTGGTCTACACCAACGCTGGCTGCGTGCTCCACTCGGCCTCCTACGACGACGGTCAGAGTTGGACGCGGCCCGACCTGATTGATGCCGGTGAGTACCCGTGTATCACGCTGAACAACGACGCCACAGCACCGACTACATGCAACGTGCCCTGGATTGTGTACAAGCAGGGGCCCGACATCAAGGCGGCAATCCTGCGCGCCGGGTTACCGATTGCCTATGTGACGGTCTTCGACGGCAGCGAACCGGAAGCCGTCGCCGGACCACCGGCAGTGGCTGCCAAGTACGTCACCGACACGCAGTATCCTGCGGCCTGGGCGACCTATGAGGTGGTTTGCGACGGAATAACGCAGACCGAGTACCGCATCCACGCCACCCTGTTCACCGCCCTCGGTCCCAGTTGCACCGACATCCTCGACCAGCAGCCCGAATGGGAGTGCTGGCGGCCTACGATTGCCATCACGCCGGGGGATATCATCCACGTCGCCTGGCAGCGCCAGAACAACACCACCGGCAGTAACATCTACTACAGGCAGTTCACGGACGTCTGGACGCCAGAGTTCCCGGTCGTGAATGCCATGCCGACTCCGGGCAACCCGTTCGTGGAGGCCTACGGCGACTCGGTCTTCGTCGAGTTCGCTTCCGGGAGCGACATTCAGCTCAGGCCCCGATGCGTGAACAACCTCTACTGGGATTGGGGCTTCATTCGCAACGTCAGCAACACTCTTGACCCCTCAGACCGGCCGGCCATGTCAACGCGCGAGGTCAGCGTATGGCAGGAGGAAGTGGATGGAGTCGGTGACGTCTACATCAACATCGCGGGTGAGGTTTCCATCGTTACCTCGACCATCGCAGGTTCGGCCTACCCGAGCGTTGATGCAAAGACAGACCCCTGGACCGGCGAAATCACTGCCAGCATCGTCTGGACCGAGGAGATCGACCCGCAGGGGCCGCTCTACGAGGTCAGGTTCGCCGAGCGCAACTGGCTCCCGCACGACGGGCCGGCCCGCGGCTCGCCGGCGTTCTACGCGGTCGCAACCGGCGAGAGCCTGCCTTCACCATACTGCCAGTACCGGTCCGGAGCGGTACGGTTTGGTCCCTACTCGCTCGACTTCGGTCGGGACAGCCTGCGATACATGCTGCCCTATCTGAATCCCGCCTACGACTACTACGTCCGGGCGATAGTCTACCATGAGGGTCAGGGCCGCTGGACTCAGGGCATCCGCTTCCAGGACACTCTGGCCAGAGTCGTGAACTTCGAGCCGGGCAAACCTGAGACCGTCTGGGTTCAGGTGCCGGTGCGGACGTATCTTCGGGACGCGGTTGCGGACCTGGGTGCGCTGCGGTATAATGGCAAGTACAGCGTCATGACTGACTTTGCCATCTTCCAAGCTGAGCCGAACCGCCGGCAAGAGGGCGGGCAGAAAGACGGTGCGATGGCGTTGACCCTGCCGTTCCGGGCCACGCTACTGCCGCCTGCACCGAATCCCTTCACGCGGACGGTGCAGTGCGGGTTTGCGCTCAACCAGCCCGGCAAGGTTTGTCTGCGGGTCTACGATGCTTCCGGCCGGGCCGTCAGGACCCTGGCCCGAGGCGAGCAGGCTGCTGGCAGACATCTCGTCTGCTGGGATGGCCGCGACGACCAGGGCCGAGTGCTCAGCAACGGCATCTACGTAGCCAAGCTCACTTCCGAGTCCGGTTCCGAGGTCAGAAAGCTGGTGCTCACGAGATAGCCCGCACTCCTCCGTGCCATGCGAGTGCGTATCCTTATGCTGCTCATCGGCTGCCTGACGGTCGCGCCGGGCCAGCCCGGCTGGCGGCTCAAGCAGGTCGCTGACATAGGGAGCGGTCTGACCGGCATTGGCAACGTGCCTATCGGGGATACTGATGGTGACAGCGCTCCCGAACTCAGTTTCTGGCGTAACACCCAGGGTCAGCGAATCTGGCGATGGGAGACCTGGGAGTACCGGACGACGAACCGCTACGACTTGGTCAAGGCTGAAACCTGCATTGGCATTCCTGAGCCGCCTCCAGGCATGAGCAAGGGCACGTTTGTGCCGTGCGACATTGGCGACGCGGATAGAGATAGTCTGGCTGAATTGCTTGGGGTAAACGACAGCCTGTTCTGTACGGGCAACCGGATAGACAGCGTTCGGCACTACGTCTGCATCTACGAAAGTCCGGCCGATTCTCTCTATCCGGACTCATTGGCTTGGCTGTACTGCTACAATACAAACGGCAACTGGAGTCCTTGTGTCTGGTACTCGGGTGACCTGGACCGGGATGGTCTGAAGGACATTGTGTTCATTGATGCCGGCTACACTTTCGTATTCGAGAACCGGGGGGACAACCACAACGTGCTTGTGTGGCAATCGCCGCTCTATAGGTGGGGCTACGACTACGCCTTTGGCGACTTCGACCAGGACAGCGCGCGCGAGTTCGTCTATTCGGACATCCTCTGGAATGGCCACGTATATATCTACGAGTGCAACGGCGACAATAGCTTTGAGCTCGTAGACTCGGTGCCGCATTATTGGCCGAATGGCCATGATGTCTGGTCGGGCAATGACCTGGACCAGGACGGTAAGCCGGAGTTCTACGTGAAGCACCAGCGCATCAACCCGTACTCCTGCTTTTTTGTCTACATGTTCGAGGCCACAGGTAACAACGAGTACGAGAGCACCTTGATTGACTCCATTGTCGGCGGCGGGGTCTCGGATGCGGAGAACAGCGTCTGCTCGGACATTGACCTGGACGGAGTCGAGGAACTGCTGGTCTCATTCAACTACGGCATCAACGTCTACAAGGCGACAGGCAACAACCAGTTCCAGCGGGTCTGGCAGTGGGTCAGGCCTCACGAAACGCACATCCAGACCTACGACATGGACCACAACGGCTATCCGGACATTGTCCTGTCCGGCGACGCCCACACTTGGGTCTACGAAATGGAGGCAGCTAGGCTGCTTTCGCCCAATGGCGGTGATAGCCTGACGCCCGGTGAAACGTGCCGGGTCCGCTGGTCCCTCTTCACCCCTCCTCGATGCGATTCGGTGTCGCTGTTCCTGCGCACCGACACGACGTGGTTTCTTGACACAATCGCCACCGGGCTTT
>CAZQFS010000145.1:0-6157 GCA_964592755.1 uncultured bacterium | reverse complement strand
AGTTCGCCGGTAACTGGCGACCACGCTACAGTCATTAAGCTGAAGTAATCAGCAAACGGCCAGGCGGCTGTGCCTCGGCTGCTTGGCCCAGAGACTGAAGATGAGGCAACACCCGTAAGGAGGAAGAGATGCAGAGCAAGTTATTGCTCTTGGGCATCATCGCTGCGCTGTCGGCGGGCGCGGCTGCCTTTCAAGGCGGCAAGCTGCTGATAATCGCCGAGGATTCGCTGGTCGGCGCGGTGCAGCCGCTGGCCGACTGGGCCTGCTTCAGTGGCCGTGAGCCGGATTGACAGGGGCGTCCAGGGGGTAGAATATCCGCAGTGGACTAGACCAAATGCAGTCCAGATTGACCGCTGTCGCTGTCCTGCTCGGCCTCGCGGCGAGCGCGGGGCGGAGCCAGCCCTACGTTGAGGATAGTATCAACGTGTATCACGCCTGGGTCGGGAGCCTCTGCTACAACTCGGCTGAGGATGTCGTGTACGGGGCCAGCAGCCAGGGTGGGGTGTTTGCGATAGACTGTTCCCGAAACATGATTATCTCGCAGGTTGCGGCGTACCATCCGCTACGCGTCATCTACAATCCGACCAGCAACAAGGCATACGCCTCCGTACTCAACAACTACATTGACTCGGTGCTGGTCATAGACGGTGCCACCCATGAGCGGCTGAAGATGATTCCGCTGCTCTGGGCGACTGAGCTCGTATGGGATTCGGTGGACAATCGGGTCTGGGTTTCGTGCCAGGGCACGAACGAAGTGGCCTGCATTGACTGCGCGACCGACTCGGTTATCGCCCGGGTCGCCGTGGGGGACTGCCCGCTGAAGCTCTACGTGAACACGCGGCACCGGAAGCTATACGTGCTCAACAACGATGGCGAATCGGTCAGTATCGTAAGCTTGATTAGCGGTCAGGTGCTGCGGACGATACCGTTGGGCAACGTGCCGTATGCGGGCTGCTACTGCAATACAGCCGACAAGCTCTATTGTGACGGGGACAGAGACGTCGTCGCCATCGGTGGGCAATCGGACAGCATCGAGAGCAGAATCGCGGTCCCGCAGGGCACAAGTGCGTGGTGCATGGCTGAGAATCCAGACCTACATCTCTTGTTTCTTGGGATTGATGGCGGGAGCTATCAAGCCCTGCACACTGTGGACGTCGCCACAGATTCAACCCTGCGGATTCTGCCAATACCGCGTGGACCTCAGCACCTCCTTTGGAATACGGGGATTTGCAGACTCTATTCAGCATGCTACGACGGCCTGCTCGCCATCGTGGCCAGCGACGGCGGGTCGCTTCTAGATGTACTAGCCGTCGGCGACAGCCCGTTCTGCCAGGCTCGCAGTCCCGAACAGGGCCGCGTGTTCGTGGGCTGTATCAACAGCCCGTGGGTGTATGTCATAAGGGACTCGGCCAGTGCATTATCCCAAGAGCCACCTGACCCCGTCCTGCACGATGCTCGGCTTTGCGCTCGACCGAGCGTGTTCCTCGGCAGGACCAGGATTGAGGGTGACATCGGTCAGGCGTCGGCAGCAGTTGGCATCTACACGCCCGATGGCCGCGCCGTCAGGTCTTTGCGGCTTCGGCCAGGCTTGGGTGGAAAACAGAGCGCAGTCTGGGACGGGCTTGATGACTCCGGCCAGAACGTACGTCCCGGGGTATACTGCGCTGTAGCCGGAGACGACCACGCATCAAGAACCAGAATTGTGAAGCTGAAGTAGTCAGCAATCGGCCAGGCGGCTGCGCCTCGGCGGCCTGGCCCAGAGACTGAATGAGGCTTAACTTCCAAGGAGGAAGAGATGCGGAAGGCAACCTGTGATGGAATCGCGGCCATGAGCGCTCAAGACAGAACCCGGCCGGGCCTCGACGCAGGCTGGAACTGGGGGCAGTACCCCGCGCAACCCGTGCTTGACAACCGGGACGAAGAGGAGTAGGGTTCAGTCAGGACAAAGGCTCAGATGACGAAAAAACTCTGGCCTGCTTTGCTGAACGTAGCCGCGCTGCTGGGCGCGGGTGCGACCCTGTGCCCAGGGCAGTACCTGGAGACCGTGGTCGGGGTGGGTGACTCGCCGATAGACATCGTCTGGAGCCCCTTGGTCAACAAGGTCTTCTGCGCCAATTCGCAGGACGCCAGCATCACCGTCATCTCGGGCGAGACGAACGAAGTCCTGAGCACAATCATGGTTGGGGACTACCCGACGTTCCTCTGCCTGAACGGCGACGGCAGCAAGGTCTACTGCACGCGCGGCGAGGACAACAAGCTGGTGGTGATTGACGCGGCGGCGGAGTCCGTGCTCAAGGTTGTCGACATCCCCTACTTCCCGCTTTCGATGGCCTACAACGCCACGATGGACAAGTTGTACATCTCCTGCAACGACGACCCGGTCTACCGCATCACCGTGCTCGACGCCGCAGCGGACACCGTCATGCGCTACATTCCCGTACTCGGCGTGGGCCGACTCCTCTGGAGCCCAGCGTCGAACCGGGTGTTCTGCTACACGGACTGGGGCGAGGATACCGTGAAGGCTGTGGATTGCGAGACCGACGAGATCGCTTCACGGGTGCCAGTGGACGGGGGCGGGTACCAGCTTGGTGACTGGTGCTTCAATCCCGTTAACAACCTCGTGTATCTGTCGGCGAGGTACGGCGTCCACGTGTACACGACCACCGGGGATTCGGAGATCTGCGCTGTACCGGGGCGAGCCGGTGCCGCGTTGACGGCTGCGCGATTCACCAACAAGCTGCTCGCCGTGGGAGCAGGAACGGGAGGCACGGTCGTGCGGATTATCGACTGCCATGGCCACTTCGTCATCGATTCCATCTTCGTCGGGGGGGGGGGGACATCGATGGTGACAGACGACGCCAAAGGCAAAGTCTACTGCTCCAACATCAATGCCGACAAGGTTGACATCATCGACGCGCGGGGCGACACGCTCATCAAAACCATACCGCTGGGCCGCTCGCCAGGCGCACTCTGCTGGAACAGGACCAACAGCAGGGTCTACATCGCGGACCTCTTGGACAACACCGTGTCGGTCATCCGCGATACCAGCACGGGCGTCGCTGAAGGTGTTCCGCCGCCACAGGTGCGTGCTGAGGTATTCGTGGCGCGACCCAACCCGTTCAGACGTTCCACAACTATCCGCTGCCTGCATGGGGCGGACGACCAGTCCCGGCTCCAGGTTTGCTCGCTGACCGGGGCGCTGGAGCGTGTGCTCTCAGGCAGTGGTTTCTGGCATTGGGACGGCCGGGACGACCGCGGCCGTCCGGCTCATGCCGGGGTCTACGTGCTCCGTAGCCCAGGGAAGGCCGGAGCTACATTGGTCGTGAAGACCGAATAGGTTCCTCCCGACTCGTCAGGGCCTGGGAGGAGCAAGGAGGCTGATATGGGCAAGGCAGTTACACTGCTGATGCTCGCCGTCGCCATAGCGGCGGCAACCGAATGGGTGAGGACGTACAATGGCGGCTACGGCGCAGACCGGGCCAACGCCATTGTGCTCAGCCCGGCCGGGGTACCCTACGTCACCGGCTTCGTCACCGGCAGCGATGGGTCGGCAGACTTCCTCACGCTGCGCTACAACCCGACGGCCGGTGACTCGCGTCTGGCTACCTGGCGCTACCGGTCCGGGCTCAGCGGTTTCGATGACGAGGGGAATGACATCGCCGTCGGCTCGGGTGGGTCCACCTTCGTCACCGGCTACTCGATGGACAGCATCACCGTCGACGACCAGGGTGACGTCGACACTCTCTTCTTCGGACGGGTGACCACGCTCAAGTACGCCGATACGCTCGCTCTGCAATGGGCAGACCACATCGCCCCGAACAGTAACGAGGAGGAGGAGCCTGAGCCGAGCGGACAGGCGATTGCGACCCGCGGCGTTTGTGCCTACGTGGCGGCAGAGGGCTACTGGAACTACAACCGATCCGAGGACGTACTCGCCATCCGCTATCCGTCGACCGGACGCAACGAGGACTGGTACGATGGGAGCTTCCATAGCATCGACGCCGGCAACGCGGTCGCGGTCGATGGCAACGGCAACTGCTACGTCGCCGGCCTCGTGCGGAACTCCACCGTGCGGAATTCCGACTTCGTCATACTGAAGTACGACTCGACGTTCGACCGCGACTGGGTCGCGTTCTACAACTGGGCGGACAGCGCTGACGAGGCGCAGGCACTTGCTCTGGGGGCCGGCGGCCGCGTGTTTGTCACCGGGCCGAGCAAAGACCCGGTTACCGGCTGGGACTACGCGACCGTGTGCTTCGACAGCACCGGCACGCAGAAGTGGGCCAAGCGGTACGCGACCGACAGCGCGGACATATCGGTGGGCGTGGCGGTGAGCCCGCAGGGGTACCTGTACGTGACCGGCACGAGCAAGTCGGCGACCAGTGGCAAGGACTTCGTAACCATCCGCTACCATCCGGCCACCGGCGATACGGCCTGGGTGCGGCGCTTCCACGGCGGCGTTGGTGACGACGAGGCTGCGGCCTTGGCCGTGGACTTCGAGGGCAGCGTGTACGTGGCCGGCTATGCGACCCGAAACGGCACTAAGGACTTCTGCGTCGTGAAGTACACCATGAGCGGCAACACGGCCGGTATCTGGTACTGGAACGACGCACTCAACGGCAACGACTTCGCTACCGGCATCGTCGTGGACTCGGCCCGAAACATCTTCGTTACGGGCTACGGGCTGGGAGCGAACAGCGACGACATCGTCACCATGCGCATCGAGCAGCCGATAGCCTTTGACGTCGGCATCTCTGCAATCACGTCGCCCGGGGATACGGTCAAGTACGCGCAAGCGGTCGTGCCGACCGCGGTCGTATTTGCGGACACCTCCACAACGTTGTCAGAGTCGGTCTGGGTCGGCATGAGAATCGGAGACTTCTACACCAGCGCGCGCAGAGTCCTGCCTGCCCCTGGTAGCGCAGCGACCGTGGCCTTCGATACCTGGCCCGTACGGGAACCCGGCTACCATCTGGTGGTCTGTTCGCTGGCTTTCACCGACAGCAACCCGGCCAATGATAGGGTCGAGAGCTGGGTTTCAATTCCCACGGGCTGGGAGGAGCTGGAGCCAATGCCCTTGGGCGGGGGCAAGGCCATCAAGGACGGTGGGTGGCTGGACGTCAATATGGGCGATAGCCTGGTTTATGCGGCCAAGGGCCAGAAGACCCACGAGTTCTACGCATACACCCCTACGGGAAACGAGTGGACATCGCCTCCGAACAACCTTCGGGCGATCCCGCCCGGCCGAGAAGCCAAGCCGCCGTCCAAGGGCTGCCGCGGCGTCTGCGATGGCGACAGCTTCATCTACATGACCAAAGGGAACAACACGCTTGGGTTCTGGCGGTACAATACCAGGCGGGACTCGTGGTACCAGCTTGCGGACGTGCCGCTCGGCGTGACCAGAAAGAAGGTCAAGGGCGGTACGGACCTGGTCTACGTCGAGAAGAGCGGCTTCGGCTACGTCTACTTGCTGAAGGGGTACAAGAACGAGTTCTGGCGCTATCACGTCGCGGGCGACACTTGGCACGCGCTGCCCTCACCGCCCGCAGCCAGCCCCAAGTACTACGCAGGCTCGTGGTTGGCGTATGACGGCGACGACAAGCTCTATTGCCATCAGGCTAGGTACCACACGCTCTTTGCCTACGACTTGGGCGCCGGCACGTGGGGATCGGCCTTGGCAGGCGTGCCGCTCTATGGCAATTCAGGCAAGAAGAAGAAGTCCAAGGAAGGGGGCAGCGCCGCCTGGGTGGACAACGCCGTGTTCACGCTGAAGGGCGGTAGCACACAGGAGTTCTGGAAGTACGTCCCTGCCTCCGACTCGTGGGTGGAGCTCGACACGCTGCCGCAGGTTGGGTTCACCCAGAAGAAGAAGAGGGTGAAGAACGGCGGCGACATCACGACCGACGGCGCTGTATTCTATGCGTTGAAGGGCAACAAGACCCTGGAGCTCTGGCGCTACGTGCCGCCGCAGGATAGCGAGCAGTTGTTCCGCCACTTGGCAGGCAGACCCGGTGGGTCGGGCATGGACGGCGGCGAATCCGGGGTGTGTGAAGGGTTTGAGGCCACGAGCCCGGTCCGCTGGTCACCGGACGGAAGAATGGTCTGCTACTGCCGCACGGCAGATGATGGTATCGGCGCAGGGTTTGAGCAGGTGTAC
>CAZQFS010000144.1:0-6366 GCA_964592755.1 uncultured bacterium | reverse complement strand
GGCGCGGCGATGAATTCAGCAGGTGCGGGGACACTTCGAGCAGTTGCCAGACCGCGTTCCATTCCTCAGAGCGGGGCCGGATGAGCACGGTGATTCGGGCGGTATCTGTGACCGGCCTGATCGAGGCCAGCATCGCGAACTCGGTCCCTTTCTCGCGGCGATAGAGGTGGAAGCTGTCTACGCCGGGGAAGGAATCCCAGGTGAGCAGCACAAAGCCGCTGTCAGCCGTGGCCCGAAGCGCGGTCGCCGAGGCAGACGAGGACTGCACCGCGCACAGCGCAAGAGCCAGAACGGCGGCCGATTGCCTCATTGCAGACCCACTTTCAGTTTGAAGGCGTGGAACAGGCCGGCAACACGCGGCATCACGCCGATGATACACTTGCGGGTAATCGCGACCAGGCGCTGGTCATTGCCGCTCTTGGCCGCGGCCTTGAACTCCTGGTCGAGCCAGGCGGTTTCCCAGGCGACACTGTGGACAGCGGCGACCGGGTCGAACGCAGGCAGCGGTCGGCGCGCGAGCCGGGCGCAGAGCGTATCCATGTATGAGAACCAGAACGCGTCGCCGCCGATTTTGTCCTCGATGTCATGATGGTAGGTCTTCTGCCAGAGGACCGCGCTGCCGTCCAGGTAGTTCTTCTCATTGTGGGGCGGGAATCCGCAGTCCTCAAGGTAGTGACTGGCCATGGCCAGGTAGCAGTAGGCCCGGCGCCGGTTGCCGGCAAAGGTCTTGACCGCCTTATCGAAGTAGTACTTCACCATTCCGTCGGCGAAACCGCCGCCGGCCGGGATGTACATGTGGTTCCAGAGCGCACCGCCCAGCGCGGCCGCGGGTTCGTCGAAGTCGTCCGGCGCACGGCCCCAGTCCATGAAGATGAGCGAGTCGTGGTCGGACTTGCAGTTCGGGCTGGTATCGATGTTGAAGTCCGCGCCCGATGCCTTGACAAAGGCATAGGTGAAGAGGCTGAAGGTGTTGACCGAGCTGAACCCCATCACGTTCTGCAGGGTGTCGAGGTTCCAGGCGACCCGCACCGTGGTTGCACCGGACGATGTCGGCAGCCGGGCGTATTTCCATGCCCAGTAGGTCATCCGCTTGTGGGACCAGCCGCCCCAGGCCTGGGCAGAGGAGAATGCAGAATGCAGAATGCAAAATGCAAAGGTCAAAATGCGGCCTGCGCTACCAGGCATCAATGCCTCCGGTGCCGATGCTGATGGTGCCGTCCCAGGAGTAGCTGATGAAGAGCACGGTTACCTCAAAGCCGCACGCGCCCTGGAGCGCGAAGTCGGGCGGGGCCGCGGCTCCGCCCAGCTCGGCCCACAGGTCGGCCGATGCCAGGAAACCGAGGACGTCGCCGTGGACCAGGATTCCGGCGTTTGCCAGGGTGGCGAACTTGGCCTGGTCCGGGACGAAGAAACAGCCGGCTCCGCCCCAGACCCAGTAGCCGCCGGCGATGATGCCCAGGTCAATGCTGCCGCCAAACTTGCCGCCGCCGTAGAATCCGGTCAGGCGGCTGGTCGTAGGCACGACCGCATCAACCAGGCTGCGGGCGGTGACATTGCGGCCGATCTTGCCCAGGGCCCAGAGCTCGGAGTTGGGTGCGTTAAGGGCAATCACGACTGCGCCCTCGGCGTCCATACCGCGGCCGAAGTAGTACAGCCAGCACTTGGCCGCGCCCTGGAAATAGAATGCCGGCGGCCGGTTCGCGCCCGGAAAGCCGACATAGGTGGAGAATTGACCCTCGCCGCCAATCTGAATCGGTGAGGTGTTGAATACGACGTAGATGTCGCCCTTGAAGCAGGTGTCGGCAAACAGGAACTTGGCCGCGCACATGCCGTCGATGCTGGCGACCGAGGAGAAGTTGAGCGAGAGGCCGGCCATGGTGCCCAAGGCGAAACTTGAGGGCGTAATCTCGGCCGTGACCGAACCGTTGAATTGAATCCGCGCGCCGATGCCGGCCCAGCCGGCACTGCCCGTGGCCTCAATCGGGCCTTCGACAAAGATGCGTTCGAGCTGGTCACCCGGAATGACGACAAACCCCGAGACCGGGCCGAGCCTGATTTCGCCGCCGGCGCCGGTGAGGAGGTTCTTGCCCGCGGCGCTGCCGCCGCCGCTGCCTCCTTTGGTCGCCGAGGCGAAGCCGATAAGGCTGCCGCTTGCGCTTAGGTCCATTTGGGCCGCGATTGTGCCGGTAAGCCCGCGCATCAGTTTCACGGTACCGGTCGCCTGGAAAGCGTCCTGGTCGAGTGAGTCGTAGCGGACCGCCGGGAAGTCGAGCACGGCCGTGCCTGAGCCCCAGTTCCGGCTGAGCGCGAACTGCGCTGGTTGGAGCTTGACATAGCGCGAGTTCCACGGGTCCTGTTTGTGGTTTGCGTGGACATACTTGTGGTCGTAGATGGTGCCGAACTGCGCGCCCCAGAACGGGAAGGAAAGGTCGCCTGAGACTTTCAGGTAGCCCCAGAGGTCGCCGGTGGTGTCGCCGTTGTAAGGCGAAAGCCCGGCCGCGTGAATGGTCAAGGGAATCGTGTCGAACTTCTGGTTGCCGGAGTTGTGGTCGAAGTGGAACCTGCCCAGGTCGCCGTCGGCCAGCATTTCGCCCCAGTAGATGCGGAACCCCTGGCTGAAGTGGCGTTTCTCGATTATCTGGGCATTGGTGTAGAGAATCTCGCCGGTGCGGACGCTGACCGCTCCAGACCTGGACGTGATGCCCACGCCCCAGTACTTCAATTCCAGTGTATCATCGAACACCGGCTTGCCACCGACCGCGTTGCCCGACGACGTGAATCCGAGACCGAAGAAAGGGACGTAGCAGTCGCTCGGGAAGGGGATGCTGAAAAAGCCCTGGAACCAGGCATCGTACACCGCGTTGTCCACGAGAACGACCGCAATCGAGTCACGGAAGTCGGTGAAGAAGACCGAGTCCGCCTTGTACCCCGAAGCACCAGGTCGGCCCAGCCAGCAGGAGAAGTCAGCGCCCTCGGTCGAACCCACGTCGCCGAAAGCACCTCTGGTGCCGATGTTAAGCCAGCCTTCGAGTACCGGGACCGACAGGGTCTCGGTCGCGGTCACGTCCTCGGAACGAACCCACATGGTCTGGAGTTGGTTGCGGGCATCGGAGAAGGTCAGACCGGGCAGAGGTGTGGTGAGCAGTTGGACCGAGAATGCGTTGCGCTGGTATCCGGAATCAGCGAAGCCTGGGACAGGAGAGGGCCAGGGGTCAGCCGGAAAGAAGAGCGTCCCGTCGGTCACGTGGACGCGTAGAGTACGACCCAGACCGATTAGTGCGTTGACCGGCACCGAATCACAGCGCGAGTTGCCGGCCGAGTCGACCACGAGCGCGGCCCGAACCTGGACCGGCTGGGACTTGCCCCACGAGACTCGGTCCGGCAGCAGCGTCACGACGTCGAAGCCCGCCGTGTCGAGCTGGCTGTCGGTCAGTTTCATGTCGCCGGCGAGCAGGCCGACCAGAAAGCCGAGCGGTACAAGGGTCGTGTACTGGTGGACACTGTCCAGCGCGAGCAGAGCATCCATGCCGGCGGAATCGACCGACACGTGCTTCAGCCGATAGCGGGCGTGGAGGTATCCGACGTTGGTCGTTTCCTGCGCGGCGGCAAGGGTGAATCCGGAGTCGAGTCTGAATCCCTGCCAGAACAGCTCGGTAGTCGGCCGGGTCTCGCTCAGGTCTACGACAACGCCCCGGCCGCGGAAGCGAAGCCCGAGTTCCTTGAGCAGGAACGGGCCGTACTCAAGCGCGGGCAGGCTCTCAAGCACATCGAATCTCGGATTGACGCGCAGCTCAACCGGACCGATTGTCGCCGGGCCGGTTCCGGCTGAGTCACCCAGGGACCGGTGCAACTCAAAAGATACTCGCGCCATCGCCTTGCGCGGGTCCAGCCGGAGTTCACTGACACCGGCGCGCGCACCGGCAGCAGAAAGCTGGATGACCAGCGGCCGTCCGAACTCCTGCACTATCCTGCCCTCGGTGATATGCGCGGTCTCACCCTGGCCTGGCTCCCAGGACGTGCCGAGTTCAGCGAAGTCGAGCTCGAAGGTCACTGCCGGCTTGGCGTGCTCGAACCAGGACCGCGCCCGACCGGCCAGGTTCGCAAGACTCGCACCGGGCGCATAGGACAACACCTGGAGCGCAAATCCGCCGATGGAGAGGAAATGCGGCAGCCCGGTAGGAAGCGACTCTGGCCCGGAACCGCGGGCGCCGAAGTCGAAAGACCACGCTTCGCTCGCCGCGGACCGGTGCCGGCCCTGCGAAACGGTCACCTGCCAGGCGTAGCGTCGCTCGGGCTCGAGCGGCCGTGCCCTGAGCGGGTAGCGGAGCCGAGTCGTCGCAAGCCCGGTCTGTTCGAACCAGGGCCGGTTGGCAGCCAGCGCTTCCTCGACGGTCTGGCCTTCAAGGACCTCGACGATGCGAAAAGTGTGGCTCTCATCACGGCCGCGAACCGAGCCCGGGGTCCAGACGAAGTCCGGCCACCGCTCTGAACGACGAAAGGATGACTGGTCCGGCGGCGAGAACAAACGCGGCGGGACAAGCGACTTAATGTCGAATCCGACGCTGTGCTCGGCCAGTTGCGGCTCCAGCCGGACGTAATAGCTGTACCGTCCCTCGGGCACGGCACCGGCGCGGTAGTAGAACACCTCATATCCTGGCCGGTACCAAGGCTCTCTGACCCCGATGTCGTGCAGTCTCTTCGTGATTCGCCCCGGCGGCACGTCGAAGCTGGTGGAGCGGGCGTGAAAGACCATTCCGACGCCATCGCGGTGGATTTCCCCGAAAAGCCAGACACCGCGCAGGGTCGTGTCCCGATTGTTGGTGATATCAACCCACCACATATCCTCGATTCCGGTCTGCCCCTGACGGGGCTGGTGCAATCTGACCTCAACCGGCTGGGCCCAGAGCAGAACGGGCAGGATGCCGGTCACGAATGCCGCCGGCAGCAGCCCGGCAGAAAGGCGCAGCACAAGACATTCTAACGACGGCAGCGGAATGTCAAGCACGGTTAGTTGCCCCAATCCCGGGATTGCCTGCCACGAAGTCCGAGCATAGGGACGAGAGCCCGGGGTGCACTCATTACTCCGTGTCTCTCGCGCCTTCGTGGCTCGATGTCGCGTTCTGGGAGTTGTCTTTCCCCTTCGTCCGCGGTATACTCGGGCGTATGGGCCATAGCCAACCAGGAGCAGGAAGGTGATAATCGTCGTACCTTTGGGTCTGAGTTTGCTGCTGGCGTCCGGCCCGCCTGAAGGTGGTCCGGGCCGACATACTGACCGAGGGGCCGAGACGACCAGGATTGAGCTACCCGCGCCAGCCCGGGCGGGGACGGTGTCGGTCGAGCAGGCGCTCGCGGTCCGACGCTCGGTGCGCCACTTCGGTCCGGAAGGCTTGAGCCTGGTGCAGGTGTCGCAACTGCTCTGGGCCGCATACGGCGTGAGCAAGCCGTGGCCGGAAAGTGCCTCCCTGGCCGGAGGACTGAGGACCGCACCGTCAGCCGGGGCCTGCTACCCGCTGGAGCTCTATCTTGTGGTCGGAAACGTGGCCGGCCTTCCGGCCGGAGTGTACCGCTATCGGTCCGACTCACACGCTCTGCGTCCTGTCAGAACCGGGGACGTCCGGGCCGCGTTGTGTGCCGCGGCCTGGGGGCAGGAGTTTGTCAGTGCCGCACCCGTATCGATTGTCTACTTCGCAGTCTACCGGCGAACTACCGACCGCTACGGGAGGCGAGGACGAGAGCGGTACGTCTGCATGGACCTCGGCCACTCGGCCGAGAACGTATATCTGCAGTGTGCCGCCCTCGGCCTGGGAACATGTGCAGTTGGCGCGTTCAACGACGCCGCTGTGAGCAGGGTCATCTGCGCGAACCAGGCGGAAGAGCCGCTCTACATCATGCCGGTCGGGCGACCGCAGGCGAGCACGCAGACAGCGACACAGCAGCGACGGTGACGGTGGTCAGGTATGCCGGGGCGGCTCGGGAACGACCCGGCCGTGCTCGAGGCTCCAGTTGAGCACTGCGGGGAGTGGATGGGGTGGAGGCTGTGCCGTTCCTTGACTCGGACTCGGACTGCCAATAGGATTCTCCCGTGAAGAAACACACCGGCCCCGCAACGCTTGTCGGACTGGCTTTGGCTCTGTCCGGAGCAATCGTCGGGCAGGCACTGCCAGAGGCTTCTGACTCAATTCTGAATGGCGCGTTCTCCGGCGAACTGACCAGAGGCTGGCAGAGAGAAGCCCGGGACCTTGTCGGATACCACAACATCACTATGCTCAAGGACGGCGGGGTCAGGGTTGCCAAGGAGATGTGCGGCCGAGCCCGGCTCTTTCAGGAAGTGAAGCTGACCGGATTGGACCAGACCTTCTCGACCAG
>CAZQFS010000143.1:0-6586 GCA_964592755.1 uncultured bacterium | reverse complement strand
GGATGGTTGAAAAGAGCCGGTGTATCCTCAGTGGCTGAAATCCGCAAGCAAGCCAGAAAGGATCACCGGCAGTGGACATATCCTACGAGGAAGCATACTCTATGAACCCGACCGAAGCAAGACGACGACTGGTGGAAACCTTCACCAGGACACACAGCGTCTCTGAGACTGCACGGCGCTGGCATACCTCACGCCAGGTCGTGCGTAAATGGCTGCGGCGCTACAAGGCGCAGGGCCTGGCCGGACTGGCCGATGCCTCACGCGCTCCCCATCGCTCGCCCGCGCAGACCGACCCGGCCAGCGAGCAGAAAGTACTCGCGCTGCGCAAGAACACCGGCTACGGCCGCAAACGTCTCGCCTGGCATCTGGCCCGCCAGCACAAGCTGATGCTGTCACCCTATACCATCCGTCATATCCTGCGACGCCACGGCTATGGTGGCAAGACCAGACCACGGAAACCACTCTACCCGGCCCACTGGGCCTGGGCGGTGAAACGGCCGTTCACGCTCATGCAGGTCGACACCAAGGATATCCTCGACCGTGGTACGCTCGGCAGCAGACGCTGGAACCACATCATCCGCCGAAGGCTGCCACGGTATCAGTGGACCTGTCTGGAGGCCCGGACGCGACTGCGGTTTCTGGCCTACAGCCACGAGCTGTCGCAGGCTAATGGCATCGCATTCATGGTGCTGGTGATGCTGCATCTGCGCGCGCACGGCATCAAAGGTCGTGTCGGCTGGCAGACTGACTGGGGAAGTGAGTTTGGCGGCAGCGACCTGGCACGGATTGCCGGGCTACAGGAGAAGTACTACGACACGTTGGGGGCGGTACTGTGTCGCTATCCGAAGGGCCGCAAAGGCTACAATGGGCGGGTGGAGCGGAGCCATCGGACCGACGACGAGGAGTTCTACCTTCCCTGCTTGGAGGAGATAACCGACGATGCCGTGCAGTTGCGTTATGCGGCTGCCTGGCTGTCGTTCTACAACCTCGAGCGGCCGCATCAGGGGGTCGGCATGAAAGGTGAACCACCGTTCGTACGGCTGCGGCAGCTGGGCTATCCGCAGTTGCCGTCCAGATTCGCCTTGCTGCCACCGGTCCTCCTTGATACAATCAGTGCCGACGTTGCCGTCGAGGAGGGTGGTAACGATCTCTTGGCCCCATACACGACAGACGCACCGGGCGAACGCTCGCCTGGAAGATGCCGGCGCACGCCTCACGTCAGGTCTGGCGGAGGTTCTGGCCGGCCGGCGGGTCGGGCTGGCGGCTAGTACTCGGCGTTGTCTATCTGTGCCTTCTGCAGAGCGCCGGAGTAGTCCACATAGACAGTTTTCGGCTCGGAGAAGATGTCGTACGCAGTCCAGCCGCCCTCGCGGTGGCCGTTGCCGGTATCCTTGACTCCACCGAACGGCAGGTGGCACTCCGCGCCGATGGTCGGTGCGTTCACATAGGTGATGCCTGCCTCAATCAGCTCGACGGCTTTCATCGCCAGGTTGACGTTGCGCGTGTAGATGGACGAGGAAAGGCCATAGGGCGTGCTGTTCATCACTCTGATCGCCTCGTCGAAGTCCCGGACCCTGATGACCGAAAGCACCGGGCCGAAGATTTCTTCGCGCGCAATGCGCATACCTGGGTTCACATCGCCGAACACGGTCGGTTTGTAGAAGAAACCCCTGGCGTGCCCGCCACCTTTGTATGGCTCGCCGCCGGTGAGTAGGCGCGCGCCTTCACGCCGGCCGGTTTCGACGTATCCGTGTACGGTCTGGCGCTGCGCCTCTGATACGCATGGGCCCATCTCGACTTTCTCGTCAAGGCCATTGCCCACGCGCAGTTTCCGGGTTCGGGCCACGAGCATGTCGGTCAGCTTCTTGCAGACGCCCTGCTGGACGATCAGCCGTGAGGTCGCGGTGCAGCGCTGGCCGGTCGTGCCGAACGCCCCCCAGAGCACGCCGTCAAGGGCAAGGTCGAGGTCGGCGTCGTCGAGGACGACCTGCGCGTTCTTTCCGCCCAGTTCCAGGGAGCAGCGCTTCAGATTACGGCCTGTTGCTTCGGCAATGCGCCGGCCGACATCGGATGAGCCGGTGAACGATACGCCGCAGACGTCGGGGTGGTTGAGCATAGCCTCGCCCACCGTTGCGCCCGGACCGTACACGACGTTGACCACGCCGTCGGGGAGGCCGGCCTCGACCAAGGCAGAGACGAATTCGTGCACCGATGCCGGAGTCAGCGTTGCTGGTTTGATGACCGCCGTGTTGCCGCAGACCAGTGCGGGGAAGAGCTTCCAGGACGGTATTGCCATGGGGAAGTTCCACGGACAGATCATGGCCCAGACGCCCATCGGCTGGCGCGTGACGTAGGCTATCTTATTGGGCAGCTCGGAGGGCACGACCGTGCCCCATAGTCGGCGGCTCTCGCCGGCGGCGTAGAGCCCGGTGTCAATCGCCTCTTGTACGTCGCCCCGCGTTTCCTTGAGCACCTTGCCCATCTCGCGGGTCATGAGCCTGGCGCATGCCTCCTTGCGTCTGATGAGAATCTCGGTGGCGCGGCGCATGATTTCGCCCCGCTGCGGAGCAGGCACTGCCCGCCACTTCGGGTATGCCTTGCGGGCCGCGGCCACGGCCGCGTCCACGTCCTCGGCAACAGAGGCGGGGAAGACGCCGATAAGGTCGTCGGTATCGGCCGGGTTGCGGTTCTCGTAGGTCTTGCCGGACGAAGCCGACACAAACTTGCCGTTGATGAAGTTCTTGTAGGTTTTTGCCACGGTGAATCTCCTGTTCTGGTGCTAATCCTAGGCGCTCCTTGCTTCGGGTCAAGCGGAACGTGTGGTGCCGGGTTTGCCACCGAGCCTGAGAACCTGCGCACGGCGCGTGGGTCGTGGGTATAACGACGATGGCGGCCCGGCCGACAGCATTGACCTGCGCAGTTTGCCGGCTACTATTACTCAAGGCAGGAAAGGACCTGCCAGGTAAGACACGCTAAGCCAAACCCAGGAGGAAGCAGATGCGTACACTCGTGTGTCTCGGGCTGCTCGTGCCCGCCTTGCTGCTGGCATTCAGTCCGGTGCCGAAAACCGTAGTTCCGGCCGAAGGACCGGTTCAGACCGGACCACCGGTTCGGCCCGCGACCGGTCGGTCTGGTCCGGGTCAGTCTGGCCGATTCACACTCGGCGTTGTTGATACCGTCGGTGGGACAACATATGACTGGCAAGCGAACGGCCCGGCGTTGAAGCTCATCAGCAACGCGCCCGGTGCTGGCGTCCACGTCGTGTGGATGCACTCGGTTGAGACCCAGGGGACATCTTTCCCTGACCGGAACATGCGCTACAACTTCTACGACTACAGCACCCGGGCCTGGAACTGGATTGACCCGGACTACATGCAGTCCGGCGTGGGCGTCTTCTCGGACCGGACCGGATTCGGCAATCTTGATGCCGACCCGAACACCGGAGTTGCCGTCGTATCAGCGCACCATGCAACCGGCTCGCTCGCGCCCGTTGTTGCCCGCGACGTGGCGGCCGGGGCCGGTATCTTCGAGTACTGCCCGGGCGAACCGACAATCGACGACAACGCGTGGGCTGCGGTTCGGGTTGGTTCCAACGGCTACTACCAGTTGGCAATGATCGACTACACCAGCCAGGACAACCTGTTCTGGAGCCGCGCGACCTCATGGTGTAACTGGGACCCGGAGGTGAGTGTCCCGGGTCAGGCACCAGAGCCGCTCTTCCCGGACCATAACATTGCGGTCTCCCAGGTCCCGGGCCAGGCCGATGTCTGCATCACCTGGGTGAACTCGCCGGACGGCTACGGTGTGAAGCCGGGCTACTATCGGATTTCGACCGACGGTGGCGACAACTGGGATGTCTCAACCGAACTGCCGTTGCCGCCGACATTCACCCCCGGCTCGGAGACGTTGCCTTCGTTCCACATCACTTCGCTCTATCCCATCTACGACCGCGACAATCAGTTGCACATTGCAGCCGCGATTGAGCCGGTTGTCAACGACACCAACTACTGGCTGCCGGCCGAGCTTTGGCACTGGTGTGAGGCGAACCCAAATACATGGGACCTGATTCATCGCACACCAGAGCCGGAGACGATTGCCGCGCCCATCGGGTACAACGCGATTCAGGCGTGCCGGCCATCGCTCGGCCAGGACACGATGGGCAACCTGTTCGTTGCCTGGGAGGAGTTCGACTGCGTGAATCACACGCCACTCCCGGTCCCAAGACTGCGTGCGGAAATCTGGTACTCGCACTCGTCGGACAATGGCCAGACCTGGGCCCCGGCCGAGAAGATTACCGACACCGATACGAATACTTACCGGTTCCCGTGCATTCTCGACCGGATTACCGACACGGTGATGGTGTCATACCTCTGCGACTACGCGACCGGGTTCTTCCTGTACAACGAAGGCCCGGCTACGCCGAACCCGATTCTCGTGCAGAAGTGGCAGAATCCGTACATCACCGGCGGCGTTGCCGGTCGCAAGGACCCACTGCCCAGGCAGGTGACGGCACGGGCTAACCCGAATCCGTTCGACCGGACAACTCGTCTTGCGTATACGGTCCCCTGGCGCGGCAAGGCGAGTCTGGGGGTCTTTGACGCGGCGGGCCGACCGGTACGGACTCTGGTCAGTCGCAACTGCGAACCGGGCCGCTACAGCGCGGTCTGGGACGGCAGGGCGGATAACGGCAGCCAGGTTCCAGCCGGAGTCTATCTCTACCGGTACACGCTCGACACCAAGCGCGTTACCGGCAAACTGACCCTTACCCGCTGAACCGGAGCCAATCCTTGAGGGCGCCCGGCCAACCGGGCGCCCTCTTCAGCTTGACATGGCTGCCGTGCCGGAGTAGTCTGGTTCGTGCTGCGTACTGCGGCCGTCCCGCTTTTCGCCTCGGTCTTGATTGGGCCCGCTCTGGGGCAACTGCCCGATTCGAATGCGGCAGTGCCGCGTCTGACCGGCTTGACTGTATACCAGGCGCATCGAGCACTGCGCCGGCTCGGCCTGCGGGCGGTGTTCTCTCAGGTGAGTGGCGACACTTCGACCGCGGCGGAGTTCTACGTTGTCGGCCAGGAGCCGGACTCAGGCACGACACTGCACAAGGGCGACTCGGTCCGTGTGCTGTTCAACACCCCGCGCATGCTTCGTTACTGGAATCTCTCGGTCATACCGCTGCTCGGTGACTTCGACAACACGGTTGGTTTCTACAAGGTTCAGCAGCCCCCCAAACCGGTCAAGGTCACCCAGGCCGAGTACCCGATTGAACTGGTAAGGTACACTTTCTTCGGCGACGTCGAGGTTGAGGCGCTGGTCGACTTCGACGGCTCGGTTCTGGCCGCGCGGGTCACGAAGTCGTCAGGCTACGACGCGGCCGACTCTGCTGCCTGCGAAGCTGCGCTCAAGGGCAGCTTCACGCCGGCTCAGCACTACGACGCACCGGTCAGGGTCTGGTTTCCCTTGCCTTTCCACTTCGAGTACAAGGAACCCAAGGGCCTGCCGACGCCAGAGAACAAGGCTCCAGCGGACATCGGGCCCTGAGCTACAGCGCACTGCAAACCGTGCTGACACTGGTACAACAGAAACCGAAGCCAAAGCCACGAGCAACGCCGCGACAAAGAGCAGCACGAGAACCTGCTCGACAAGACACGCAATGGTCTAAGTAACTGTCCAGCCAACAGTTTAAGCAACTGCTCAGGATACTGCCGAGGCTACCACTCAACAAGCCGCTCTCGGCGTTTCTCGGCTCAAAGCCCGACGCAAGACCCGCGCCAAAGCCAGGCGGACAACCCGGCTGAAGGCGTAGCCCAATACCGTGTAGGGAACGGCCTCCCGGCAGCCGGGGGGCCGGGAAAACAGCCCGAGAACGCCACCCGCTGACCGCCATCCGCTGTCACCCGTTAGCCGACTGCCGCCAACCCACATGCGGAGGTTGTAATCCGGGTTCCCGTTTGATTCGGACTTCGAGTTCTCTGACCTGCGGGCGGAGTCGTCAGCCTAACGCCGCTGGCGTACTCCTGCGATTCAGTCCACACCCATCGTGACCTTGACTGGATTCGAAGCCAAGGACCATCCCCCACAATCCCCTAAGGCACGAAAAACAAGGAGTTACATGGCCATATCGTCCTCTGGATGGCGAGGGGGACGGTCTCAGTTGCGGCTCGGGACGCGCAACTGGTCCCGGCTCTGGCCGCCCACTTGAAAGCGCAGCCGACCCGGGCCGTACTCGCGGCCGGCGCAGGCGCGAGCCCCTGCCCGACGACCGGCGCTTCTGTCCTCGTCGCATCCTGTGCCCGGCGCTACGCTCTCCTCCGCGCTCTGCTCGTTGCTTCCATCTCGGCGCCGGCCTGAGCTTCCCGGCCTGCTCAAGCCGCGCCGGCCGTCGTTGCCCATCAGGGCGACCGCTGCGCATGACAAAGCGGCCCGCACAACCGCGAGCCGCCGTTTGACCGCGCCGGGGCAGCTCAGCGCTGGAGCACGACCTTTCGCGTCAATTGCCGCTCGTCCGCCCTGAGCCTTGCAAAGTAGATGCCGGTGGCAACCTGCCGGTCTTTGGTGTCAGTGCCGTCCCAGACCGTGGCATAGCGGCCGG
>CAZQFS010000142.1:0-6662 GCA_964592755.1 uncultured bacterium | reverse complement strand
GACCGCCGCCACTGGCTGCTCGTCGGGGCCACGCTGCTCGTCGGACTCGGCTACCTCTGGCTCAGGGCGCGCGCAGTCCCGGCGTTGTCGCCCGCATTGCTGACCGGGCCGACCCTGCCCCGGCTGAACAATGTCGTCAATACCTTCGGCCTTTACGTACGGATGTTCTTCTGGCCCTTTGACCACCGGGCAAAGTACCCGCTAAACCCGGAGTTCTTTGCACTCACACCCAACTTCATTCCGGCGCTGCTCTTCATCGTCTCGATTCCGCTTGTTGCCCTGCGCCGCCGGTTCCGGGTTGCGCTCTGGGGCTATGCCTGGACGGTTCTGTTCCTTGCGCCGGTGTCGAACATCATCCCTCTTGGTCCGCAGGCGGCCGAGCGGCTGCTCTACCTGCCGTCGCTCGGGCTCGTGCTCGTTGTCCTGACTCTGGTTTCCCGTCTCACTACCTATCGGGCGAGATTCCGCCAGGTATGCGCCACGGCCCTGGCCTTTGCCATTGTTCTGCTCGCGGCTGACACCATGACCCGCTCGCGCATCTGGCAGGACGACATCGCCCTTTTCTCGGCCATGGTTCAGGAAGCGCCTCGGGCGCCCAGCGCCTATGCCAATCTGGCGTCAGCCCTGGCTTCAACCCAGCCCGATTCCGCGATCAAGCTCTACAACCGTGCGCTCGCCCTTGACCAGGGCTACGTGTCCGCCCATGTCAGCATCGCGGCGCTTTACGCGGCCAGGTCAGACCCGCGGCAGGCGGTTCACCACCTGCGCATCGCCGATGAGCTGCGGCCGAACTCGGTGTTGATTCAGAATAACATGGGGCTGACATTCATGGCCGCGGCCATGCCCGAAAGCGCGCTGGCCGCATTCGACCGGGCGTTGACCCTCGAACCTGGTGCAGCTCTGGTACGGCTTAACCGGGCATCGGCCTTGACTATGCTGGGCCGGGCCGACTCGGCCGAAGCTGAGCTCCATCGGGCAGTGGGGCTTGACTCCAGCCTCAGTCTTGCCTGGGCCGGCCTGTCCGAGCAGCATGAACGCCGCAGCCATCCCGACAGCGCCCGGTGGTACCTTGCTCAGGTGCTGCGCGACCCGGACCCTGCGCCGGCGCTGCTCAACCGTCTCGGCACTCTGCTCGCCCAGGCCGGGGACACGGCCCACGCCCGCGCCTGCTACAGCCGCGCCCTGGCCCGCGACTCCACGCTTGTCCCGGCCCTCTACAACCAGGCCGTCCTCCTTGCCGCGCTCGGCGACAGCTTCCAGGCCCGCCTCCTCGCCACCCGGGCTTATGCTCTCAGGCCCGACCTCGACCCGGTCAGAGCGGTCTACCTGGCTCTGGTCCGCTCACGCTAGGCGCGCGACCGCGCACCTGCTCAGCGTACAAGTACTGCCTTGGTTGTTTTCCGGCCCGATGCGGTCGTGAGCCTGTACAGGTATGTGCCGCCGGCCACAGCGCGGCCGGCGTTGTCGCGACCGTCCCAAGTGGTGACGTAGTCGCCCGGCCTCACGTCACCTGAAACCAGCGTTCTTACCTCGCGGCCGCCGACATCGTAGACCGCGAGCCGGACTCGTTCTCGGGCCGGCAGCGACCAGTGGATGCTGGCGGCTCTACGCACCGGGTTGGGTGCGGCGGCGAGATTCAGGAACCTTGGCACGCGGCTGGCACCGAACTCCGGTTCAGCCAGGCCGGTTTGCGGGTCACCGGTAACATAGCGTAGCGCCCGGCCTGGGGCAACCTGGGCCGCGCCACGATGGTAGGTTCCGTCGAACAGGTACTGAATTGCCACCAGGCGCGTGTGGTCCTGCAGGCCAGCCGTGCTGGAGGTGAATCCGTTCTTCCAGAGGTATTGGACGTCAATGACGTTGTCGCCGGTGGCGCTGTGCACGGTCGTGTCGTAGACGATGAACTCGAACTTCTCAAAGGTCGTGCGCGGGCTGTAGTACGGAACTGAGTCCCACTCGACGATGAAGCGATGTCCTGCCGCATCGTGATAGTACCAGACTCCGCCGCCGGTCGGAGGATACAGGTCGTCCCAGTTGAGGCAGACGGCCGGCGTGGTCAGGGTCGTACTGGGCAGGCCGGTGTTCGCATAGGTGGAAAGCGTGGTCGAACCGGGCGCGACCCAGCCGTTGCCGCAGATGGAGACCTGGTTGTAGTTCTGGCCGTAGTAGGTCCAAGGCCCGAACCCGGTCGGCAGATTGACCACCACGGTCTGGTCGTCAGAGAGCGTGAGCCGGGTGCCGACGCTGTTTATCTCAACCCAACTGAACTCCGGATGCTGCCGATAGTTGACATCAACGTCGTCGTAGGCCCAGTAGACGGGCGGTTGCCTTGGGCCATCGGGAATCGGGTCCACGGCCCGGATTTCGCCCACCGTCACCGAGAATGCTATGGCTCTTGTGTACCCGCCGTCCGCCGTCACGAGCAGGGTGCAGGGTATCACCGCCTCGCGCGGAATCGAGTCGTCCGCGTGGACAACAAACGGGTCGGACAGATTGACGCCGGTTGTGTCATGCGGTATCAGCCCGTAGGACGCGGCCGAATCGGTCACGTGGAACCGGGCATCGCCTGAGCGCAGCCGGGCCGCCACGTTGTAGCCGTGGCCCATCCCCAGGTTGCGTACGGTGACCATGAGCTGTGCCGTTTCGCCCGGGTCAATCTTGCCGTCGCCGTTGCCGCCAGGCGGCGGGTCATTCACGCTCTGGCCCGCGTAGCCGAGCACCGGCGCGCCGACCCAGAGTCCGAAGTTCGAGGTCCAGACCGAGTCGTTGGCGTCGCGCAACACAAGCTGGAACCGGAGCGCGTAACCGTTGGTGCAGGCCAGGGCAACGTTGAAGCAGAACCCGTTGACCCCGGTCCAGGCGGAGTCACCCGCGCCAATCGTGCCGAACGACCGGGCCGAATCGGTGACGGTGATGTTCGGGTCGGTTGTGCGCAGTTTCGCCGAGACCGAGTTCGCCGCCGCGCTGCCCCAGTTCTTCACCCAGAGCGGCAGCCTGACGGCCTCGCCCGGGTTGATGATGCCGTCGTTGTTGCCGCCGGGCGGCGAATCGGTCGGCGTGCTGCGCAGATAGGTGACGTACGCCGAATTGGGTGCAATCGTCAGCGCAGCGCCCTGGTACGGGTGCAGATTCCGGCCGGTGACGGTCACGTGGATTGAGTCGCCGGGCCGGCTGGCACTCAGGGTGAACTGGACATGACCGGAACCATCGGTATGACCGACATGATAAAGGGTCGAGTCGGTCGCTGACATGACGCAGACCAGGGCATTCGCCACCGGCGCATCATTGGCGCTCACGGTCACGCCGAAAGGAAAGGAGCCGATGAGCACGGTGGCCGGATGGTCAACGGTCAACTGGCGCGGCGTTGCCGACCAGACAGTGAGCTCCGGCTCGCCGAAGTTGTTGAACATGTAGATTTCTTCTTCGGTAATCTGGTTGGGCAGCGGGTAGGCCATGAGCATGAACAGCTTGCCCCACTGGGTGCTCTGGGCGAACGTGTAGTGCAGGCTGTCCACATAGGACAGGAACGTGCCGGTGGCAAGCGAGTCGTTGTAGCCGGAGTAGCTCACCTCGGAGGAGCCGAAGTATCCGCAACCACCTTTCTCCTCTCCCGCCTTGACCCAGGTTTCGGCGTGGCAGTCAACCGTATTGTCGAAGTCGCCGGAAAGACAGGTCGGGCCGATAACGCACGGCACCATCCGACCGTTGTTCAAGGCCAGAACGTTGGAGTTGTTCCAGGTGCCGCTGACATTGCTCCAGCCCTGGACTTCACCGTGACCGCGGTAGAGCATCCAGGCCCGACCCAGATTGAGCGAGTCGCGCAGGCCGGTGGCGGTGTTGAGGCCCCAGCGTTCAAACAGGGTATCGAACTGCACGAACGGTCGTCCCATCACGTAGTTGCGCGTGCGAATCACCATCGACCAGAACCGCGGGTTGCCTTCGTACCCGGCCAGGGCGCAGACCTTGCCGAACCACTGCGTGTTGCCCATATACGGATTCTGCTCGTACTTGTACAGCTTGTTCAGGGTCGCCTCAGCCTCGGCCGGGGTCCGGACGCAGACCCGCGCAATCATCAGGTCGGCAAGAATGTCCGAGCCTTCGTGCAGTGAGTAGTGCAAGTCGGAGGCGTTGGTGTGCCCGGGCCAGCGGTTGCAGCGCAGGTACTCGGGCGCGTCACCCACGAGCAGCACGTAGTCGGGCGGATACGGCCAGTTCTGATAGGCATCGTGGATATAGGCGAAGATACGCGCCGTGTCGTTGCCGCCGATTTCGGAGAGGGTCACAACCTTCGTCCTCCAGCCCTTGCGCTGCTTCCACGCGGCAAAAGGCGCAACCGCACTCACGAACGCATCATTGGTGATGATAAGATAACTGCCGTCCTCGGGCCGCTGGGGCGGGCCGAAGTCGTAGTTGGCGATGAGCTCGCGGTACAGCGGCTCAAACACCCGCGAAACACCCGGCCGCGTGCGGACCTTGACGTTGACGTCAGACCGGTTGTCATACGTCAGTTCCAACATCAGTCGCCTTGCCACTCGCAGCTCGCCGGTGACCGGATTGAACCGGGCCGGCTGCAGCACCAGTTGCACGAGCCGTACGTCGCGCATGATCATCGGGTCGCTCAGCCCGTAGCCGGCGTCAGGGTAGAACTCGTCGGTCGTGTATCGCTTCTCGTCAATGGTGAACGGCACCGGTTGCTGGTTTTCCGGGCTGGGTGGCTGAACCGGGTAGACATTGTAGCCGGTCAGCGTCACCTCCTCCGCCTCCAAGACCCTCGCCCGCACTGCCCGGTCGTCCGGAATCGCCAGAAATCGGGCGACGACCGGCAGTTGGGGCGAGCCGACCGCGGCCAGCAATCCGCCCGCAGCCATGCCCAAATCAACGGTCTGAAAACTCCGGCCGTTGCCGGTTATTTCATCGACGTAGATGCCGACCAGGTTGAGTTCGACCACGGTACGACCATGATCCGACGAAAGAACCCGGAACTCGCCAGTTCTTTCCGGCGCACCGGACTCAAACGGCACCCACTCCCGGGCCACGGCCGGGACCAGGCACAACACCAGCATGAAGAACAACAGTCTTCTCATACCGACCTCCATTCGCATATCACCGCTTTGTCCTCTCACTCTTGACTTCTGCCTGCTGATTTCCGGCTTCGTCCGCCATCTGAAACAGTCATGGTTCGGGCACCTGACCCGTATCAGGTGACTCTGATTCCTGCATTTCGGCAATCTCGAGTATCTCAACCGCGCGCAGCGCCGCCTGCTTGACGATGCGAGGCTGTTTGCTTAACGGCCAGGGCCGGGCCATCCGTCGCAACTGGGGCAGAGCGCGGGTTACTCTCAGGCCCGCGAGTCCGTCAATCGCCGCCGTACGGATTTCGGGTTCCGGGTCATCAAGCGCAGCGAGCAGGAACTCAGCGCCAATTGGATTGCCGATCTCGCCCACCGACCGCAGCGCGCAGGCGCGCACCAGGTCGCTTTCGTCCTTGAGCCGGTCGAGCAGGGGCATGGTCGCGCGGAAGTCACGCAGCTTGCCCAGTGCCTCGGCCGCCATCGCTCTCACCACCGGGTCGCGGTCGGCAAGGGCGTTGATGAGCGCGGGCGCAGCCCGGCTCTCGCCAATCTCACCGAGCGCCTGCGCCGAGACAATCCTCACCCAGACGGTCGCATCAGTCAGGCCCTGAATCAGCCGCTCGCAGGCTCCCTTATGCCGAAGCCGGCCCAGCACGTCGGTCGCACGTACGCGTACCTCAACCAGATTGTGACCGAGCAGCTTGAATGTCGGGTCAAGGGCCAGCTCCCCCTGAGCCTCAAGACCGTTTGCCGCGGCCGCGGCAACCTTCGGGTCTTCATCCGCCAGAGCCGCGGCCAGCAGTTCGGCAGAACGGACGTGGTGAATGCGACCCAGAGCCGACACGACCGACAGCCGCACTCGGTCATCAGCATCTGCCAGCGCGCCAGCCAGCGCCTCGAGGCAACTCGGGTCCCCGATGCCGCCCAGCACCTCGACCGCCGAGGCCCGTACGGTTGGGTTCTCGTTCACGAGCAGCTCGGCAACGGGGATGAGTGCGGTCTTGCCCTGTTCGAGCAGCGAACTCATCGCCTGCAGCCGGTCGGAAAGGTCCTCGGACGCAAGTGCGCGGATCAGCGGGTCCACCGCCTGCACGCTGACCCGGCGCAGCGCGTCAAGCGCCACCCGGCGTACCTCCGGGTCAGGGTCGTCAGACGACACACGGGCGAGCGACTCCACTGCCTTGCGGTGGCGAATTCGGCCCAGAGCCGCGGCCGCGGCGCAACGCATTACCGGATTGTCGTCTGCCAGTTCGTCCAGCAGGGGGTCAACCGTTGAGGCGTCACGAATCTCGCCCAGTGCCTGAGCTGCGGCAATGCGCACCGAGTCTACCAGGTCGCGCAGCAGGTCGAGCAGAGGCGGCAGCGCGGCCCGGCCACCGAGCCGACCCAGCGCGGTTGCGATTGCGGCCCGGGTCCTGGGGTCTGGGTCGGCCGCATTTCGTGCCAGCAGGCCGAGCGCAGAGTCGAGTCCCAGTCGGCCAACGAGCTCCGGGATAACGGTTCCAACCGGTCCCTGCCAGTTCCCGACGCACCGTCTCACCGGCTCGACTGCTGCCGGCAAGCGCGTGGGGCAGCTCGCAAGCGAGCACC
>CAZQFS010000141.1:0-6790 GCA_964592755.1 uncultured bacterium | reverse complement strand
GGCAGCGGATAGAGCAAGGCGTGGCCCGGAACGAGGAGTTCGCAACGGTTGACGAGGACTACTGCGAGGCACTGGAGTTCGGTATGCCGCCGACCAGCGGCCTGGGCATCGGGATCGACCGGCTGGCGATGCTTCTTACCAACTCTGCCACCATCCGCGACGTCATCCTGTTTCCGCAACTGCGTCCTCAGTTGGATTCGAACCCTGACCTCCCGGGTCCCCTGAATCCGTAACCCCTCGGCCGTGAGATTCGAGCTCTTCATGGCCCGGCGCTATCTGCGCGGACGGGGGCGGCGGCCATTGTCCGGCATCACCGCGATTGCCATCGGCGGCGTGTTTGTCGGCGTGGCGGCAATCATCATCGTGCTCTCAGTCGAGAACGGGTTTCACAAGGAGTTGAAGGACCGGATTCTCGGTGCGACGCCGCACGTCGTTGTTACCCAGTTCAACTATGCGCCCTTGTCCTATGCCGGGCCTGACGATACCCTGCCGGCACGCATCGCGCGGATTCCCGGTGTGCTCAGGGTCGCGCCGTTCGTCTATGCCAAGACCCTTATCCGGTCCGAGAATGGCGTAGAGGGAGTCGTAATCCGCGGCATTGACCCGGGCCAGGAGAGCGATATCACGGACATCGGAGGCACAGTAGTCCAGGGCGGGTTCAATTTCGACTCCTCCGGCGTGGTGCTGGGCGTGGAACTGGCCCGAGTGCTCGGGCTGTCGATTGGTGACCGGGTCAACCTCGCCTCTCCTTTCGGGGGAACGAGCACGCCGCTCGGGTTCGTGCCGCGCACGCGCTACTTCCGGGTCAACGGCATTTTCGACTGCGGGATGTATGAGTACAACTCGAGTTTCATCTACCTATCGCTGGCCGACATCCAGGGTTTCCTCGGCATGGAAGGCTCGGTCACCGGCTACGAAGTACGCGTCCGGGATGTATACGCTGCCAGCCGTGTGGCCAAGCGCATCACGACTGAACTCGGCTACCCGTTCCGGGCAACCGACTGGATTGCCCAGAACCGCAACCTTTTTACCGCGCTGCGCCTGGAAAAGGTCGTTACGTTCATCGTCCTCGTCCTGATTGTGCTCGTGGCCGCGTTCAACATCGTCGGAATGCTGATGATGATGGTGATGCGTAAGACCAGGGAAATCGGCATCCTGAAGGCGATTGGGGCCCGGCCCGGGACCGTGACCCGCATCTTCATCACCGCGGGCGGAATGATTGGCATCATCGGCACCGCACTCGGGGGGCTGTTCGGGCTGCTTGCCTCCTGGGCCTTGAATCATTATCGAATCGTCTCCCTGCCGGGCGACGTTTACTTCATCAAGAACCTGCCGGTCCAGCTCCAGTGGCAGGACTTCGCCATCGTCTGCTCTGCCGCGCTCCTCATCACCTTTGCGGCAACCATCTATCCGGCTACGCGCGCTGCCCGGCTCGTGCCCCTGGAGGCCATCCGGTATGAATAGGGACCGAGGGAACGAGAGACCGCGGGAGCTAGAGGCCGGGCCTTCGCATCCCGTCCTCGTGGCCGAGGATGTCTGGCGCGTATTCGAGACCGGGCCGGAGCAACTCACGGTGCTGCGCGGGGTGAACCTGACCGTGCAGCCCGGAGAACTGGTTGCCATTCTTGGGCCGTCGGGCACGGGCAAATCCACTTTGCTTCACATACTCGGGGCGCTCGACCGCCCTACGCGCGGCCGTGTCCTGCTTGATTCAGAAGACGTTTTCCGGTATTCTGAATACCTGCTGCCGGAGCTGCGGAACCGGAAGGTAGGATTCGTCTTCCAGTTCCACCACCTGCTGGCCGAGTTCACCGTGCTGGAGAACGCGGCGATGCCGCTGCTCGTGGCCAATGAAAACCGCCGCGAGGCGTTGCGTCGCGCCGAAGAGGTCTTGTCCGACATCGGCTTCACCGCGCGGCTCGGCCACCGGCCGGGTGAGCTCTCGGGCGGAGAGCGGGCCAAGGTTGCCCTGGCTCGCGCCCTGGTGAACCGGCCCGCGGTGGTGCTGGCCGACGAGCCGACCGGCAACCTCGACTCGACTTCGGCCGCGATGCTTATGGATGTGTTTGCCCGCCTGCGCGAAGAAAGGAATATGACCGCACTGGTCGTAACCCACAATCGGTCAGTGGCCGAGCGCGCCAGCCGGCGCCTGGTCCTGTCAGACGGAATGCTGCACAATGAACAAATGTGACCTCTGCCACAACAACCCGGCAAGCATCAAGGTGCTTCAAATGGACAAGGACGGCAAGGCCACCGAGATCGCCGTCTGCCCGGAGTGCGCACGTCAGCGCGGCCTGACCGAGGTAAAACCGGCCAAGGACGCGCCGCTCGAGGTAATGGCCGAGCTCAAGGCCGGAGTCGAGGAAAAAGACGCGACCCTGACCTGCTCGCGCTGCGGCACGACCCTGGCCGATTTCAAGCGTCAGGGCCGACTCGGCTGTGACTACTGCTACATCGCGTTCCGCGACGAACTCCTGCCGCTCATCAGGCGCCTGCACGGCGCTGCCCAGCACGTCGGCCGGTCCACCAAGTCCGGCCGCAAAGACGCCCATGTCCGGCTGACCGTGAACCGCATCCGCGACGCCCTGACCGCCGCCATCAAGAACGAGGACTACGAGCGGGCCGCGGCGCTGCGTGACGAACTGCGCAAGGTGGAAGATGAAGCTGGGCAGTAACGGTGTGGGCCGGTGGCTGGCCGCATCCGGGCCGGACTCCGACATCGTCATCTCGACACGCATCCGGCTGGCCCGCAACCTTGCCGGCGTCCCCTTCCTGCCCCGCGCGAAAAAGAGCGAGCAGGAGCGGGTCGTCGAGGCCGTGCGCTGGGCCCTCCATGCGACCGGTTACGAGGAGACGGGCCGGTTCATCGACGACGAGACCCTGTCGGACACCCACGGCCAGTATCTGCTCGAACGACACCTGGTCTCGCCGCACTTTGTCTCCTCCAAGGCCCGACGCGGACTGTTCGTCAGCGCCGACGAGACCGTAAGCCTGATGGTCAACGAAGAGGACCACCTGAGATTCCAGGTTCTCGCCTCGGGCCTTGCTTTCTCCGAGGCGTTCGCGACCGCGTCCGGGCTTGACGACAGACTCGAGTCCGAAGTGCAGTACTCCTTCTCGCCCGAGTTCGGATTCCTGACCGCATGTCCGACGAACGTCGGCACAGGCATGCGTGCCTCGGTGTTCGTACACCTGCCGGCCCTGGTGCTGACCCGGGAAATCGAGAAAGTGCTGCGCGGAGCCCTGCACATCGGACTGGCCGTACGCGGGCTGTACGGCGAGGGCACGGAAACCCGCGGCAACTTCCTCCAGATATCGAATCAGAAGACACTGGGCCAGACCGAATCGGAGATCGTCGAGTCGGTCGCCGACATCAGCCGGCAGGTCGTGGACTACGAACGCCGGGCCCGCGAATACCTGATGAAGAACCTGCGCATGGAGCTCGAAGACAAAGTCTTCCGTTCATTCGCCATCCTCAAAGGCGCGCGGATTCTCTCGTCTGATGAAGCGATCAACCTGATTGCCACCCTCCGGCTCGGCGTTGCCCTGGGGATAGTCAACGAGATTGACCTGGCCGGCGTCAGCCGTCTCCTGATTCTGGTGCGGCCGGCCAATCTCCAGGCGATGCTCGGCGAGACTCTCGACGCAACCCAGCGCGACGAACGCCGCGCCGCCTTCATCCGCGAGACCCTGGTTCGCTGATGCCCGGTTCCGACTCCGGACCGTCGCGCCATTCGACCGCCGGGACAGCTTTGCGTTCCCTGCCTTCGGTTGACAAACTGCTGTCCGATGAACGCCTCGCCTCGGTCGTGCGCCGCGTCCATCGAAGGATGGCGGTGCGGACAATCCGGTCGTATCTCGATAGCGTCCGTCAGGCCATCGCCGAGGGCAGCGCAGGGGAGTTCTCGATTGACGATCTGCGCGGGCAGCTGGAGTCCGAGGCAAGGCCGACTCTCATCCGCGCCATCAACGGGCTCGGCGTCATCCTGCACACCGGGCTGGGGCGGGTTCCGCTCTCCCGCGTCGCGCAGGAAGCCCTGGCCGAGGTGGGCGAGCATTTCTCCTGCCTTGAGATTGACCGGGAGACCGGACGCCGCGGCAGCCGCTATCGCCACATCGAACCACTGCTCTGCGAGCTGACCGGCGCCGAGGCGGCCATGGTCGTCAATAACAACTGCGCCGCCACCCTGCTCATCCTCACCGGTCTGGCCCAGGGGCGCGAAGTCATCGTCTCGCGCGGCCAGCTTATCGAAATCGGCGGCGCGTTCCGGATTCCGGACGTAATGCGCCAGAGCGGCTGCCGGATGGTCGAAGTCGGAACCACCAACCGCACCCACCTGCGCGACTACCGCGAGGCGGTCACGCCTGAGACCGCCGCCCTGCTGCGCGTCCATACCTCGAACTACAAGATAACCGGGTTCACCAAGGAAGTGAGCCTTGACGAACTGGTCACCCTTGGCCGCGAACACTCGGTCCCGGTCATTGACGACCTCGGCTCAGGAGCACTGGTTGACCTCTCGAAGTACGGTCTGCCCAAGGAGCCGCTGGTGCAGGAGTCGGTTGGTACAGGTGCCGATGTCGTCTGCTTCTCCGGCGACAAGCTCATCGGCGCAACCCAGGCCGGAATCATCGTCGGCAAGAAGAAGTATCTGGACCGGCTCAAGAAACACCCCCTGACCCGGGCCCTGCGCTGCGGCAAGCTCACCTATGCCGTGCTCGAACGAACGCTTGCCCTCTTCCTTGACGAGGACCGGGCGGTCAAGGAACACGCCCTGTTTCAGTTGCTGCTCAAGACCCCGGCCCAGTTGCAGGCCGAGGCCGGCGCACTCAGACGCAGGGTTCGTGCGGCCCTGGCCGGCAAGGCGGAACTCAGAGTCCGACCCTGCCTGGCGGAAATCGGCGGTGGCTCACTCGCGACCGAAAGCCTTCCGTCCCGCTGCCTGGCCGTGAAACCGAAGAGCATCACCGTGGATGAACTGGCCCGGAGAATGCGCCTGAGCCGGCCTCCTGTGTTCGGTCGAATCGAGCACGACGAATACGTCCTTGACTTCCGCACCATCCGCAAAGACGAAATCCCTCTCATTGCCCAGGCCCTGCTCTCAGCACTCGCCTGAGCCCTTTACCCCCTGAGCGGCATCCGCCGCCGCATCCTCCCTGGCCGACACCACCCCGCTCCGAAACAGAACCAGAACGATAACCGGGCCGGGCAAGACGGTCAACGTCCCGCTTGCCTCCGTCGGCGGCGCTTGACTTCGCGGGAGGGGAAAAGATAATTCGGCCATGCGGTTCGGAGACCCTCGGACCACATTGCCT
This sequence comes from uncultured bacterium, assembly GCA_964592755.1. Classification (GTDB taxonomy): domain Bacteria; phylum Hydrothermota; class Tepidihabitantia; order Tepidihabitantales; family Tepidihabitantaceae; genus CAZQFS01. The sequence continues at coordinate 1,477 of CAZQFS010000141.1, read as the reverse complement.
TCCCGCGCGGCGGCAGGCAAGGCCGGCGTGCTGCCCGCGTTCCTACCGCTTCTTCTAGTCCTGCTCCTGGGTGCCTGCGACTCGACGCCCCGGTGCGAACTGCGCGTGGCGGGGCCGGAATGGCAGGCCTACGACTGCATACCGATGGATGCGGACACGGATGGAGTCGACGAGTTGGCGTTTGTCGACTACTACATGGTCCAGATACGCAAGCAGGACTTCTCAGTGGTGGCCAGCGGCGGTACCTTCGTACCGAAGTCGGTTACCTACTGCAGACTGCAGTCTGCGGACTGGGACGGCGATGGCAAACCGAACCTGACCGCCACGCTGGCCGTGCCTGAGACGTTGCTCGTCATGGCGAAGGGAGAATTGCATGCGATAGACATCCGACCGAAGCCGCCAGATTGTGAGAGAGAATGGGATGGATCCATCAATCTGGCCGTGCATGCCGACGTTGATGGAGATGACTCACTTGAACTCGTGGTGTCCGCGGTGTCTGGGTTCGGCTGGCGTTGGCTGCCCAGAGGGGTGTATGCCGTCGAACTCCCGGCGGGCGACACCATATGGCGATTCGGGCTAGGCCCTCAGGTGCGGGACATTTCCGCGGCGGACCTGGATGGCGATGGCAAGGTCGAAGTTCTGCTCGGGACAGGAGCCGTCGGCAACGGCTGTTCGGAGGGGGGGACGAGCGATGGCTTCACCTACGTGATTTGCCTGGACGGGAGCAGTGGGAAACCCAGATGGGTTGCGCCGATAGACACATCCGAGGGCTCTGGTGTGTCTATGGTCAAGGTGGCGGACATAGACGCCGACGGGCTACCCGAGGTGGTGGCCTTGTACTCAAACCCAATGGCGGGGTGCAAGCATGGCCGCTTGATGGTGTTATCTTCGGACAGTGGTCAGGTCACAAAGGCCGTCGATGTAGATAGTCTGCTTCTGGACTTAGCCATAGATGATATCGATGGCGACGGCACACCGGAGATCATGGTAGCGACTCGCAGCGGGGCGGTCGAAGTGTATGACGCCGCGTTCAACCGAATTGCGCGAACTGTCATGCCGGATGGCGTGAAGATAATTGTGGGCAGTGACCACCTTCTCGGCATCAAGCAGAAGCAGCTTCTCGTGATCACGAACGCAGGTCGTCTGGTGATTCTCGATGCAGAACTCCGCGTACAGCGCAGCTTCGGGATGGTTCGGTCCCCTGTTGCCGCTGGGCTACTGAGGTCTGGGCCGGGGAAGCCCCTGGGCTTGGTCGTATGCAGCGAGCCATACGTCCTGCCGCACGGCCTCAACTGCTTCACCCTGTATAGGTTTGAGTTGTTGCCCAGCCCATTTCCATGGGCTACTCTCAGTGCCGTTCTTGCCGGATTGCTCGGGATTGCCGGATCGAGCATGGTCTACTCAAGGCGGGCACATCGGCGGCAGATGCGGGGGCTGGCACGCGGGCTTGTACAGCGCGCTGGGATGGTTGAGCTCG
>CAZQFS010000140.1:0-6901 GCA_964592755.1 uncultured bacterium | reverse complement strand
CCGCTCGCCAAGTCCTGAGGGAAGCCTGTCCGAGTGCCGGCCCACGGTCTTGGGGCTGCCGCGCACGGCTGGAAGCAGCCGGGCTACTTCCATGCTACATGGCAATGCACAGGCTTGCGCTTACCTGCGGATTCGGGGATTGCCCGTTGCGGCAATATCGGACTGCGAATCGTGCTTGACTTCCGCCTGGGGGGACGTAGACTAATGAGCTAACATGTGCCCGGACCGCGGCTCTGGTCGGTACGGACGAGGTTCGGACATATGAAGGCACAGGCAACTACGTAGTCTCAACCCAAGGAGGAACGAGTGAAGACAGCCGTAGTACTGCTGACCCTGATTGCGGGGTTGGCGTTCGCTGCGGGCCCGGCGAACACTCCGGGAACGGTCGACCGCGCGTCAGACCGCGACCCGGCAGCACCGGCGAGAGCTCCCTACGGAGCGTTCTCGACCCTGATGGACCCGCCCGAGACAGTGTGGACGCGACCAGTGACATACAGTGTCTACAACGTCGGTGTGACCGACGTCCAGGATACGATGATGTGGGTCTCCTGCGGAACCCAGCTAAAGATCTACCGGATCAAAATCTCTGACCCGGCCCGACCTTTGATTGACAGCTTTGCCCAGACCGGCGGACCATCCGGCTGGGGCATCCGCGACATGGCCTACAAAGAGGCGACCGACGAGGTGTTTGCCGGCTTTGACGCTCAGCGCTACCACGTCTACAACGCCACGACCCTGGTACCGAACAACACCTACACGGTCAGCGGATACTCCGGCACCGTCCGGGGCTTTGGCTACCACCCGGTGGAAGACTCTTGCTGGACCTGCAATTTCACGACCTCGCCGATGTGCAAGTTCTCCATAACCGGCACGAACGGCCACACGGTCCGTGCTGCGGCCCAGATGAGCTCGGCCTATGGCCTGGCCTGGGATGCAACCAATAGCTGTTTCTGGGTAACGATGGCCGGGGCAGCGGGCGCGAGCCCAATCTGGAAGATGAACTACCCGGGCTATACCGTAACCGACAGCTTCAACCCGCCAGGCTGGGACCTTGGTGGTGGAGTCGAGATGTGGCACGGTGACACGTTCATGCTCGCGCTTGAGCAGGCCGACCCGGACCGGATATGGTGCTTCCGCATGATTACCGGCGGCGGAGTTGCGCACGATGTCGCCCTGTCGGGAATTGTACGCCCGCCCTCCACTATGACGCAGGGTTCGGTCGTACCCAAGGCGATGGTCCGCAACCGCGGCTCGAACCCGGAAAGCAACTTCCCGGTTACCTGCTGGATTGACTCCGCGGGCACGCGTGTCTACACCCAGACCGCAACCTATGCCGGCCCGCTTGCACCAGGAGCAACCGACTCCGTTGTAATGCCGGTGGCGTGGAACTCCGGACCCGCAGGCAACACTTATGCCGTGACCTTCTTCACGGCCCTGAGTGGCGACGAGAACCCGAACAACGACACGGCAACCGGACGGACGACGATTTCGGGCGCGGTGTTCTCTGACACGATCATCGTTAAGCGTATCCCGCTGTTCGCGCCGACGATTGATGGCGTGATTCAGCCGGGCGAGTGGGCTTCGTCAATCTGGTACGACATCAGCGACCTTGCCGGCCGCGGCGGCGCGCCGTATCCCGCGGGCAGCAACTTCGCCTACTACATGTACGACGACAACTTCATGTACTTCGCGATGGACTGCCCGAACTACACCGGCCGCACGAACTACGACCAGTTCGGGCCGTACATGGACGAGGACCGGAGTGGAACCTGGTCCACCGACTCAAGCGAAGGCAACCACTGGGTCGAGTACGTCGGCAGCGACTCGTTGGTCTATCGGGCGCTGCTGAGCACCGTACCTGCGGTCTGGCGCATGCCGGGTCAGTGTCCGGGCTGTGTCAGCGCCAGCTCAACCACTAGCGGTCATCTGCAGCTCGAGGCCAAGATACCATTTGGCTCGCGCAAGGGTGACTACACGGTTGACCCAGGCGACACCGTGAAGTACTTCCAGTACACCGCGGTCGGCGGCGGCACCCAGTTCATCGGCTGGTGGCCCCAGAGCCTGGTGATGTCGAACTGGCCAAATCCGGCCTACTACGGCGTCATGTGGTTTGACCCTGAGGTCGGCGTCGAGGAAGGCAGAGTGGCGAGCGTGCCCTATGCGCTCTACCGCGTCTCCAACCCGGTACGTAACTCAGCGAGCATCAGCTACTATGTCGGCCGACGCTCGGACGTCAGTCTCGGCGTCTACGACGTCACGGGCAAACTGGTCAAGACCCTGGAGAGCGGTACGTTCGAACCGGGTGTGCGCAACCTTGTCTGGAGCCGCACTTCCGAGTCCGGCGGCCGCGTCGCCAGCGGCACCTACTTCTACCGTCTCACCGTAGACGGCAAGTCGGTCTCGGCCAAGGCCGTCGTGCTCGAGTAATCCATACTCACAGCCTGAGCGAAACCGCCCTCCGGGGCGGTTTCGCCAGTTTGGACCACCCGCGGTGGCCGGTCTGGTTTGACTCGGGCGTTGCTCCGGCGTATCTTGATTGATGCTTGAACTGCCGGAACTCGAGGTAATCCGCGAACGGCTGCGTCTGACCCTGGTCGGCCGCAGAGTCAACGCCGTAATGCTCCATCAACGTCAAGTGTTGAAATCCCACGAGGTGGACGTTGATTCCTTGCGCTCGACTCATGTCAGCAGCATCAGCCGCTGCAGTCTGTGCCTTGCGTTCGACTTCAGCTCGGGGCTGTGTTTCGACCTTGACTTCACACGCGGGGGCAGAGTCGAGCCGGTTCAGCCCGGTCAGACACGGCTGTCCTCGGCCTGTCTCGTACTCCGGGTAGAAGATGGCAGTGGGATCTGTGTCGCTGACCCGAATCGTCCATCACGCTTTGCTGCCTGGCTGGCCAGGAACCGGACGGCACTGCCCCACCGTGCCGCACCAGGCCTCGACCCTCTGGGCCCCGACTTCACGCTTAGTCGCTTCCGCGCGCTGCTTGGCCGACGCAACCGTCCGCTCCGACACGTCCTGACCGACAGGCGCGCGCTGGCCGGTATCGGCAGCGCCTTCGCGGACGAGGTCCTGTTCGAATCCCGGCTGTCCCCGTTCCAGACCACATCTGAGTTAAGGCCTGAAGACGTCATTCGCCTCCACTCTGCCCTCAGGAAGGTCCTTGGTACTGCCATGATTCACTACAGGACGCTGCCCCCTGACCAGCTTCCGGATGAGTCGAACCGGACGTTTCTCAAAGTCCACCGTCGCCAAGGCAGTCCCTGTCTCATCTGCGACACAGTCATCAGGCTGGTATGCGACGGCCGCCTGCGAACCAGTTACTGCCCGGGCTGTCAAACCAAGGGCCAGGTTCTCTCAGACCGCAACGTACCGGCTACGCCGGCATCCTATCGATAGCCGATGCCGCACGAAGACCACTCGGTGCGGCTTGTCTCGCTGTGCTCGGACATCGGGCGCGGACACCCGAGCTATCTCGACTCGGTGCTCAAGGCCCTGAGCACAACAGGGGGCCGCGCTCTCACCTGCCGAACGTGCAACCGGCTCGACAACCTTGCTTGGCGTGCGGTGCGCGCCGGCTACCGCCTGGGTGGCTTCGGTGGGCCGGTGACCTGGTTGTACAACCGGCTGCGGCCAGCAGATATGCGCCCTTCCCGTCTGCTGCTCGCCATGCTCGGCTCCGAGCTTCTATCGGAGTTTACTGGCTTTGGCGGCATCTGCCTGGTTGACCATCCTGTGCTCGCTCACATCCTATGCCGTACCTGCAGGGTTGCTTACCTGCACGGAGAGATTGCCGTACCCGCCCTCGCCGCGGTGCCTGAAGCGTGGCAGACCTTCGTCCCGCTGGATACTACGGCGACGCACCTCGAGGCATACGGAGTGGGACGTGGAGCCATCACGGTAACTGGCCTTGTGGTCGACCCCGACCTGGTGCCCGACGCAGAGGCCGGTTTTGCCGCGCGGGCAGCACGCCTGCAGGCTCTGGCGCCGTTGACCGTTGGCCTGTTTGCGTCGGGCGCATATCCTCGGCCTCACGTCAACCGCATCATCACCGCGACCGCCTCACTGGCCCGTGCCGGGTATACCGCGATTCTGTTCTGGGGAACGGGTTGGCTGCGTGCTGCCCGGTTGCGCCGAGTTCTGAATCGGCTCGGCGTGCCCGAATCTCGAACGTCCATAGTATGGGCGGACAGCCGTCAGGCTGAAACCGAGCGCACGGTCAGACTACTTCCCAAACTGGACGTCATGGTTGCAGCCGCGCACGAACGCACAAGCTGGGCCGTTGGTCTGGGTCTGCCGATGTTCGCCTTGCTGCCCAATATCGGGCCGTTTGCTCCGGAGAACTTCTCCTTCGCAGTGAAGCATGGAGTATGTCAGCCGCTGCGAACCATGGCTCAGGCGCACGAGATCGCCCGAACTCTGGCCGAACTCAGACAGTCCGGGGAGCTGGTCCGAATGGCCGAGCGGGGCTTCGGACGCTACCCAATCACCGGTGCGAATGCAGTGGCCCGCAGCCTGCTTGCGGCCGTTTCGAGCTAACGGGTCACCACAACCCGCTGCACGGCGCTCTCCGTACAAGTTTCGACCAGCAGGAAGTACGTGCCGGGCGCGAGCCCGGGCAGCGCCAAGGGCACCCGGCCGCTGTCAGGGAGCATCATGCGGTGACGCCAGTGCCGTCGGCCCGTCAGGTCGCAGAGGCTGAGTCGTACCGGGCCCGAACCGGACAAGGAGTACTCGAGCGCACCTCGGCCTCCTCTTAGCGGACTTGGCACAACCAATACACGGCCCAACCTGGCCAGGCCTTTCTCGCCAACACCCGGCACTCCGCCGGCACGATAGCGCCAGAAATCGTTCCGGCCGTCGCCGACCAGGCTATAGAGGTATCTCGAACCACCGGGTCCTGAATCTCCGGCTGCCAGGGCCCCGCCGCCGCCAATGCCGACCGGGATGTCCTCCAATTGACACCAACTGTCGCCTGTGAGGAAGTACCGCCAGAGTTCTGCCGTGCTGTTCCCTTTAAGCGCATAGACGCTGCCTGCATGCCACTCGGCGGTCCCGCCGTCCCCGGACTGCACCGTCTGTCCTCCTCGCCCAACAAGAGGCATTCCCGTCCTCGGCGCTGTCAGCCAGGAGTCGGCAGCCAGGTCAAAGACCCAGAGCTCGTTACGCCCCGCCTTGTGGGCAAGGATAAACTCGGCACCATCGAATGTCAGCCAAGAGCCGTAGAGCCACAGCGGCTGGGAGCCGGCCGGTGCATGAGGGAGGGCACTCCAGACGTGACCCGCGACATCAAAGCGGTAGAACTCGCCCGAGGTCCCTTTCAGCAGGTAGACGTACCCGCCCCCCCCTCGGTCCACGTACACGAGGTCGGTCCCGCCTCGCAGCCGGTTCGAGTCTGGCCCGGCTGGGACATCGGGCATCTGTGTCCATTCCCGAGTGACGACGTTGAACCGGTGAAACCCGAATGAGTTGTTGCCCTTCGTCACGTAGATGAAGTTGCCACTGTCGTCCGATGCGCCTTTCGAACCTTCATCAACGGTCTTGTTCTCCATTCCCATGGGCACGGACGGCATGGTGTACCACGAATCGTCCACCACCGAATAGGCGTGGAAATCGCTCGTCCTGTTGCCCTTGGCCGCGTAGACCATGAGGCCACCAGGACTGGAAACCGGCTCAAGCCAGGCCCCGTCGTTCACTGCCCGGCCAGATGGTATCGGCGGCACCGGTTCCATCTGCATCCAGCGCGGCTGGGCCGGACACAGACCGACGACAGCCGCAGCAAGTATCAAGAATCTCATGAACACTCCTTGGTCAGCATCACCATAATGATGCTCGAACTGCTTTCGATGTCAACCACAGAAGAGGAGCATGAACCGAGTCTTCCGCAAGGCGCGAAACGAGCGGCTGCGACCCGACTCCATTTGACTTGCGCGCACGTCGCCTTATGCTTTGCCCGTGGAAGAACTGATAAGACGGCTGCGCGAGCAGCTTCGCGCCGACGAACTGGACCAGCTCGAAGACACCTGGCTGGAGCTCATCGAGACAGATGTCACGTTGGAGGATCTGATGGCCCTGGCTGAGCTGGTGGCCAAGCACGGTTCCCAGCCCAAGGCGGCGCTGCTGCTCGCCGTGCTGGCCGAGAGCCTGGCGGAAAAGGGCAGACACCAGGAGCGGCTCACGGTGCTGCGGCGTCAAGCTGGGTTTCTGCCGGATGAGCAGGGTCTTGCTCGGAAGCTGGCCGCAGCTTTTCGGCAGGTTTACCACTCGGTCCCGGAGCTCGAACAGATGCTGAACCGATCCGGACTCGTCACTGGCGCACCGCTGAATGATGCGCTGCCCGTGCTCGACCGGTATCTCGCGTTTGCTCCGGGCACCCGGGTCTACGACTCAGAGAGAGGTCCAGGTCAGGTGAAGAAACTGGACCTGCTGCTGGATAAGGTGACGGTCGACTTCGACAATGGCGCGGAACTGACCTGGGAGATCAACGCCGCAGCCCGCAAAGTGCGTCCATCCGCACCAGACGGATTCCTCGCCCGGATGCATAAGAACCCCGAATCACTGGCCGAGATGGCCCGAAGTGATGCCGGAAAACTGGTAGCGATGTATCTGCGCGACATCGGCGAACCCGTGTCCCTCCGGCGACTCCAGGAAGGACTCAGCCCGGTGGTGCCGCCCGCAGAATGGGATTCGTTCTGGACCAGGGCGCGCCGCGACCTTGGCCGTGAACCGCATGTGCTCGTCAGGACCGGTTCGGTACGGCTCTACCAATGGGTTGACGAGGTAGTCCGAAACCCTGAGCCGGACGAGCCAGCCGTGCGGACCGAACACAGAGTGAGTGAGCAGGAGGTCGCGGTTATGACGGAGGCCCATTTGTCGGGGCTCTCCAACGCCCCCTCGACG
>CAZQFS010000139.1:228-7050 GCA_964592755.1 uncultured bacterium | reverse complement strand
GGATGACGTGCGAGCAGATGTGAATCTTCGCATCGTCCCAGGGAACGTACTTGCCGTTAATCCAGACAAACTGCGACTTGGTTTCTTCCAGGCCCATACTGCCTCCTTAGGTCAGGCAAAGCGGGGCCCAGGGCCCCGCGGCTAAAGAGCTGTTTCGGACGAACAGGCGGTGCTTCACGATGCGTGCAAGATGCCGGCGAAGGGAATCGAACCCCTGGCACGTGGATTATGATTCCACTGCTCTGCCATCTGAGCTACGCCGGCGCGCAGTCATTCTAGCCACCGGCACGACGCTGTCAAACCCCGGCCGACCCGCAAAGGGGTGAACCGGGCCGGCTGAGGTCGGTGTCTAATATGCTAAGAGATGAACAGCGAAAGGTTTACTGAGAAAGCACTGGAGGCGCTTTCGTCGTGTCAGGCGGGCGCGCAGCGGCTGGGTCATGCAGAGATTGACGCCGAGCACCTGCTGCTGGCACTGGTCGAGCAGCCGGAAGGGCTTGTGCCCCAGGTCCTGAAGCGGCTGGGCGCAGAGCCGGGCCAGGTGTTCGAGCACACGCAGGCCGCACTTGCCGACCGGCCGAGAGTGAGCGGCGCAGGCCAGGCTTACATGTCTTCGCGACTGCAGAAGGTGCTGGCCCATGCCGAGGCCGAGGCAAAGCGTTTCAAGGACGAGTTCGTCTCTACCGAGCATCTGCTGCTCGGGCTGGTCGATGTGAAGGACGGCGAGGTCGCACGCATCATGCGGCACTTCGGCGTGGAGCGGAACCGCGTGCTTGCCGTGCTCAAGGAGCTGCGCGGTTCCCAGCGCGTAACCGACCAGGCCGCGGAAGAGCGCTACCAGCCGCTGGAGAAGTTCGGCCGGGACGTGACCCAACTGGCCCGGGACGGCAAACTCGACCCGGTCATCGGCCGGGACGAGGAAATCCGGCGCGTCATCCAGGTGCTTTCACGCCGCACCAAGAACAACCCGGTGATGATTGGCGAGGCAGGCGTGGGCAAGACCGCGATCGTCGAAGGTCTGGCCCAGCGCATCGTGCGCGGCGACGTGCCCGAGAGCCTGAAGGACAGAAAGCTCGTGGCCCTGGACATGGGCGCCCTGATTGCCGGAGCCAAGTACCGCGGCGAGTTTGAGAACCGGCTCAAGGCCGTGCTCAAGGAGGTGGCGTCGTCTGATGGGAGAATCGTGCTCTTCATCGACGAGCTGCATACGGTCGTGGGCGCGGGCCGAGCCGAGGGCGCGGTGGATGCAGGTAATCTTCTGAAGCCGATGCTGGCGCGGGGCGAGCTGCGCTGCATCGGCGCGACCACGCTCGACGAGTACCGGCAGTACATCGAGAAAGACAAGGCGCTGGAGCGCCGGTTCCAGCCGGTCTATGTGGACCAGCCCACGGTCGAGGAGACGGTTTCAATTCTGCGGGGCCTGAAGGAGCGGTACGAGGTGCACCACGGCGTGCAGATTGCCGATGCGGCCCTGGTCGCGGCCGCGGTGATGTCCAACCGCTACATCTCGGACCGGTTCCTGCCCGACAAGGCGATTGACCTGGTGGACGAAGCCGCGGCCAAGCTGAAGATGGAAATCACCTCCAAGCCGGTCGCGCTGGACGAGGTTGACCGGCGCGTACTGCAACTGGAGATGGAGAAGCTGTCGCTCAAGCGGGAAAACGACGAGGCTTCGCAGCAGCGGCGGCGGGAAATCGAGCAGGAGGTCGCCGACCTGAAAGAGGAGCAGAAACGGCTGACCGCGCAGTGGGAGACCGAGCGGAAAGAGGTTGAGCAGGTGGGCCGGCTGAAAGAGGAGATTGAGCGCGTGACCCTGGAGATTGAGGCGGCCAAGCGCCGCTACGACCTGAACCGAGCGGCCGAGCTGGAGTACGGCCGGCTGGCCGAGCTCAAGAAACAGGTCGCTGCCCTGCAGTCCCGGGACAAGGAGAGCAGGATGCTGCGCGAGGTGGTCACCGAGGAGGACATCGCTTCGGTCGTGGCCAAGTGGACCGGCATTCCGTTGAAGAACCTGATGGAGTCTGAGCGGGACAAGCTGCTCCGCCTGGAAGAGGAGATTCACCAGCGGGTCGTGGGGCAGGACGAGGCGGTGACCGCGGTGGCCAACGCCATCCGGCGCGCCCGGGCCGGCATCGGGGACCGCAACCGGCCCATCGGCAGTTTCATCTTTCTCGGGCCGACCGGCGTGGGCAAGACCGAGCTCGCCCGAACCCTGGCCCGGGTCCTGTTCGACACCGAGGAGGCGATTGTCCGCATCGACATGTCCGAGTATGGCGAGCGCCACACGGTTTCGCGCCTGATCGGCGCACCGCCCGGCTACGTCGGGTTTGAGGAGGGCGGCCAGCTCACCGAGGCGGTGAGACGCCGGCCATACCGGGTGGTGCTGCTCGACGAGATTGAGAAGGCGCATCATGACGTGTTCAACGTGCTCCTGCAGATTCTCGACGACGGCCGGCTGACCGACGGCCACGGCCGCACCGTTGACTTCAAGAACGCCATCATCATCATGACCTCTAACCTCGGCACCGAGCTCGCCCGCGGTGGCCGGATTGACCGCGAGGAGTTGCTCGCGCTGCTGCGCAGCAGCTTCCGGCCCGAGTTCCTGAATCGGATTGACGAGATAGTCGTGTTCAAGCCGTTGTCACGCGACGACGTCAGGAAGATTGCCGAGATTCAACTGGCACGGGTAAAGGATTTGTTGACAGAGCAGGGGGTGGCGCTTATAATAGAAGCAGGCGTGGAGGATGTGCTTTCGAAGGAAGGCTTTGACCCTGATTTCGGTGCGCGACCTCTGAAACGTACAATTCAACGCCTGATTGAGAATCCGCTCGCAGAGCTGGTACTCAAACAGCGGCCCAAGGCAGTGGTGGTGTCTGCGGTCGCCGACAGAATCGTTCTTTCGCCCCGAAGCTAGGTGTCGGGCAGACAATTTGGAGTGCAAGATTTGTCGGGAGCGGGTATCCCTCCTTCCCAACCCACCAAAAATAACCCCCTTGTTTCCCCGCTCCCGACGCCATTCTGATTCGAGGCTAAGACCGGCAGAGCAACGCCCGCTGGACAACCCGGCGGGCGTTCTCATTGTGCGGCAGCCCGCGCGCCGGCAGGGGCAGAACCGCTGTGGCGCCGGATGAACCGCCCGGACCCCTCTGCTGTTCGGGGCGGGCAGCGTCGCAGACGGACGATGCATCGGCTTGACTTCGCCGGGTTTCACGGGTAGCCTGAGAGGTTGAACTCGGCCCTTTCGGCCGGTTCGGAGTATTGACTTTAAGGAGAACTTCATGAAGAAAGTTGTTCGCATCCTCGCGGCGGTTGCTGCGCCGGCCACGTTGTTGGTCTGGAGTAGCGGTTGTGGCGTGCTCGGTGGGCCGCCGACCGGGATCCAGCTTGCCGCGGCTACCGACTCGACGGTCCAGGTTGTCTGGAACACCCCGGCCGAAGGCAGCCCGAACAACTACCTGCTCTATTTCCGTCCGGTGAACGAGTCGGCGTTCATCTTCCTGACCGAGACCCAGGCGAATTCTTACGAGCACAAGCCCGCGGGGATGACCGGTACGTACAAGGTCGTGGCCAGATTCGGCAGCGACACCTATGAACCGGTGTTCCGGCCGAGCTCGGTTCCGGTCTATTCAGACACGGTCACGCTGGTCGAGCTGAACGCCGATACCCTGACCCCCGGCTTCGGCTCGGGCTATGGCTGGTCGCGGGATTCTGGCAAGGGCCGGAGTTACTCGATGGCCGATGCCGGGAGCGCCGCCGACGTTGACTTCTACGTATCCGACCTTGACACCGGACATGGCCGGATGCCCTATGTTATCATCAGTCCGGACCAGGCAGACACAATTGACCGTGGTGCACCCGGCCTGGTGCCAAGGGCCAACTGGCGCATGAACGGATTCAGCAACCCGCTGGGCGACGAGCAGTCGCCGCTGCCGCGACAGGTCAACGACCCGGCCAACTACTACAATTTCGCGAACATCTCCGCTGCTCCGCTCTGCGTCGGATTCTACAATGCAGGCGAGCCGGAGGAAGCGAGGCACTACGCCCTGATTAAGGTGCTGAGCGTTGACCCGCTGACCGGACAGGTGAAAGTCGAAACCTGGTATCAGCTCATCGCCGGACTGAGGCTGATAAGGCACTAGATGACCGACGGGCAGAGTCTGCGGCTGGCAGGGGTGGTACTGTTGCTGGCCGGAATGGCAGGCTGCGGCGGGCCAGGAAGGGCTCCGGTCAATGTGCGGGTTGCAGCCGAGACCGACTCGACCGTCCGCATCAACTGGAGCGCTCCGGCTGAAGGCACGCCGGATGCCTACACGGTCTACTTCAAGGCCCTCGGCGAGACGGTCTATGCGCTGGTGGCGGAGACGACCGAGAACGTGTACTTTCATGACCCTGAGGGCAGAACCGGTTGGTACCGGGTCGCGGCCCGGTTCGGGGCTGAAGAGCACGAGGGGACGACCAGTCCGAGCACGATACCGGTGCGCACCGACACGACCGCGGTCGCCGAGCTCAATGCCGCGGGCAACTCCGGGTACGGCTGGGACCGAAAGACCGGCACAGGACATACCTTCTCGATGCGGAATGTCAAAAGCAGGGACAAGGTTGACTTCTACATCTCCGACTTCAAGCCCGCCGCGTCGAACCAACTGCCTTATTCTCTTGCCAGCCCGGACATGGGCCCGGCCGACCTGGGCGGGGTCGTGCCGACCGACAGTTGGCGCGTGACCTGCTTCACCGACCCGCTGTCCGATGAGAATGCTCCGCTGCCCGCCTACGGTCCGAATCAGTACTTCGGCTACGTTGACGTGTATCGCACGCCTTGCGTTGTCGGCTGTTACACGCAGGACGGCTGCTACGCGCTCGTCAAGGTGACGGCCGTGAACCAGGAGAACTCCTGGGTTCAGTTGGAGAGCTGGTTCCAGTCCGTTGCCGGGCTGAGGCTCGTGGAGCACTAGCCCGGGCGAGGACGGCTTGGCCGTGGACGAATCACTTCCCCCCCGCCACGAACGGCTGGCCCGTGAGCTTGCGCGACTCGAGTCGTGCATTGAGGAGACAGCCGCACTTGTCGCCCGACTGCGTCGGGAGAAGTCCGAACTTGAGGCCCGGCTTGCCGCGTCAGACCAAATCCGCGCCGAGGCGGCCCGGCGAGTACAGGCCCTGCTTGACAGAGTAGATGGGCTGGGATAGATTCTTCGTGTATGGGCCGGTGGGCCGGCCCCGAACTCTTGATGGGAGCCTATGAAGTCAGTTACAGTGCAGGTTTTCGGCAGTGAATACAATGTGAAGGCCGACCGTGACGTCAGCCATGTTCAGGATATAGCGAGTGTCGTTGACCGTAAGATGCGCGAGATTGACGAGCAGTTTCATCAGCCGTCGAGCACCCGCACCGCGGTGCTGGCGTGCATGAACCTGGTCGACGAGTACACGCGCGCCGGTCAGCAGGAGAGTGACCGGCTGGCGGAGCGGCTCGGCGCTTTAGCGAACAGACTCGAGAAGGTACTTAAACTTTAGCAGGCTCCCTGCCTTGCGCGTGATAGTGGCTGAGTCTTGAGCCAACACCCGAGAACCGGGTGCCGTAATAGAAGAGCGAACGGCCACTCCTGAGCGGAGAGGCCCGCAACTCCTCTGAGGCGCCCACTTCAACTTCCGGTTCATAGACTTGACCCTACACGGCAATGGCGGGGACTGTCTTTGATTGCGGAGGAATGATGGAAATCAACCCCTTTTTGGCCGTCGGGATAATCGTCTTGCTTGGCAGTGCCGGAATGCTGGTCGGCTTTCTTGCCGGCCAACGGGCCGCTCGCGGCCTGCTTGCGCGGGCGCAGGCCGAGCGCGAACGACTGCTCGCCGAGGCCCGCGAGCAGGCCGAGCAGCAGCGTCAGCGGTCCGAGGCGGAGCTGAAAGAGGAGTGGTACCGGGAGAAGCTCAGGTTCGATTCCCAGACGGCGGCGACACGCCGGGAGCTGGAGCGGCTCGAGGCCAAGCTGTCGGAACGCGAGGCATTCCTGGCCCGCCGTGACAGCGTCCTGACTCAGAAGGAGGCAGACCTGATTCGCAAGGACCGGGACCTCGCCTCGCGCGAGAAGGTCGCCCGCGCCAAGGTCGAGCGGCTGGACCAGCTTATCAGCCAGGAGAACGCGAAGCTGGAGCGCATCGCCGGCATCTCGGCCGAGGAGGCGCGGCGCGAGCTGCGTCGGAACCTGGAGAACGAAGCCCGGCTCGAAGCCGCCCAGATTGTCAAGGAGATAAAGGAGGAGGCCCGTTCCCGGGCCGAGGAAGAGGCCAAGGAGATTATCACGACCGCGATTCAGCGCTGCGCCGTGTCGCACGCGAGCGAAGCCACGGTGTCGGTCGTCAACCTGTCCTCCGATGAGCTGAAGGGAAGAATCATCGGCCGCGAAGGCCGCAACATCAGAACGTTCGAGTCGATCACCGGCGTCGAGGTGATGATTGACGACACTCCTGGTGCAATCATCATTTCGGCCTTTGACCCGATTCGCCGTGAGATTGCCAAGCTGGCGATGGAGAAACTGGTGACCGACGGTCGGATTCACCCGGCGCGAATCGAGGAAGTCGTCGGCCGCACGCGCGAGGAGATGAACCAGATGATAAAATCGACCGGCGAGGCGGTCGTGCTCGAGCTGGGCATCGTCGGACTGGCGGCCGAGCTGTCCCGGATGCTCGGCCGGCTCAAGTACCGCACGAGCTACGGGCAGAACGTCCTCGTTCACAGCAAGGAGGTCGCCTATCTCGCCTCGCTCATGGCCCAGGAGCTGGAGCTTGACCCGGTGCTGGCTAAACGGGCCGGGCTGCTGCACGACATCG
>CAZQFS010000139.1:0-218 GCA_964592755.1 uncultured bacterium | reverse complement strand
ATCGGCAAGGCCGCGGACCAGTCGGTGGAAGGGCCGCACGCGCAAATCGGTGCCGAACTCGCCCGGCGCTACGGCGAGGAGGAGCGGGTCGTCAACGCCATCGCTGCCCATCACGAGGAAACCACCCTCGACTCGCCCTATGCGTTCCTTGTGGCCGCAGCCGACAGCGTGTCCGGGTCCCGGCCCGGCGCACGACGCGAGAGCTTCGAAACCTATGT
>CAZQFS010000138.1:911-7297 GCA_964592755.1 uncultured bacterium | reverse complement strand
GAGGCATGCCATCAACGAGACGATTGAGCAGCCCGGCATCAAACTGCTCCCTCAACACAATGTGCACCGGCAGGCGCTGGTCACTCTGCGCGGTGGCCATATGACGCTCCAGTTCCGGCGTCACCATACCGTAGCCGACAGCCGCCAGCGCGAGCACAACGACGATTCTCTTCACAGTTGTCTCCTTTTGCTTTACCTGGTTATTCGACACTCGGCAGTATGTCATTCTACCAATACCATACCCTTGGTCCAAGCCGTCACCCCACCACCTTAGGGCTAGCGCTGGATGATGAGCTTCTGCGTCGTCGAGTAGCTGCCAGCAGCCAGCTTCAGCATATAGACCCCGGGCGGCAGAGACCGAAGGTCGAGCCGCAACGATGAAGTGCGAAGTCCGAATGACGAACGAAGAACGCGGCGGCCGGAGGCGTCGTAGATGCTGACCACCACTGGCCCACTTGACCACTGGGCCGCTTGACCGCTTGCCGTGAGCGTCGCGAAACCGACGCGCAGCGGATTGGGCGTGATGGCGAACCCGGTGCGTCGCATGTCAAACACCGATGCGAGCACTCCGGACCGGCCGGCGTCGCCGGCGGTCAGCGGCAGGCCGGTCGCACCCGGGGTGTACATCCAGAACTCGGCCGTCTTGTTGCCCTTGAGCGCGTAGAGGACACCGGTTCCGCCACGGCCGTGGGCGGCAAGGTCACCGCCCGCCTTGACTTTCTTCTTCTTGCCTGCACTGCCGAGCTGCGGCATCGTCTCCAGCTCGGCCCACGGCCCGGCCGGCATCACGAATCGCCAGAATTCCTGCGTGTTGCCGCCCTTGAGCGCGAAAATGTCGTTGCCGAGCACCGCGGCCGAGCCGCCATCCTTGGACTTCTTGTTCTTGCCCGAGCGGCCGATGAATGGCATGCCGGTCAAAGCCGGTCCCCATGTCCCTGTTGCGATGTCATAGGCGTGGAAGCTGTGGTACCTGGCCTGGTGCGCATAGATAGTGGTCGTCTCGTCGCACGACAGCCAGGAACCCTTGTCGTACTTGCTTGCCGGGGCCGGGGCAAGTGACTGCCACGAATCCACCATTATGTCATAGCGGTAGAAGTCATTCATGTACCCTTTGAGGCAGTAGATACTGCCGCCGTGACAGACGAGGTCGGTGCCGCCCTTCACCTTCTTGTTGCTTGCGCCGAGTGGCACGTCGGCAAGCTGACGCCAGGAGTCGCTGGCCGCCTCGTAGCAGTAGAAACCCAGCGTGTTGTTGCCCTTGGTGGCGAAGATGAAACCACCATCCGCGGCGCATCCGACCGCACCTTTGCCCGGCTTCTTCGCCTCCCTGCCGTCCGGTATCAAGGCGAGCGGTCGCCAGGAATCGGTCGCCGGATTGTACTCGTAGAAATCCGCGGTCTTATTGCCCTTGGCCGCGTAGATGCGCTCACGTGACGCATCGAAGGCCAGCCACCCGCCATCTTTCACCTGCCTGCCCGAGGGCGCGGCGGGCATCGGCGCCCGCTCGTGCCAGCCCCCCGGCACCGATGAGCCGACCTCGAAGGCGAGACTCGCGGTGTCGTTCGCCGGTGACTGGTCACCGGCCAGGCTGGTGGAGCACCGTGCCCGATAGGCTCCGACCGTGGCCTGCCAGTCCGGGAAGGCGACCGTCGTGTCCAACCCGATGGGCAGGCCGCCCGGCAGCAGAACCGACTCAGCATACGGCGGCGCAGCGTTGATGGAGAAAAAGATGCTGACCGGCTCGCGGTCGGTGCCGCAGTTGCGTACCCTGGCCTGGGGCACAACCGCGCCCGGCGCTATCCTGCCTGCCGGCCGGACCACTGCGATGGCCGCGGCGTCGTGCACGCTGACCTGCACCGAGGATTCGAGCGTATCATTCTCGGGCGCGCAGTCGCCGGCCAGCCGTGTCACACACCGAACCGGGAAACTGCCGCGCAGCGGCTGCCACGTGCTGAAGCCGACCTGGCGGGTCGTGCCGGGCCCGAGCCCGGCCACGTTTGCAGAACCCGAGTACCCGGTGCCGATGGCAAGGCCGACGTCGAAGCTCACCGCGGTGTTGCCGTTGTTGCGCACCGTGACCTGCGGGGCAATCGGACCGCAGGAGTCCATCTCCGTGGATGGCACGACGATCGAAACCGGCTGCACGTCCAGATGTCTGACGAAGATGGATTCGGCGTGCCATACCCGGCCTTCCGGGCCGAAGAACCCGGTGGCGGGCTCGTACTCCACGAACTGAATCCGGTCGTGTGCCCAGCTCCGGAACAGCACCGGGCAGCGCCCGCCCGTCCTGGGCCGCACCACCAGCCAGTAGTCGAAGCTCGTGCTCACGGAGAGTCGGTTGCTCCACGTGTACCCGCCTTGCCACTCGAGTATCCGATGGCTGCCGCTGTACCGACTCTGCACCTGGCCGATGCCCGAGCCTGAACCCTGCCAGCCGATGATGTCGAAGCGCGCCGTGTCGCACGCCACGGCCAGTCCATAGCGCCAGGGCGAAAACCCGGCCGTGTTGGTCAACCGAAAGCGCAGAGTTTCGGGGCTGGGCAGCACGATGGTGTCTGGCCGGTTCACGGTCCGGCTCAGCAGGTCGATAGGCCCGAGTTCGTAGTCCGGGTGGTTGACATAGATGGCGTTGGTCGCGAGCTCGGGGTCGTTGATGCTGTTCTCGAGGTAGGCACGCACGAAGTCGCGGCTCGCCGCGCCGTAGTTCGCGGTCCACTCATAGGCGTGGTCCCAAGGCCCGAACGGGTTCGTGAACCAGTAGTTGTGGACCGTGCCGAACCGGTTGTACACCCAGAAATCATCCAGGAAATCGGCGTCCTCGACTTCCGCGCGGAATCGTATCGTGCGGGACGAAGTCACGCGCGCGTGTTGTCCCATCACCAGATCCCACGAGCCATTGTTGTTCGTGTCGGCGTAGACGTAGATTGCGCCGTCGTCGTTCTCGTCCAGGACCATAGCCTGGCCGAGCTTGGTGTACTTCAGAATGGAGTCCGGGGCGTTGGACGGAGACCACACGCGCGTCTGCGACTGCAGCGGCCCGCCCTCACCCGGTATTGTGCCGTGGTAGTCTGAGTTACCGGTAGCGGCGATGGTCTTACCCTGCACCAGCAGGCTGTGCCACCAGGCAATCGCTTCGCGGTCGTTGGTTCGGGGCCCGGACGGGAACCAAGTCAGGTTATTGAATACCTCGATGCAGTCAATACTCGAATCCAGCACCGGGTAGCGGTCCCACCCGAACCCCAACTCGTCGTCGCAGGGGTGGTTGATTTGCACGAATCCGCCGCGGTACGAGGCCTCGTCGAGCATCTGCCGCACGGACATGGTCGAATCAAACCACGTCGCACCCTCAGGTTCGAGGACATTGGCATGGCCGAGTTCCGAGGTCCACTCCGTACCGCGAATCGGGTTCAGGCCCCCGACCGGGTGAAACGCGGTGTCGTAGCACTGGGCCAGCGTGTTGTGGTCGGTTATGGCATACGCCCTCGCGCCCTCACCGAGCGCCAGTTGCAGCAGGTCGTGCACCGAGTACCTTCCGTCCGAGTAGGTCGTATGGGCATGGAAGTTGGATGGATACCAGGTATTGTCACTCGTCCACATCCGGAGCCAGAACCGGCCCGGGCCGCCGGTGTGCAGCTCGATGCTGTTGCTCCCAGGCCGCAGCAGGCTGGCGTACTTCGACAAGTCCAGGCCGCGGATGCGTGTCCGGGGCAGCTCGCCCTTCCCGAACGTGGCCACGAACCGACCGTTCAGGAAGAGGACAAGCGTGTCAAGCCCCTCGATATTGGCGTACCAGCCAGCCGGCATGCGTCCGTGCTGGAGCACGGCGCTGAACCTGGCCCGGCCATTACCGGCCGCGACCTCGCCATCGAAAACCATGTCGTCCGACTCCAGCGGCGACAGCGCCACGGTCGCCGACGCTGCGATTAGCAGGATGGGTATGACACGCATCGCAGATCTTCTTTCGGATCGTGCATCGGTGACGCCTTCATGTTGCGGCGGGATGCACGTCGTCCCAAGATAGACGAGCAGGACAGCTTTCGTGCAGTTCTAGCGCTGCACCACCAGTTTCTGCGTGGTGGAGAAGCTGTCCGCGGTCAGCTTGACCACATAGACGCCGGGCGACAGAGGCCGAAGGTCCAGCCGCAACGACGAGGCACCAAGTCCGAATGACGAACGAAGAACACGGCGGCCGGAGGCGTCGTAGATGCTGACCACCACTGGGCCACTTGACCACCGGGCCGCTTGACCGCTTGCCGTGAGCGTCGCGAAGCCGGCACGTAGCGGGTTAGGCGTGATGGCGAACCCGGTGCGTCGCCTGTCGGACACCGATGCAAGCACTCCGGACCGGCCAGCGGTGCCGGCGGTCAGCGGCAGGCCGGTCGCACCCGGGGTGTACATCCAGAACTCGGCCGTCTTGTTGCCCTTGAGCGCGTAGAGGACACCGGTTCCGCTACGGCCGTGGGCGGCAAGGTCACCACCCGCCTTGACTTTCTTCTTCTTGCCGCTGGAGCCGATGAGCGGCATCTCAAGCATCTCCTGCCATGAGTCGCCGGAACTCAGGTACTGCCAGAACTCCTGGGTGTTGCCGCCTTTGAGTGCATACAGCCCGGTCTCAAGCCACGCGCCGGCACTGCCGTCCTTGGCTTTCTTGGATTTGCCGGTCCGGCCGACAAGCGGGATGCCGCGCCGCATCGGGCCCCAGTCTGAAGTCGTGATGTCGTAGGCAAACAGGTTACTGTACTTGGCCTGATGCACATACACCGTCCGGTCCTGGTCGTGGACCGCGAATGAACCGGCGCTGAACTTGGGAGTGGGTGCAGGGATTGGGACGAGTGGGGTCCAGGAATCACTTATCGCGTCGTAGGAGTAGAACTCGTTCTTGTTGCCTTTGACCAGGTAGATGCGGCCGCCGGCATGGGCAAGGTCGGCCCCGGCCTTCACCCGACTGCCGGACGTGCCGAGCGGAACCAGCGCCCGCGCCGACCACGAATCACGCACCGCGTCGTAGCAGTAGAAGGCCTGTGTGTTGTTGCCTTTGACCACGTAGAGCCGCCCGCTGCCGTCGGCGCAGGCATTCGCTCCTTTGCCGACCGGCTTGTTCTCAACCCCGGGTGGAATCGGGCTGCGGCTCGACCAGGAGTCGGCGACCGGGTCGTAGGCGTAGAAGTCCGCGGTCTTGCCGCCCGCGGCCGCATAGACTCGCTGCGTCGCCGGTTCACTGACCACGAACGCGCCGACCTTGGCCACAGTCGGCAGACTCGCCCGCTCCAGCCAAGGCGGTGGTGGCGGCCCGGTGATGAAGCGGAATTGGTGCGCGAGCGTGTCGTTCGCCGGGTTGGTGTCATAGGCAATCCATGTCGAGCAGCGCACGAGGTAGTCTCCTGGGTCGTGCGGCTTGGGTAGCGTATCGAAACTGACCGCAAGCGCAAGTCCTGGAGCAAGGGCGGTGACCGGCCTGCTGCTCAGGTAAATGACCGAATCGGCTCCAGACCGAACTGCACAGAACACATCAAACGTGGCGGCAAAGTCACCGCTGTTGCGCACGGTCGCGGTCGGAATAACGACCGCGCCGGTGTCGACGCTGCCCGCCGGCGAGATGATGGCAGTCATGCCAACGTCTACCCGGCCGACCGTAAAAGCCTGGGCCAATGAGTCATTGCCCGGCACCTGGTCACCCGCCATCCGCAGCCAGCAGGATGCGGTGTACGCTCCGGTCGCAGCCGCCCAGTCCGGAAAAGCCACGGTCGTATCCGCGCCCGCGGGCAGGCCTGCGCCGATGTCTATGCTCTCAACGTAAACCGGCGTGGAGTTGATGGCAAAGAAGACTCGCACCGGCTCGCGCTGTGTGCCGTAGTTGTGCAGCAGCGCAGCCGGAGCAACCGGTCCCGGCGGAACCGTTCCGGCCGGCGCGACAATCTGCGCCACACCCGCATCGTGCACCGCCACATGGACGACACCACCTGCGGTGTCGTTATCCGAGACCATGTCACCGGTCAGCATCGTGGTGCACTGGGTGGCAAGCGTGCCACGGGTAAGCGCAGTCCAGTTGGCGAAGTTCACCGCCTGACTCGCACCCGGAGCCAGACTGGTCACGGTCTGAGTGTTGGAGTAGCCGCCCGCGATGTCGAACCGGACGTTGAACGTGGCCGCCTGGGTCCCGTTGTTCCTGACCGTCGCCTGCGGCGCAACCACGGTCCCTGAGTCCACCGTGCCGGCGGGCGCGTTGATGGATACCGCCTGCGCGTCCAGCACCCGCACTGTCACCGTGCCGGTCGCCAGGTTGTTGGCCGGCACCATGTCGCCAGCCAGCATCGTCGTGCACCGGGTCGCGAGCGTGCCACGGGTAAGCGCAGTCCAGTTGGCGAAGTTCACCGCCTGACTCGCAC
>CAZQFS010000138.1:0-811 GCA_964592755.1 uncultured bacterium | reverse complement strand
TGAGTCCACCGTGCCGGCGGGCGCGTTGATGGATACCGCCTGCGCGTCCAGCACCTGCACGAACACCGAATCGACGGCGCGGTCGTTGGCCGGCGCGATGTCACCGGGAAGCTCGGTAGAGCAGCGGACCGCCTGGAGCCCGCGCGGCCAGTTCACACCGGCCGGGAAGGTTACGTACCGTGCCGTACCCGGTGCGTGCGCGGTCACGGTTGCGGTCTGGTTGTAGCCCGTGCCGACCCGCATTCGGACGGCATAGTCGACCGTGCTCGAACCGTAGTTGTAGACCGTGCAGGCCGGCGCCACCGACTGGGTTGAGTCGATCGTGCCGATTGGTGCCATGATGCGACGCACGCCCACATCGCCGGTCTGAGGGCTGACGGCACCGGTAATCGTGTAGGCAAACGGCTGGCGGGCGCTGGTTGCGACCTGGAAACCATACACCCGAATCGTCCAGACTCCGACCGCCGGGGAGTTGACGCGAACACACTCCTCGACATTGAGCGTATCCCAGACGGTCGGGTTGGGTACTGACTGACCACCCGAGTACTGATTGCCGCGATAGACCGTGCCGCCCGGCGCGATGACCTCAAGGTTCAGGTTGTTGACCAGAGTACGCGACGCGCTCGGTGCGGCCGCGGTGTCGGTCCAGGCGAGCGCGATGCGCAACGGAATCGAGGAGTCCACGACAAACCGTTGTTCTTTGTATTGACCGGTGCTGACGCCCGAGGTGTCGTCCTTGATAATCAGCCTGCGCGAGTCCCCGGCGAAGTAGAGCACCGAGTCGGCGTCAATACGACCCCAGCCGATGTCT
>CAZQFS010000137.1:0-7387 GCA_964592755.1 uncultured bacterium | reverse complement strand
TGGCTTGCTTGCGGATTTCAGCCACTGAGGATACACCGGCTCTTTTCAACCATCCAGTCAGCAGTTTGCCGGCCTGACCCTGGTAACGATGTCCTGGCCCACCGACCAGCGCCGCTTGACTACCCCACTGGCCCGGCTAGTATACCGCGTCATGAAAGAAGCGAAGAACGACGCGCCCGAGTCCATCAAGCAGACAGGCATGGTCCAAGAGATTCCATCAAAGCGGGACGACTTCTCCGAATGGTACTCTGCGGTTGTGCTCAAGGCGGAGCTGGCCGACTACGCGCCGATTCGGGGCTGTATGGTCATTCGGCCTTATGGCTACGCCCTGTGGGAGAACATGCAGGCCCGGCTTGACGCCCGATTCAAGGCCACCGGCCACGTCAATGCCTATTTTCCGACTCTCATCCCCGAGTCGTTCTTCCAGAAGGAAGCCCGTCATGTCCAAGGCTTTGCCCCGGAGGTCTGGTGGGTTACTCACCGTGGCTCAGACAAACTCGAAGAACGACTCGCGCTCCGGCCCACGTCCGAGGCAATTATCAACGCCATGTTTGCCCGCTGGGTCAAGTCCTATCGAGATTTGCCGCTGCTTATAAACCAATGGTGCAACATCTTCCGGGCCGAGAAGGCTACTCGCCTGTTTCTGCGCACCAGTGAGTTCCTCTGGCAGGAGGGCCACACGCTGCATCGCACGGGCGAAGAAGCTGAGGCCGAAGCCCGGCGTATACTCGACCTATATCTTGACTTCATCGGCAATGACCTCGCGATTCCGGTACTGGCTGGCCTGAAGCCCGAATCCGAGAAGTTCGCCGGTGCTGACCGCACCTACACTATGGAAGCCATGATGCCGGACGGCCAGGCCTTGCAGGCCGGCACGTCCCACAACCTCGGACAGGGCTTTGCCCGGGCCTTCGAGATAAAGTACCTTGACGAGGACAACGCCGAAAAGCATCCCTGGGGCACTTCCTGGGGCGTGACCACGCGGCTCATCGGTGCGCTGGTCATGACCCACGGCGACGACCGGGGTTTGTTTCTGCCGCCTCGGGTCGCGCCAGTTCAGGCGGTTATCGTGCCGATACTATTCGGCAAGGGCGATGATGCGGTTCTGACTGAATGTCGGAACGCACGTGAGCTGCTTACCGGTCTGCGCGTCAGACTTGACGATGACGCCAAGCAGACCGCGGGCTGGAAGTACAACCAGTACGAGATGCTTGGGGTTCCGCTGCGCGTGGAAATCGGGCCCAAGGACGTTCAGAAAGGACAGGCCGTTCTGGTCCCACGCGACGGTTCAGGCAAACGGTTCGTCAGACTCACCGACCTCAAGCTCGAGGTGGAGAAGCTGCTTGAAGAAGTCCAGGCGAGCATGTACCGAGCCGCGCTCGTACGGATGCAGGCGATGACTCACGAAGCCTCGAGTTTCGACGAGTTCCGGCAGAGGCTCAACGCGCGGCCCGGCTTCATCCTGGTCCATTGGTGCGGCGCGCAGCAGTGTGAAGACCGAATCATCGATGAAACGAAGACCACGCCTCGCGTTGTGGTCATGGATGAACAAGGCAAAGTGAGAGCTCCCTGCATCGCCTGTGGCCGAGACACCGACACCCGTATCTACTACGCTCGGACCTACTGACCCATGCGGGCGTTCAGGACACCGTGGCCTGCGCAGGGGCACCGGCTTCGCTGAGGCCGTGGACTATCGGTCCGTGCACCGGAGACTCGCTCCAGGCGGGCACGTTGACTATTGGCCATCTTGGCCTTGTCCGCGTCAAGTTTCCGTACTTCTGTCCTTCCTTTGACAATCGCCCGCTTCGGGTAGAATATCGCCACCATGGCCAGCAAGTTCTACCTGCAAACCTACGGCTGCCAGATGAACGTCTATGAGGCGGGTATCGTGCGGAAGATACTTGCCGACGCCGGTTTCGAGGAGACACCGGAAGAGGACCACGCCGACCTGCTCCTGATGATGACCTGCTCGGTGCGCAGCCATGCTGAGGCGCGCGCACTGGGCCGGCTTTCGAGCTTCCGCCGCCGCCGGGCCGACGACCCGGGGCGGATCATCGGTGTGCTCGGGTGTATGGCCCAACGCTATGAGGAGAGCTTGGTCAGAGACGCGCTCGTCGACATAGTGGTCGGCCCGGATGAATATTTGCGCCTGCCCGAGCTCATTGAGCAGTGTCGCGCCGGTGCCCGCGGTCTAGTCGCCACCCGGCTCTCCAACGAGTGCTATGACGAACTGAGACCCCTACCCGACCGCACGGTCTCGGCCTACGTCACGGTGATGCGCGGATGCAACAACTGCTGCACCTACTGCGTAGTACCGCATGTCAAGGGGCGCGAACGTTGCCGCCCCCTGGCCAGCGTGCTCGACGAGGTCCACGCCCAGCTTGACCGAGGCGTCAAGGAAATCACCCTTCTGGGCCAGAACGTGCTGGCGTATCGTGACCGTAAGCACGGTTTCCCCGAGCTGCTGCGGGCGGTCTCGCATGAGGCGGGACGCGCTCGCGTCCGCTTCCTGACGTCCCATCCCCGCGACCTTTCCGATTCGGTCCTGAGCGTAATGGCCGAAGGAGACAATCTCTGTCCATCGCTCCACCTGCCGCTTCAGTCTGGCTCAGATCGGATCCTTGCCTTGATGAACCGCGGCTATACGCGGACCGACTATCTGGCACGGGTCGAACGTGCCCGCGAGTTCCTGCCAGGGCTTACGCTGACGACCGATGTCCTTGTCGCATTCCCGGGCGAGACGGAGGACGATTTTCTCGCTACACTTGATGTTGTGCAACGAGTCCGGTTCGACTCAGCCTACACGTTCCGCTACTCGGCCCGACCCGGCACCCGCGCGGCCACACTTGAGCCCAAGGTCTCAGCCGCCGACGCGGGCCGACGCCTGGCCCGGCTGATTGAGGTTCAGAACCGGATCACGCTTGACCAAAGCCGCACCATGGTCGGCCAGGAGTACGAGCTGCTGATTGAAGGTCCTAGTCCTCGTGGCCGAGGCGCGCTCGGCCGCACGCGCTCGGGCAGAGCCGTGGTGCTGGCTGAGCCGGTGCGGCCCGGAACCATGGTACGCGCCCTGGTGACGCACCTTAGCGGCTGGACTCCGGTGGCCCAATTACCATGAGGAGGAATCGATGGTCATCTTTCGTGTCGTCCTGATGCTGGTCGCCTTCGTCATCGTGCTGCTGCTGGCGCTGCCGAATGCGACCGCGGAAATCACCGTGCAGGTACTCACCCGGACCTACTACAGCAACCTGGCCGTGGTGATGCTCTACTCGTTCGCCTTCGGTGCGCTCTGTGTCGGCATCTTCACGCTTGTCTCTGAGGTCGGCCTGCGTGCCCGTCTGCGTCGCCAGCGTAGGGAAATCGAGGACCTGACCGAGGAACTGCGTGCCCTGCGCAATGCACCGCTGGAAGGAATCGGGGGAGAGCAGTGACCTGGCTCGTCGTCGTCGTTATGGCCGTGCTGGTGGTCGCGCTCTATCCAGTCGTTCGCGACTGGCTGCGTCGACGTCAGACCTCTGTACCCTCCTACGTCGAGGGTCTGCGACTGGCTCTTGACCGCCGGGTAGATGAAGCCATTGCCCGACTCAAAGACGCGGTGCAACAGGACACGAACAACGTTGACGCGTATGTTCGCCTCGGTGACCTTCTGTTGGACAAAGGCGACATCGGTCGGGCTCTGCGCATCCACGAGAGCCTGAGCCTACGCCGCAACCTGTCGCCTCGCGATGAACGCCGGGTCTACCAAGCCCTGGTACGCGACTACCTGCGCACCGATCGCAAGGTCAAGGCCATATCCCTGCTTGAAGAACTGACGCATCAGGACAAGACCGACCTCGACAGCCGTGAGCAACTGCTCCGGCTCTACATCGACACCGGTTCCTGGGAGAAAGGCGAAGAGCTGCTCAAGGAGCTGGACCGCAACCCGCAGAACCGCGCCGCCGTGGCCCGGCTCTTCACCGAGTTCGGCCGCGCGATCGGCGACAAGAACCCGATTGCCGCCCGGGCGCACCTTGACCAGGCACTGCGCCTCGACCCGAAGTCGGTAGCTGCCCGGGTTTGCCTGGGCGACTACCTGCTCACTCAGGGCGACACCGACGGAGCCATCAGGGTCTGGAATGAGGTGCTCAACTCCGCCCCGGAGCAGAACGTGCTGGTCCGCGACCGACTGGAACGTGCCTATTACGAGGCCGGCCGCTACGACGACGTGGCCCAGCTCTACGAGAAACTGCTGCGCCGAATACCGGACGACGCCGGGCTGGCGGTTGACCTAGCCGAGATACTGCGCAAGAGAGAGGATTTGGCCGGAGCCATTGAGCTCTTGGAGCGGTTCACGCGTCGGGAGCGTCCAGACGCCCGGGCCCAGGTGGCGCTGGCGCGGCTCTATATCGAGGCTGGGCAGTCTGCCCGGGCTGCAGCCCTGCTTGAGGCGGTCATGGACCAGATCCACCCCGGCGCCTGACCACGAGTGGTATTCACTCCGCCCCCCCTGCACCCTTGACGGCATGCTTCAGCGACTCCGTTCCCCCATGTCCGAACGTCTGACCCCGCTGCTCACCCAGTACCGCCGCATCAAGGAAGCCCATCCGGATGCTCTATTGCTCTTCCGGGTCGGGGACTTCTACGAGATGTTCTATGGGGACGCCGAGACCGGCGCTCGCGCGCTCAACCTGACCCTTACATCCCGGCCGCATGGTCCGCAGCACCGCGTGCCCCTGGCCGGGGTCCCGGCCAAGGCTCTTGATACCTACCTGGCTCGACTCGTGGCCCAAGGCTTCAAGGTTGCGGTCTGCGACCAATTGGAGCCCCCCACGCCGGGCAAAGCGGTGGTGAAGCGCGACGTGGTCGAGGTAATTACGCCCGGCACGCTTACCACGCCCGGCCTGCTTGAGTCCCAGCGCAACAACTACTTGGTCGCACTTGCCCCGGCACACGACACGTGTGGGCTGGCGTTTGCCGATGTCTCGACAGCAGAGTTCTCCGTCGCGGAGGTGCCGGCAGCGGTTCTCGCCGAAGAGGTCCAGAAGCTCGCTCCGGCAGAGCTGCTGCTACCCCAGAGTTATCCCGACGATGCGCTCCCGGCTTCAATCACCACCGTCACCCGACTCGACGACTACTATTTCACCGAGGACTTTGCCTTTGACAAACTCACCTCCCACTTCGGTGTGGCCAACCTGGAGGGTTTCGGAGTGGCGGAGTTGAGCGAAGGGATTTGCGCCGCCGGCGCGGTCCTGCACTACCTCGAACAGACTCAGCGCTCGGCCCTGCCGCACATCCGCCGCATCTCGCCCTATCGAGTAGCCGACTACATGTTGATTGACCGCATCTCCCGTCGCAACCTCGAATTGGTCGAGCGCATCCACGCCGACGACGCCAACCGTACCGCCCAAACCCTGTTTGCCGTCCTTGACAGGACTCGCACCCCAATGGGGACGCGCTGCCTTCGGCGCTGGCTGCTGGCTCCACTGCTCGATGTTTCGGCAATCCACTGTCGCCAGGATGCGGTCCAGACGCTCGCGGCCCCGGGCTCGTGCCTGGCCGATGTGCAGGCCGCGCTGGCTCGGCTTGGCGACTTGGAGCGCACGGGCTCGCGCGTGGCCCTGGAGCGTTCTCATGCCCGTGACTTGGTCAGCCTGGCTAACTGGCTCCAGGTAGCACCCGAGTTCAGGAAGCTGCTGGCCTGCACTGAGGCCGAAGCGCTGCGTCGCATCAGCAGCAGCATCGAGGACTTTTCCGCCACGGTTCAGGATATCGGCGGCACCCTGGTTGACGACCCGCCACTTGCCACCAACGAAGGTGGACTGGTCCGCCCCGGCTGCAACTCCGAACTGGACGAGCTGCGCGTCCTGGCCCACGACGCCAAGGCCTTCATCGCCCGGCTGCAGGAGACCGAGCGCCAGCGAACTGGCATCCCCAACCTGCGCGTCGCCTACAACTCTGTCTTCGGCTACTACATCGAGGTGACCAAGTCTTGGCTCGCCCAAGTGCCCAAGAATTACCTGCGCAAGCAGACCGTGGCCAATGCCGAGCGATTCATCACCCCGGAGTTGAAGGAGTACGAAGCCAAGGTCCTCAACGCTGAGGAGCGCATCAAGCGGCTCGAGTATGATATCTTCTGCGACCTGAGACGCCGGGTTGCGCAAGAAGTCCCGCGCATCCTCGCGCTTTCCTCGCTTCTGGCTGAGCTCGACGCGTTCACCAGTCTGGCTCAGGTTGCGCGCGAGAACCGCTACGTCCGACCCGTCGTAGACGACTCGCACCTGCTCGAGATCAAGGCCGGACGCCATCCGGTGGTTGAGCGGTTGCTTGCCGGCCAGTTCATTCCTAATGACACCGCACTTGAGGGAAAGAAGAGGGACATGACCGGAATAACCGACATCTCTGGTCGCGACCTCAACCCCCAGATTGTCATCCTCACCGGTCCGAACATGGCCGGTAAGTCAACCTACTTGCGTCAGGTTGCGCTCATCGCCATCATGGTCCAAGTCGGGTCGTTTGTTCCGGCCGAGTCGGTCCACATCGGGGTCGTCGACAAGGTCTTCACTCGCATCGGCGCATCCGATGACCTTGCGCGCGGGGTTTCTACTTTCCTGGCAGAGATGACCGAGACCGCCAACATCCTGAACAACGCCACCACGCGCAGCTTGGTCATTCTAGACGAAGTTGGCCGCGGCACCTCAACCAACGACGGCCTGGCTCTTGCCTGGGCTGCGGTCGAATACCTCCACTCCGGCACTGCCGGTCCCCGCACCCTCTTTGCCACCCACTATCATGAACTAACCGGAATCACCGCGATGCTATCCAGGGCTGCCAACTACAGCTTTCAGGTGAAGGAAACCAAAGACAACGTGCTTTTCCTGCGTAAGCTCAAGAAGGGCCCTGCCGACAAGAGCTACGGCATCGCGGTCGCGCGGCTGGCCGGCCTGCCGTCCGAGGTAATCAAACGCGCGCATGTGCTCCTCGCCGAACTCGAGGCGAGGGAAGCACCCGAATTATCCGACATCTCTGGTCGTGCCTCGAACTCCATGACTTCCCACGCTGCCGACGCTCCGCCCCATCCGGTCTTGGAGCGACTGGAATCAGTTGACCCGAACCGCCTCTCCCCCATCGAAGCGCTCAGCCTCCTTGCCCGGCTCAAACGGGAGCTTGACCAAACGGGCGGTTGAGCAACCTGACGGTCCAGACCATGTTGGCCTGACGGAACACGCCTGAGTCTCGTTCCACGGCCGAGCCGCCAGTGCCTCAGCACTGCTGGACCACCGGCACGCCGTTTGCGCCCTGAGACCGGCTCACTAGGAGAAGACGAACCTCAAGACGGAATGTGGCCTTCTTGCTGGTTCGGTTTGACCTCCTGAGCGGCCTCGGCTATAATGAACCAACGGCCCAGCAG